>NZ_CP142525.1:0-310630 GCF_051097895.1 Psychrobacter sp. HD31
GTCTTCACCAGCTGCTTGACGACGGAATAAGTCGTTTAATGCAACAGCATCTGCTTGGCGTAAGAAAGTGTATAGTTCTTCGATAAGTGCTGGTACAGAAGTTTTTTCATGCATTGATTGGTCAGGTAGTGGACCAAACTCAGAACGCAATGCAGCAACCATCCAACCAGATAGGTATAGGTAACGCTTACTGGTAGTGCCATGGTGTTTTTTAACAGCAATCATTTTTTGCTGTGCCACAAAACCATGCCAGCAGCCTAGAGACTGAGTGTACTTGCTGTGATCAGCATCATACTCTGCCATGTCTTTACGCATGATAGCAGCGTTGTACTTAGCAACGTCTAAACCAGTTTTAAATTTGTTTTGTACCATCATACGTGCAGCGTTTTCTGGGTTAATATCTGCCCAAGTGTCGCCAAATTTTTCTTTAATAGCACGTACGTGTTCTAAAGCTGAAGTGTATGCTGTCATTACTATAACTCCTAGTTGGTTGTGTATATAGTTCACTGATGAAACCAATCTATAAGCCTATTTTATCTAGTTAAATAGATTGGGGGAAAAGGTTGAACATGGTGTATAATTGCATTTTAAATAACTTTTTATTTATGGCTTATTTATAGCAGATATATACAATGACTTTTAAACCTAAGGTCACTATAGCTTGACTTAAAAGATTTATCTAATTTATGATTGTTATTTTAAGTATTTCTTAAATATATAGTTATTTATTATCAGTTACTTATGTGATAAAATGCTCATAAAAAGTACAAATGACTGACTATTCATGGAGTGTAAGAAAATATTTTTTTGGGCTTTAGGAATAGCCTTAACAATAAACTAACGAGTTGATAGCGAATGAACTTACAAAGGGTAGATTTAAATTTATTGGTGCATTTAGATGTCTTGTTGCGAGAAAAAAATGTGACTCGTGCAGCAGAGCAATTGGGCATCACGCAGCCAGCCATGAGCAATATCTTACGTCGATTGCGTAAACTGTTTAATGACCCATTGCTGGTGCGCTCTAGTGAGGGTATGACCCCAACAGAAAGAGCACTTGAGTTACAACCTAGAGTAAGAGAAATATTAGCTGATTTAACTCAGGTATTAGAACCACGCACGGATTTTCGTCCCTTTAGTACCTCACGTGTGTTCCGTATTATGACGTCTGACTACGCTGAGGCAACGCTTGTACCAAGGCTAGTAAAAGCACTGCGAAGTGAGGCACCCAACGTCGTTTTAGACTTTTTAACCCCCTCGGATGTTTCTTATAGAGATATGGAACAAGGGCGTGTTGATTTAGCAATTAACCGTTTTAATGAAATCCCTCAAAGTTTTCATCAGGTGTTGGTGTGGCGAGATACGTTTAGCTGTTTATTAGCGGCAGATAGCCCGTATTTACCTAATTTTAACCTAAAAAATTACCTAGAAGCCCAACACGTATGGGTATCAAAAACAGGGATGGGCGTTGGCTTTGGGGTTAATCCAGATAAATCTGGTGGTCTTGGGTCTATTGATCAGGCCTTGCATCGTTTAGGGCAAAAACGCCAAATTAGTGTGTTTACACGTCATTACCAAATGCCTGCTATGTTAACAGCAAATAAAGATTTGATAGCAACGCTGCCTACGCGTGTTGCAAAAATGCAAGCAAAAAACGACAGTATTATTATCAAAGAACCCCCATTTTTTATTCCAGAATTTGAGCTTACCATGGCATGGTCTCCTTTATTACAACATCACCCCGCACATAGATGGTTGCGCCATCTTATTATGCACGTTGCACGTCAAATGGTTGCAGAAGAGGAAGGCAAAATACAATTACCGCCAGGTAGCAATTTATACTAAAAGTTAGGAGCACTTATGAATCTTTTAAAAAATCATTTTGTTGGGCTAGTTAGTGTGTTGATGCTTGTGGGTTGTGCGGGCGCTGCCGATAGTGCTTCTCAAGCTGAGAAATTAGCAAAAACAACCATAGAACAAGCCTCTGTCGTAACGAATGAAATTAAACAGTTTGGTGGGTTAAATGATGAGCAAAAGTCTTGTGTTGATAACATAGATTTTAGCTCGATGGAGGGTAAGGTCAAAACTATTTTAGAAACAGCGCTAACTGCCGAAGAACTTAAAAAAATTAATGAATTTAATGCTTCAGAACCTGCGCAGGCTTTCATTAACTATCGCCGAGAACAAACAATTATGGCAACAGGTGGTACGGTAGATAACCCGAGTGCAAAACCTACTGAAAAACAAATGAAAGAAGTTTTAGAGTTTCGAGAATCTGATTTAGGTACTAAGTATGCAGAAGTTTATGAATCAGAAGAGCAGGGTGGATTGGCACTGGTAATGGAAAACTTTTTAACCCAAGAGCTTACAAAATGCCAGGTAGACATTAAATAGTCATGTTAATTTTTGGTTTTAGGTTTGCAGCTTTTATTAACTGTTTTCTTTTATTGCCTGTTTTGTTGTAACCGTTTATTGATATACGATAAGTATGTTAATAAACGGTTTTTTTGTCGCTAATTTTTAAAGCTATTTACCATTATTATACGGTATTGTTATTGAAAATTTATGGGGGTACTGTTAGCATTTTAGGCAAATAAATAGCAACATTGAAAGCGTTATTTCTATATCGCTTTTAACGCATTTTTTGTAAACTTTGATAACTCACTATGGTGTATAAATTATATGAAGCTTTTTAAAAAAACTGCCATGATTACCTCAATGATTGTCGCAATAACTGTTATTACTGGTTGCGCTAAAACGGATGAACAGGCATCACCAGCCAAACAACTTGCACATATCACGGCGGAGTCTGCAAAGGTAGGTTTTAGTGCAATTAAAGGGATGGGTGGTTTGGATGAGCAACAAGTAGAATGTATCGAGTCGATTGATGTACAACGATTAGAGTCAAAATTGGAGTCCATTTTAGAGAAAGACTTCACTAAAGAGGAACTCGCTAAATTGAACGAAGTGTATTCTTCTGATGCGGCAAAAGCGTTTACAAATTATGGGCGTGATCAAATTATTATTGCGTTTGGTGGCACAATTAAAGAGCCTGCATTAGAGCCAACAGAAGCGCAAGTTAAAGAGGTTATGGCGTTTTCTAATACTGAGTTGGGGCAAAAATATACAGCACTTAATGATTCGGTTGAAGAAGGTAGTATGACACTAGAAGTAAACCAATTTATTAGTGAAGAATTAGCAAAATGTCATGTCGACATTGCGATGTAAGCCTGCGCTCTTTGAGGTTTAAATACTGAAATACAAAAAAACGCCTAACTTTTTTAATTTAATGTTAGGCGTTTTTTATGAGCGAACTTTGCTTAAACAAGCTATTTGGTTAAATCTAAATGTTTACTCTTTTTAGTAATAATGTTTAGATAAATATAACCAGCAATACCAGAAAGTAATGAGCCGATAATAATGCCTAAACGCTCATCAAATGCTTTTTCTATACCACCAAATGCAAGCCCACCAATAAATAAGCTCATCGTAAAGCCGATACCACAAAGTAACGATACACCAAAAATATGATGCCAAGTAACCCCTTTCGGGATGGATGCAAGCCCAAGTTTTACGCCAATCCAGCTAAACAGCATCACACCAATCGGTTTGCCTAAAAACAAACCAGCAGTAATTGCCATTGGCACGGGGTGTACAAGATCACCAATACCCGCATCCGTTAAATTAATGCCGGCATTAGCAAATGCAAAAATTGGCAAAATGACAAAGGCAACGGCATCTTGCAAGTCATGCTCTAAGTCTTCTAATGGTGAATGCTCTTCATCGTCTTTATCCCACATAGGGATACACAGTGCAAGTAAAACCCCTGCAATGGTTGCATGAATACCAGACTTTAACACCGCTGCCCACATGACAATCCCAATAAGTATGTATGGCGTAATGCGTGTGACGTTTAAACGATTTAATACAAACAAAATGGCAAGGGCAACAGCGGCAATACCTAATGCAGAAAAAGACAAACCATGTGAATAAAAGAAAGCAATAATTAAAATGGCGCCAATATCATCAAAAATTGCAATGGATGCCAAAAATATTTTTAGGGAAGCCGGTACTCGGTTACCCAACAAACTAATAACACCTAAAGCAAAAGCAATATCTGTTGCGGCAGGGATTGCCCAACCATTTAAATAGTCTGGATTACCCCAGTTCATTGCGGCATAAATAAGCCCAGGCACGACCATACCGCCAACCGCTGCTAAGGCAGGCAGAATAACCTTCCGTACTTCTGATAACTCACCAACAAGCATTTCTCGTTTAAGCTCAAGCCCAACCAAGAAAAAGAAAATAGCCATTAATCCGTCATTAATCCAATGCAGTGCATGTTTGTCGATAACAAAGTCATCAACATGCACACCAATAGAAATTTCTAATAAGTGGTGATAGTGGTCGTACAAAGGGGTATTTGCAATTATCATCGCTAAAATAGCGGCAGCGGCGAGCACCAAACCACCGGCTATTTCTGACTGAAAAAATTTGCGTATTGCTTGCATGAATGCCTCATGTAATTATATTTGTAGTCTTGCAATTTTAATGAAAAAACTAACCTTTGGCAAAAAATCTGAGTGTTTTTCTCGGTTTTAACTGTTTGACAAATTATTTATTAAACTTGCTTTATGTAAAACGGGTTATATAAATCATCTTATATTAAAGCTGCAACGGTTATTCAACAAAGGTTACTCAACAAATGCCAACTTCCAAGGTAATGCGGGTAAACATGTTGGATGGGGCAGGTTATTTAAATCGAGCTTTTTATCGCCGTTTGCAAACATGCCTTTTGCAATGAGATTAATGCTCCAAGGCAAAATTTTGTATTCAAGCTCATGTACTCGATTTTGTAGAGTTTCGGCAGTATCAGATGCATTAATCTTTAATAGCGCTTGCGCAATAACTGCACCCGCATCTAGTTCTGCTGTTACAACATGTACGCTACAACCATGATAAGTCTCGCCAGTTTCTATGGCTCTGGCGTGGGTATCTAAGCCTTTAAATTTTGGCAAAAGTGATGGATGTAGGTTAATCATTGGGGCAGGGCAGGCATTAATAAAGTCGCCACTTAATACACGCATAAAGCCAGCAAGTACAATTAAATCAGGTTGCCATTGTTTTAATTGTTCGAGTGCATGTTGCTCAAAAGTTGATATTTTCATGCGTTTGCCTGATGGCGTATGAGACAGTACGGCAACATTAATACCTGCTTGATTGGCGCGTTCAATAGCGTAAGCATCTTCTCGGTTGCTAATAACCCCAACAATCTCTATGGGTAATTCTGCTGTTTTTTGAGCGTCTATTAAAACTTGTAAGTTACTGCCATTGCCTGATACCAATACGGCTATTTTTAATTTTTGTTCGTTCATGAGGCTCTCATTTATTAAGTGATTAAACGATTGTGTAACAAAACTCGGTAACAAAAAGGTGTATCAATGATACACCTTTTTTATAATCAATTTGGGGCTAAAGATATTGACTGAGCCATGTGCTCAAAATATCAACTTTTTAAATAAAACCTGTTAAAAACTTTGCTTTATATCGGTTTGTCATGGCTAAAATTCAGTTAACTATTATGTTTGAACTGACGACCATGTATTTTAAAGTTTACAGTGATTGATACGTGACCGCATCTTGTTCACGTGCAACAATTTCACCCAATTTCCAAGCAGTTTCTCCAGCGTTGTTAAGGATGCTAATTGCTTTATCAGCTTGGTCTGCTGGTACCACTACAACAAAGCCAACCCCACAGTTAAACGTGCGATACATCTCGGTTTGTTCAATGTTACCATTGGTTTGTAACCATTTAAATAGGTCACTAAATTGCCAGCTTGCTGTATCAATTTGTGCGGTTAAGTCATCCGGTAACACACGTGGCAGGTTTTCTGTTAAGCCACCACCAGTAATGTGCGCCATTGCATGGATATTTTGGTTACCCAGACTTTTTTGCAACGCCTGAATAGATTTAACATAAATTTTGGTTGGCGCCATCATTGCATCTTTAAAACTCATGCCATCAAGCTGTATATCGGTGTTGATGTCTGTCGCACTTACTTCAATCACTTTACGCACTAATGAATAACCGTTTGAGTGAGCCCCATTAGATTTTAAACCGATTAATACATCACCTTTTGCTACATTGTCGCCAGTAATGATTTCATCTTCTTCTACCACGCCAACACAAAAGCCTGCCAAATCATAATCTTCATCTTGGTACATGCCAGGCATTTCGGCAGTTTCACCACCAATTAGTGCACAGCCAGACTGCTTACAGCCTTCGCCAATGCCGGTTACAACGGTTGCTGCTGTATCAACATCCAGTTTGCCAGTGGCATAATAATCTAAAAAGAATAACGGCTCTGCACCGCAAACAAGCAAGTCATTAACACACATGGCAACAAGGTCGATACCAATGCTGTCATGTTGATTAAATTGTAGAGCAAGCTTAAGTTTGGTGCCAACACCATCTGTACCTGAAACCAATAGGGGAGATTTATAGCCTTGTGGAATGCGACATAATGCGCCAAATCCACCTAATCCACCAACCACTTCAGGACGAGTGGTGGATTTAGCTACCGATTTTATTCGGCTAACCAGTGCTTCTCCAGCGTCGATATCTACGCCAGCATCTTTATAGCTAAGAGATTGGTTTGATGGGTTGCTCATGTGCTTAAAACCTCGTAGAAGAAAATATTGAAGTCACATTATACCTATAAAATAGTGAGGCTTACAAAGGTTATCTGTATAAATGTTTCACTTATCAGTTGTACTTTAATCCACGAGTACCTACAATAGAGGATTAATCGTTTTTTATGCTTAAGGTAAGCAATTAATCATGCAACAAAAGCAACAATACAAAACAAAAACACCTGATAAATCAGATTCAAGAAACAAATCGGCTGAAGGTCGGGTTGCTGGCTCTGTGAGCGAATCTATCGATGGTTCTGGTGGCTCTGTAGGGATGGTGACGCCGCAAAAAATTCATTTTGATACGCCATTAACTTTAGAATGTAATCGCACCCTGCCAGAGTTTGATTTAATGGTAGAAACCTATGGCACACTGAATCAAGATAAAAGCAATGCCATTTTAATTTGTCATGCTTTGTCTGGCAGCCATCATGCAGCAGGCTATCATAGTAAAGATGATAAAAAGCCAGGCTGGTGGGACAGCTTTATTGGACCAAACAAACCAATAGATACCAATAAGTATTATGTGGTTTGTTTAAATAATATTGGCAGTTGCTATGGCTCAACGGGTCCTACATCCATCAATCCGCAAACGGGAAAACCGTATGCATCCGACTTCCCATTAGTTACCATAAAAGATTGGGTAAAAACGCAAACCATGCTGTCGGATAAACTAGAAATTGATGTTTGGTATGCCATTGTTGGCGGCTCTATGGGCGGAATGCAAGCCTTGCAGTGGTCGGTTGATTATCCAAACAGATTAAAAAAATGCGTGATTATTGCCAGCACTCCAAAACTTTCTGCCCAAAATATTGCATTTAATGAAGTGGCAAGACAATCAATTTTGTCTGATCCTGAGTTCCATGAAGGTCAGTATTTACAACATGATACTTATCCAGGTCGTGGTTTAATTTTGGCACGTATGGTTGGGCATATTACTTATTTAACTGATGAAGCAATGAAAGAGAAATTTGGTCGTGATTTAAAATCGGGCGAATTTATGTATGGTTATGATGCCGAGTTTCAGGTAGAAAGTTACTTGCGATACCAAGGTACCCGCTTTAGCAAAAACTTTGATGCAAATACTTATTTACTAATGACCAAAGCATTGGACTATTTTGATCCATCACGTGGTGTTGTAGATGAAGGACTGAGCGAAGAAGAAGCACTTAAAGCAGCATTGGTTAACACAGCCTGTCCCTTCTTGGTGGTATCTTTTACAACAGATTGGCGGTTTTCTCCAGAGCGGTCGCAAGAAATAGTTAAGGCGCTGGTTGCCAACAACAAGCCTGTTAGTTATGTCAATATTGATGCGCCATACGGGCATGACTCATTTTTATTTGATATACCACGCTATAACAATGCGGTACGCAACTTTTTAGATGCTGACTTAAATGGTGATACCCTAAATGATGTAAATAAAGCGGGAGACCTTGCATGAGAATTGATCATCAATTAGTAGAGCAATGGATTAAGCCAAATAGTAAAGTTTTGGATTTAGGCTGTGGTGATGGTGCATTGTTACATCACTTACAAAGTAGCATGGGAGTTTTTGGCTATGGTATTGAACTAGACGAAAATAAGATGAATGAAGCAATTGGTAAAGGGCTAAATATTATTGAGCAGGACTTAAATGATGGACTCGCAAGCTTTGCCGATAATAGCTTTGATACGGTTGTGATGGCACGCGCTTTGCAAGCAGTGCAAAATCCAGATACTTTATTGTTAGATATGTTAAGAGTGGGTAAAGAGGTGATTGTTACTTTCCCTAACTTTGCTTATTGGCAAAATAGATTACATTTGGGTGTTAAAGGTATGATGCCTAAATCAGAAGCCTTGCCTTATGAATGGTACAACACACCTAACATTCATTTATCAACCTTTAAAGATTTTGAAGCACTATGCAGAAAACATGATATCCGTATTTTAAACCATGTTGCAGGAACTGACTCTGAGCTTGGTAAAAATAGCTTTGCACAAAAATTAATGAATCGTTTCCCTAATTTAATGGCGGATGTCGCAATTTATCGTGTTACCAAAAAATAAAAAATGTGGATAAGTTTGTGGATAAATAAAAAATATTTTATCTATATGATTGAATTTTCTATTTTTTAAATGACGGGAAGTTACTGGCATTACGCCTTTTTGTATTATTTTGTTACAATTTTTTGATGCAAAATCAAGTATTTCAGTAAAGGTGATAGTCCACAATATATTGGTCTACATAACTTTGGATACCACTATAGATGGGGTTTTATACCAGCAATCGCACACATGACTTTAAGTAATATCAAACCCTGTATTTGTATTTATTTTGTAGCAATGATACTCTACTAAGCGTATTATCAGAACTTTTATTTATTCCCAGCCAATTTAACGCAGAGTTGTGGATAACTTTTTATTTGTTTATTTAAACGGGTAGTTGTTTTACTTTCATAATAGCTATGCCCCTTATTTTATCAATTTAGATAACTGCTGGTGTTCATTACCATTAAATTGTTGCCTAGCGGTTGTATTCTAAATTATCGAGGAACTGATGAAAGCCTTTTTAAGAAATTCTTTGTTAGTTGCCATTTTAGGCACCTCTGGCATTGCAAGTGCAGAGTTAAGCTCTAATGTTTCATTAGATGTTTCGCGTTTTGACGTGATCAGTGTTGATGAACTAACTCGCTATGCCAAAAAAGGTAGCGACCAAGCGCAGTTTTATTTAGCAAAGCGTTTGCAAAAAGGCATTGGTGTAGAGCGCAATACCTCAAAAGCAGTTAAATGGTATACAAAAGCTGCAGAACAAGGCGTAACACCGGCTCAGTTAAACTTGGGTATGATGTATGCAATAGGTGATGGCGTTAAAGTTAATGAAGCCAAAGCAAGATATTGGTTAGAAAAAGCTGCACAGCGTGGTGATAATCGTGCCAGTTTTGCTTTAGCAATGATTGATGAAAAACAAGAAAAACTGGTTGATGCCTACAAATGGTATGATCTTTCTGCCCGTGATGGGATGTTAGATGAGCGAGTACGCACTAAAGCCCGTAGTAAAATTGGTCAGCTGGCATTAAACCTTAGCTCTTCTGATATTGCGGATGCACGTAAAAAAGCAAACAGCTGGTTATATACCAAATAAACAACATAAGAATAGATTGCTTACACTCAAACCAGCCAATAAGGCTGGTTTTTTATTTGTTCCAAATTTTTTTATATTTTTCTTCTAACTGCTGAGGGGTTTCATTAAGGTCGGTATCTTTGATGATGCAGTCGATGGGGCACACTTTGTCACAAGTTGGTTCGTCATAAAACCCAATACATTCGGTGCACAAATCAGGGTTAATAACATAGGTTTTTTGTACCTTGTTATCATAGCTGATGGCCTCATTGGGGCATTCTGGCTCGCATATATCACAATTGATACAATCGGATGTTATTTTAAGTGACATAATGAAATAAAGTAAAAATTAAAGGTTCGTTAAAATTAAAGATTGGATAATAAACAGACTAATACTCGTTTAAAATGTAACCGCTGACAAATGCAAAGTATTCTCTAAACCAAGCATTCGCACGGATGCTTAAAGGCGTTTTGCTTGCAACCATGACAACATTAGAAAACCCTTGTTTTTTTGCGATTGCTTTTGCACGTATGGTATGAAAATCACTCGTTACAACGGCAATAGGGCGGTTAAGGTTAATGTTGTTTTCTGCCAAAATAAGCTTACTAAATGCAAGGTTAGTTTGTGTGCTGGTGCTTTTGTCTTCCAGTTTAATTTTATTAAGCGGTATATTATAAGTGTGGTGCAAATAATTTGCCATTACTTGTGCCTCACTGGTTTGTCTGCCATCACCGATACCACCACTAACAATAGGTAACGCGCTTGGTTGTTGGTTTATGAGCTGAGCCGCTTTATCTAGCCGACTTGCTAATGTTGGAGTTGGTATATCACCATTAACTCCAGCACCTAGCACAATCAATGCATCTATTTGTGTTATGTGGTTTTGGGTGTTGATTTTATTAATGAGTGAACCAACAAACAATATAAAACTCACCAGCCAAATGGTAAACAGCCCCCACAAGGCTATCCAAAATCTTTTATATGATCGGTTTTTTATCAAAAACTTTTGGATGGCTACCCAAAAAAAAGCATGCATTAAAAAAATCAAACCGATTATAAAGGGTATGACAGTGCCAAAGTTGATTTTTGATAAAAAAATCAACACCAGGCAATCTAACGTCAGTATGGTTCCCAGAATAAATAAAACTATTCTAACAAGGTTAGTTGGGTTTAAAGTCATGGATATTTATAACTTCATAAATGTTGCAAGACGCTGGACTGAGACTAACAACCAGTTTTACCTTCTGACGCTAAAGCTTTTTTGCTACGGATAGGTCTCGGGCAATCTTCACCATAGTATTGACGGTCAGCAAAGTAGCTTGAGCGTACCATAGGACCTGCCCACACGCTATAAAAACCAATTTTTTTACCATACTCCATATAGCGGTCAAACTCATCAGGATGCACATATCGGCTAACAGGCGCATGGTCTTTACTTGGTTGCAAATATTGCCCAATGGTTATGATATCCACATCATGCGCTTTTAGGTCATCTAATAGTGCATATACTTCTTCTTCTGTTTCACCTAAACCAACCATAAAACCACATTTTGTTGGAATGTCAGGACGGCGGCTTTTATATTCTTTTAACAATTCTAAAGAGCCTTCATAAACCGATTCTGGTCGCATGGCTTTGTATAAGCGAGGTACGGTCTCGATATTATGGTTAAATACATCTGGCGGCGTTTCTACCAAAATATCAAGGGCTTTATCAACTCGCCCTCTAAAGTCGGGTACCAAAACTTCTACTAAGCAATTTGGGCTAAGTTTTTTAGATTCAGTAATCACGTCGGCAAAGTGTCCAGCACCACCATCACGCAGATCATCACGATCCACCGAGGTAATAACAGCATATTTTAATTCAAGATTTTGTATGGTCTCTGCTGTGTGGCGGGGTTCGTCTTTATCTAATGTATTGGGTAATCCATGTGCAACATCACAAAATGGACAACGGCGTGTACAAATGTCACCCATAATCATAAAGGTTGCCGTACCCTGCCCAAAGCATTGTGGGAGGTTAGGGCAAGCAGCTTCTTCACAAACGGTATGTAACCGCTGAGAACGCAGCTTTTTTTTAATACGCGCTACTTCTGAAGGCGATGAGATTTTAACACGAATCCAGTCTGGCTTTTTAGGTGCTTCTTCCGTTGGTAAAACCTTAATTGGAATGCGAGCGACTTTATCAAAGCCACGCATTTTTTCGCCTTTAATTAACTTTTTTGGCTTGCGTCTTTTTGTAGGCGCTGGCTCGGTAATAGAGTCAATCTTTGTGTTAATTGGGTTATATGCTTGTACACTTGCGTCTGTCATTAATATTTAAACTCTTGTTAAATTTATAACTTAAAATAGGGTTAATTATAACAAATAAGGCAACAGACAGTGTTAAGTTTTTGCACACTCTTTTTTAATATCTGTTTTATATTGATATTTAAACCTACTTTTTATTAATTATTTGTGACGTATCTATCGGTGCGGTGGTTCATCGCCAATATTAAATTCAATATCACCACCCCAATAATAGAGATTAATAAAAGTTTGCCAGAAATATAAGCAAGAGAGGCGGTTAGTACACAAATGTCCATAGCCATTTGTACTCTACCTGCTGGTATTTTGTAGTATTCTTGAATATATAATGCGAGTAAGTTAAAACCACCAAGACTGGCACGGTGCCGAAACAAAATTAATAGCCCAATGCCAATACATATATTAGCGGTAATTGTGGCATACCAAGGGTCAATATTCTCAATGTTAAAAAACAGTGGATGAATCTCTGTCATAACAGATAATAATGCAACAGAGAGAAAAGTTTTTAGTAACATGGTTGTGCCAAGCCTTTTATAGGCAAGATAATAAAAAGGAATGTTAACTAAAAAAAATAATATACTAAAGTTTAGCCCAGTAATATAGTGAAGCAATAGCGTTAAACCCGCTGTACCGCCTGTTAAAATCCCTGCTTGTTGCATAAGCATTAATGCAAACGAGCATAAAAATGTACCGGTTAATAGTGCAATGATGTCTTCAATGTTTGAATGCTGGGTTGATGTGTTTGATTTATTAGTTTTCATATGTTTTTTATGTATAAAAATGGCTCTTTTTTTAAGAGCCAAATTATATATTAAAACTTAAATTTTAATAAGTGTTAATATTTAATATTCATTTCGTCAAATACTGCCATTGCAGCTCTAAAAGCGGTTTGAGTCGCAGGGGCACCGCAGTAGGGTAAGCTGTGCATTAGGACTTCTCTTATTTCTTCAGCAGTTGCGCCATTATTAATCGCGCCTCTGATATGACCTTTTAATTCGGCATCACTTTTTTGAGCGGTTAAAAAAGCCAGGGTAATGAGCGAACGGTATTTGCGAGGTATGATTGTTTCGTCTTGCCAAGTTGTGCCCCATGCGTGTTCTATAATCCAATCTTGCAGAGGCTGGGTAAAGTCAGTTGCATTGCTTAGTGAGCGCTTAACGTGTGCTTCTCCCATCACTTGAGTGCGTGCTTTTAAACCGTTTTTATAACCATCATTTGCCATAATTGGCTCCTTTAAAATAATTGAAATAGGGCAGTGGCGATATACTAAATCGCTGGTAGATTCATCATAACTTAAAACACAACATTTATTAAATAAATAATGGATATGTGATAGATTTTTATGATTTATGATTAACTTTTAACCCAATTTGGGCTATTATGAAAAGGCTAAGAAACCATTTTTTTAAGCATAACTCAGGGATGTTTGACATATCTTAGGCGTGCTTATTCTCCTCACAACTTAATAAAAGGAATCTCTTATGTTAGAAGCCTATCGTAAACACGTAGAAGAGCGTGCAGCTCTTGGTGTTGTGCCACTTCCATTAGATGACAAACAAACGGCAGACCTAGTAGAATTATTAAAAACGCCACCAGCCGGTGAAGAAGCGTTTTTAATGGATTTATTAGAAAACCGTATTCCACCTGGGGTTGATGAAGCTGCCTATGTAAAAGCTGCTTTTTTAGCTGCTATTGTTAAAGGTGAAGCCACTTCGCCACTTATTGATAAAGTAAAAGCAGTACAAATCCTTGGTACGATGCAAGGTGGCTATAACGTACAGCCATTGGTTGATGCGCTTGATGATGCTGAGCTTGCTGAGCATGCTGCTGATGCACTTAAAAACACTTTGTTGGTATTTGACGCTTTCCATGATGTTGCTGAAAAAGGCAAAGCCGGTAACGAGCAAGCACAAGGTGTTATCCAGTCTTGGGCTGATGCAGAGTGGTTCTTAAACCGTGATGAAGTACCTCAGGTTCAAACTTACAAAACATTTAAAGTAACGGGCGAAACCAACACAGATGACCTATCTCCAGCACAGGATGCATGGTCACGTCCAGATATCCCATTACATGCGTTAGCCATGCATAAAAACGCGCGTGATGGCATTAACCCTGATGAAGACGGTGTTCAAGGCCCAATGCAACAAATCGACGAGCTAAAAGCAGATGGCTATCCACTAGCCTATGTTGGTGATGTTGTAGGTACAGGTTCTAGCCGTAAGTCGGCAACTAACTCGGTACTATGGTTAATGGGTGAAGACATCCCTAACGTACCAAACAAGCGTGCTGGTGGTTTGTGCCTAGGTAACAACATTGCGCCTATCTTCTTTAACACAATGGAAGACTCAGGTGCCCTACCTATTGAAGTAGACGTACAAAACCTACACATGGGTGAGTTATTTGATATCCACGCTCATGATGGCAAAATTACTAAGCATGGTAGCGACGAAGTTATCGCCGAGTTCGAACTTGCTTCTGCAACTTTATTAGACGAAGTTCGTGCTGGTGGTCGTATTCCATTAATCGTTGGTCGTGGTTTAACTAACCGTGCTCGTGATTACTTAGGTTTGGATCATTCTGAAGTATTTGCTAAGCCTGACCAACCAGAAGACACTGGCAAAGGTTATACCCTAGCGCAAAAAATGGTTGGTAAAGCTTGTGGTATCGAAGGCGTTCGTCCAGGTATGTACTGTGAGCCTAAGATGACCACGGTTGGTTCTCAAGATACGACGGGTCCTATGACGCGTGATGAGCTAAAAGACTTGGCTTGCCTAGGTTTCCAAGCGGATCTAGTGATGCAGTCATTCTGTCATACAGCGGCATATCCAAAACCAGTCGACGTAGACACTCAACACACATTGCCTGACTTCATCATGAACCGTGGTGGTGTTAGCTTACGCCCAGGTGATGGTATTATTCACTCATGGTTAAACCGCATGCTATTGCCTGATACAGTTGGTACAGGTGGTGACTCGCATACTCGTTTCCCAATGGGTATTTCTTTCCCAGCGGGTTCTGGTTTGGTTGCTTTCGCAGCAGCAACAGGTGTTATGCCACTAGATATGCCTGAGTCTGTACGTGTTCGCTTTAGCGGTACGATGCAACCTGGTATCACTTTACGTGATTTGGTACATGCAATCCCACTATACGGTATCAAGCAAGGTCTACTAACTGTTGAGAAAAAAGGTAAGATTAACGAATTCAATGGTCGTATCCTAGAGATTGAAGGCTTAGAGGATTTAACCGTAGAACAAGCATTTGAATTGTCTGATGCTTCTGCTGAGCGTAGTGCGGCTGGTTGTACCATCACCCTTTCTGAAGATTCAGTAAAAGAATACCTAAACTCAAACATCACCATGCTTAAGTGGATGATTTCTGAAGGTTATGGCGACGCTCGCACACTAGCACGCCGTATTGAAGGTATGGAAGCATGGCTTGCTGACCCAAGTCTAATGCGCGCTGATGCTGATGCAGAATATGCACACACCATCGATATCAACATGGATGACATCAAAGAACCTGTACTATGCTGTCCAAATGACCCAGATGACGCTAAGACATTAGCAGACGTTGCGGGTGCAAAAATTGATGAAGTATTTATCGGTTCATGCATGACTAACATTGGTCACTTCCGTGCCGCTGGTAAACTATTGCAACAAGTACCAGCAGGTAGTTTAGCAACCCGTTTATGGATTGCGCCACCAACTAAAATGGATGAGCGTCAATTAATGGAAGAAGGCTACTTTAACGTTTACGCACAAGCGGGCGCACGTACAGAGATGCCAGGTTGTTCACTATGTATGGGTAATCAAGCACGTATTGCACCTAAGTCTACAGCGGTTTCTACGTCTACTCGTAACTTCCCTAACCGTTTAGGTCAAGGTGCTAATGTATACTTAGCATCAGCTGAGCTTGCATCGGTTGCGGCGGTAATTGGTAAGCTTCCTACAAATGAAGAATATCAAGAATACGCAGGTAAGCTTAACAGCATGAGTGATGAAATCTACACTTATCTAAGCTTTGATAAGATGGAAGATTACACCAACAAAGCAGATAAAATTGATGTTGCACAACTTGCGTAAGCATAAAATATAAGTTTATTTATATACAAAGCCCATTACTTTATTAAGTTATGGGCTTTTTTATGAAAGTGGTTTTAATAATAATCAACCAAAAAAGGAGCTAAATTGCTCCTTTTTTTTGTTCATTTTAAGTCTTACACATTAACTAACAGTGCAAGGTTTTAAAAATGTGATGTAGCACCAAAATAAGCACCTGCTTGCACGTTGTCTGTTGCAGAGCCTTGGGCAGAAACGCCTAGCTGTAAATTGGTTGCAGGGGTTAGGCTTGCGTTGACTCCAACCGAAACAGCAATATTATTGGCATCCGTGCCTGCTGCTGGCAAATCGAATCCACGCGTATAGGTTGAGTTAACTGATTTTAAATTAGCGGTTATGTTTTGCTCATCTTTTTTAAAATCATGGCTATAACGTAGGTTGCCGTACAAATCATACTTGCTGTTTAAGTTATAGTTTGCTTTAACACCAAGTGATCCGAGCATACTATCTTGCTCATTGGTTTGAAAAACCATTGCAGTGGCGTCATTACCATTATCTTCCACTAACGAGTTGATGCGAGTTTTTTGTAGCAAGGCACTCATGTAGGGCGTATAGGTAAGCTTGTTGTTGCTAAACGCTTTACCTATTTGTAATGATAAGTGCTCACGACGTCCAGCACCATCAGCAGTATGTAGGTTTGATGCTGTACCAAGCAAAAACTCACGTTCCCAATCATAATCAAGCTTATCAATACCCAGGTGTAAGTTTAATTGATAATCTTTAATATGGTGTTTGTGATAAATACCAAAGCCAGTTTGTTTTAAATCAAAGTTTACGTTATCACCAGCTTGATAATTACCTTGTTGGCGTTGTAAGTACATCCCTGTTTGAGATTTTTTACCAAAAGCCAAACCACTACCGATAATACCATTTTTGTCCATCGAGCTACTTTCGTAGTCGTCTGCTTTGATATCGTTCAATTCACCTTCTGCCCAAAAGCTATTTTTACCAATTTCTAGTTGGTCAATCCTACGATGTAATTGTGTATCTTGCGTAAAACCCTGTTGTTTGGCAACATTACTAACTGCGGCAAAACCAGCAGGGGCATTTAAAACAGATAACGCATAATTGGCTAAAATTTCATGTACTTTACCCGTTGGATGCACGCCATCTGCAAATATTGAGGTTTTTGGGTCTAAGCTTGGATTTAACGTATTTTGTGTACAGACAATAGAGCTTGGTGTTACACAAACGGGCATGTTGGTGTTTTCAATCCCATAAACTGTTGGATTGGCAACAATCTGCTGTAAAACTGTAAAAGTATCCAAAGGAATGACATTGGCGGAGCCAGCATCTAGCGCGCTGTATAAGGTGCTATTGTGATAATCTGCCAATTGTGTTGCACCATCAGAGTTACCACTTGCAAGACCAAAGGGAGATTTACCAACATCTGGTAAATTTGGTACTAGAATATATTTTGCACCTGCATCGGCTAAAGTTTGAACGGTTTTTGCAGTATCCTTAGCGGCGGTGGCAACAACGGTGGGCGCATTACTTGGGTCATTGGCAACACCTAAAAAGTCATTTGCCCCAGCCCAAACACTATAAAGCGTATTGTCATCAGGTGTATTACTGTTTAAGTAGGTTGCGACCTGTGTTTTTGCAGAGGGGACGGGCAAGCCCAGCGACGGGTGTTTGACTAAATCTTTGCTAGATAACGCACCACCTGCGGCATAGTTGTTGCCTTCTTTACCAACTGCCGGCGTATTGGCAATGGCTTTAGTGCCATAGGCTTCGGCTACAATTTCCGTCCATACTTTGTCTGGGTTGGTTGTGAACTTCCCCAAGTAGGGTGTAAAGTTGGTGAAGTAGCCACTGTCAGATAAACTGTCTCCAAAAAAAACGGTATTGTTAAAATCTTGCGCGTTGACCGTTTGAGCCAAGCTAATAGAAATAACAGCAGTTGTAAGTATGGATGGTTTGAACTGTTTGTAAAATTTTCTCATTGTGCCTCCTTGCATTAATTGAGCAAACTTATTTTCCATGTAATTTTATTGTAGGGGAGTTAGCAAAATAACACAAGGTAGCAAGCTATATAGATATTTGATTTATCGTTACTGTTAGCTAATATGTTTAGGTTTTAAAACTTACCTTCTAACTATAAAAATAAGGCACTATCACTAAGCGGATATGATAAATGTAGTTGCCTAGCATAATAACGATGTAAAACATTGAAACAGCTTAAATGGCATGATATGGTGCTATTCAGGTTTTGTGTCGCAATGTATAAAATCAACTAAAAAGGTTAAAGTGTAGGTAATTTAAATAAATCATGAAGCAGTCTAACAACTTTTCTAATCGGCTTGTTAATTTAAGCAATCAATTAAAAAAACAATTTAAAACACCCCTTAATGCTGCCAATAGAGTGGGTAAAACGGCAAAAGTTGCAGGTAAATCAGCCATACGTATTGCAAAAGGAGAAAAGCCCAATCCCAAAATGCTGCGTGAGTCTTTTGAAGAGATGGGGACTACCTATATTAAAATAGGACAATTTATTGCGAGTATGCCTTCTGTATTCCCTAAAGAATATGTACAAGAGTTTCAAGGATGTTTAGACCAAACGACGCCATTACCCTATAGCTATATTGAACAAGTGCTAACGCAAGAGCTTACTAAAAACCAGCCATTAACTGCCATTTTTAAGCATATTGACCTTGAGCCAATTGCCTCTGCTTCGATTGCGCAAGTACATGCAGCAGTGTTACATGACGGCAGAAAAGTGGTATTAAAAGTGCAAAAACCAGATGTTAAAACCATCATCGAAACAGATTTAGGCATGTTGCATGGCATTAGCCGAGTATTAGAAACCATTTTACCTAGCATAAAAATTGCCAGTATTGCCCCAATTATTGATGAAATACGCGCTCAAATGACGGCGGAAACAAACTTTATTAGTGAAGCACAAAATATTGCTGATTTTCATGAGTTTTTGCACAACAGTTATATTGACAGCGTGACTGCCCCCATGGTTATTAAAGAACTAACTACCAAACGGGTGCTTACGATGACGCATCTTGATGGGGTTTCTATGGTAGATATTGATGCCATGGCAGAGTATTGTGACGACCCAGCTCAAGTGATGGCAAGCACGTTAAATACTTGGTTTGCAAGTATCACTGGGGCAAAAAGTTTTCATGCCGACTTACATGCTGGCAATCTGATGTTACTTAAAAATGGGCAAGTTGCTTTTATTGACTTTGGTATTGTAGGGCATATTAAACCCGAATCTTGGCAAGCCGTGTTTGCGTTAATGAACGCCATACAAGCTGAAGATTATGCGCAGATAGCGGATGCGATGATAGAAGTGGGCATGACTAAGGTGCGTCATAAAGTTAATAAAGAGCAATTAACTTTGGATATTGAATCTGTAATCAATATGGTTAAGCAGAATCAAGAGCAAATCCAAATTCAACTTAATGAGAGTATGAGTCAAATAGACCCTACTAACCTTAAGAGCAGCATTAAAAACATGCAACAGCCAATGGACGAGATTAACCAACTGTTACTTGAGCTGATGGAAGTTGCAAAAAAACATGGGATACAGTTTCCCAGAGATTTTGTACTGCTTATTAAACAAATGCTATATTTTGATAGATTTGTGCAAGTGCTGGCACCAGGTATGGATGTATTCCATAGTGAGGCGATTGATATGGTTCAATAAAATAAACTATAAACTCATTTTTTTGTATAAGGTAATACCAATAAAAAAGCTTACGGTTTAAGCAAAGATAAACATTTTACTTTTTTGACTTAACTAGCTATAACAAAGGCTTGAATAAGCCAATAAATTGGCTTACATTAAATGGGTGATGATACAGGGCGAAAAGTTTTTTAACCATTTTGATGTGATGGCATTTTTACACACTTTAAATGCTTGTCTAATTATGTCGGCTTTATTGGTTTGTTTAATTGGCTTGTTTCAAATTCTCCTACAATCGCCTACCTGCTAAATCAAGTTATTGTTGCAATAATTAAGGAATGACTAATGAGCAGCTTGCCACCTAATATAAAGTTTGAGTCATTTATTAATCAAAGCTTTTTACATAATTTATATCAAAATATGCTGGCAGCTTTAGTTGTTAGTTTTGTTGCAATTAGTTTGGGTGCTTCTTTTGGAGTGATGTCAGGGCGTGGGGCATTGTCAGGTATGCTGGCAGCCGGCATTATTGCTTGTATTACCTCGCTACTTGGTGGGACTCGTATCCAATGTTCAGGACCAACCGCCCCTATGTCAGCAGTTTCTGTTGCTGTATTTTTTGCAGCAACACAATTATCTGCTGATAAACTGGCAGGCATGACAATTGATCAAGTTTTTAACTTTACGGTCATATTAAGTAGTTTGATTTTGCTGATAGCAGCGATATTGCGTACAGGCAATTTAATTCGGTTTATCCCACATACGGTAATTTCTGGATTTATGTCAGGTATTGCCATGTTGATTTGGATTGCGCAGATTAAACAATTATTTTTATTGGATGGCACTTGGACATTTGGTAAAACTCAAGCACTTAATACAGGGGTTGCGATATTAACGTTGGCAATCATTTTTGGTTTGCCGCGCATCAAGCAACGGCATATTTACCGAGTGGTGTGGGCAATTATGCCGTTTTTCCCAATGACTTTGTTTGCCATTATTTTTTGCACACTTTTGGTACATTGGCTTGGGTTGCCAATAGCAACCATTGATATTGATGCCACTCTTTTTTCTGGTTCTATTGTAGAGTGGGTTGGCTCACAAATACCCAGTGAGTTTTCATGGAATTTGTTTTGGTTTAGTTTGCCACTTGCGTTTGAGCTATCACTACTTTGTTATTTAGATACGTTAATGACAGCCTTGGTGATGGATAAAATGAGCCGAGAAAAGACGAAACGTAACCGAGAATTAGCCGCCCAAGGTGTGGCAAATGCAATAGCGGTGATGTTTGGCGGTTTGCCAGGTGCTCAAGCAACCATACGTTCGGTTTTAATTTTAAAAGAAGGGGCAACTTCTCGCTTGGCTGGTGTGTTGGTTGGGATATTTGTCATTATCGAACTGTTTGTATTTTTAGACTGGATTAGTCTGATTCCACAGGCGGTTTTTGTTGGCATCTTGTTTAAAGTGGGCTATGATGTTTTTGACTGGACTATCGTTAAAGCTGTGTATAAAAAGCTGACCAAACAACCGACAGCGTTCTCTTTTTTTGATTTGCCATTAATAGTGTTGACTGTGTTGGTAACGATATTTTATAACTTAAGTGCAGCTGCGATTGGTGCCACAGTTTTATTTTATCTGATTCAAAAGTTTAGTAATAATGTATTACCTGACTTGTATGGTATTGTTGAAGACTAACCTTTATAAAATGATGCGTAGTGTAATGGTTTAGGAGTAAATGGGTTTTTTAATTGATTAAAGAAGGATGACAAATTTTGGGTGATTTTTTTATAAAAAAGGCATCAACTTACGATAAAGATAGCAAGCGTGTTGCTAATGTTGATGCTATTGTGGATAGTATGCTTAAAAATATTAGCTTCAATAAAAACATGCATCTTATTGACTTTGGCGCAGGTACTGGGTTGTTGTTAGAAGGCATTGCACCATATGTTGCGCAAATTACCGCTGTCGATGTGTCTGATGCGATGATAGGGGAGCTAAGCAAAAAACAACAAGTATTGTTGAATGAACATGATTGTACCTTGAACATTGTTAAGGCGGATTTAACCCAACCGATAGACGCCGACTTGGGTTTTAATGCGTTGTTTGATGGGATTATATCTTCAATGACCCTTCATCACATTAAGGATATTCCTGCTATTTTTTCTCGATTAAAACAATTGATTAAGCCAAATGGTTTTATTGCGATTGCTGATTTAGATACCGAAGCAGGTGATTTCCATACTGAAGACACGGGGGTGCATCATTTTGGTTTTGAAAGAGATTATTTAAATGAAGTTGCTTTAGCGACAGGGTTTAAAGACACACAAATACACACGGCTAATGAGTTTAAAAAAAATGGTGTTGGTTATAGTGTCTTTTTATTTGTTGCTCATATTTAATGCATTTTTTAAATTAAGTATTTGTTTAAAAACATAAAATTTTATATGGTTTTAAGAGGTGTGTTTAATATCACCTCTTTTTTGTTGGTTTAAAATTTATTATATTTATCAATAAATTATATAAAAATAAACTACTTTTTTGTAAAGAATAACTTAAAATATAAATAAATTATATTTATATATCTTATTTCTTTTTTTTCGGGCTTTTTAAAAAGCTATTGACATACTTAGTATTCATTGTTATTTTTTTATCTAAATATCCACATATGGATGGTGGTATTTTTCGGGGTCTAAAATCTTTAGGTGCCCGCTTAGGATGCGTTTGCGCATAAATCTATCAAAAGGAATTGATTATGTCTGTTTTATCATTGAAAAACCTCTCTACAATGGCTGTTTCTGTGGCTATGGCATTAAGCATTACCGCTTGTGGTGGTAGTGAAAAACCAGCAACTTCAGGTGACGCTAAAGCTGAAGCTGCTGCAGATGCGGTTAAGTTGCGTTTCTCTCACTTTTGGCCTGCAACTTCTTCTATCCAAAAAGAAGTATTTGAGCCATGGGCTAAAAAAATTCAAGAAGAATCAGGTGGTCGTTTGGTTGTCGAAATCTACCCATCTGCACAGTTAAGTAAGCCACAAGCAACTTATGATGCAGCTGTTAAAGGTATGGTAGATATTGGCTCGCAAGCACAAGGCTATACCAATGGTCGATTCCCCCTCACCCAAATTACAGAACTGCCAGGTTTATCAAGCTCAGCCAGCCAAATGGGTTGTATGATGCAAACCTTATATGACAACGGCACAATTGCAAGTGAATATGAAGATTCTCACTTACTATTTATGTATGGTGCTGGTCCTGGTACTTTGCACACAACGGATAAATTAATTGAAAAACCAGAAGATATGAAAGGGCTACGTATTCGCCGTCCTTCAGCGGTTGCTGGTGACTTAATTGAAAGTATGGGTGCGCAACCAGTGGGTATGCCAGCGGGTGAAGTATATACCTCCTTGCAAAAAGGCGTTATGGATGGCTTAAGCTTCCCATGGGAAGCGACTGAAACATTCCGTATTAATGAAGTTGCCAAAAACCACACGAATATTCCATTTTATAGCTCTGGTTTGATGGTTACGATGAACAAAGCTAAGTACGATAGCTTACCAGATGACCTTAAAAAGGTACTAGACGATAACTCGGGTATGGATTTAGCAATGCAAGTTGGTAAGGTATTTGATAAGCACGATAAAGCGGTGATTGATAAAGTTAAAGCTGAAGGTCATAACGTTGCCGAAATTCCTGATCCATTAAACGACCCAGATTGGGCAGAGCCACTTAAAAAAGGTACTGAAAAATACCTAACTGACGTAGCAGCAACTGGTAAGGATGCCAATGCTGTATATGAAGCAGCAAAAGCGGCGAGTGAAGCTTGTAAAGTTAAATAACTACTATTAACAGGGCTTCTTTTAAATAACTACTATTAACAGGGCTTCTTAATGCTAAGTTCTAGCAATTCTTAAAATAAAATAACCACTTACCTGTATTTAAAAAATATGGGTAAGTTTTATGTTGCAAACAATTAAATTTTACTTTCTTTTCTTTTTACTAACTTCGGAGTTAACATGGATGCGTTATCCCGACTTAGCGAGTTTATTTCAAGGGTATGTCAGGTCATTGGTAGTTTAAGCCTTGTGTGTATCATTATGGTTACGCTAACCGATGTTGTCACTCGTTATTTATTCAAAATTACTCAAGGAGCGTCAAGCTTTACGGTTAAGGGCAGTGTTGAATTGGTATCTTATTTGATGCTATTCGCACTTTTGGCTGCCTTTGTCGCCTTTGTAGAGCGTTCTCAAATTATTGTAGATGTATTCACTCAAAAAATGCCACATAAAATAAAAGCCCTTTTAATGGGTGTTTTTATGATGGTATTTGCGGTAGTTTCATTTGTATTTGTACTTGGTTTACACGAGTTAATGCATGATTCAATCGAATACGGTAATGTCACTCAAGATTTAAGAATTTCTATGACACCAATCTATGGATTTGGTGCATTTTTGTGCTTCCTATTAATGATTCGTTCATTTATTGAGTCACTTAACATTTTTCGTACTGGTGAATTCCACAATGCAGAGGAGGCAGGCTAATGAGTCCAGAGATTATCGGTGCTATTGGTTTAGCCATCATGATTGTACTTGTGGTATCACGAGTACCTGTGTCACTTGCAATGCTGCTAGTTGGCGTATTTGGTTTTACAGTTATTACAACACCAGCAGCAGGCTTGCAAACGCTTAAAGACTTGCCTGTTGAGGTTTTGGCTAAATATGACTTCAGTGCAATTCCCTTATTTATTTTGATGGGCGTATTTGCAGCACATTCGGGCATGGCAACCAAGCTATTTGATGCCACCCGCACAATTTATGGTGGTGTTAGAGGCGGTTTGGCAGTGGCAGGGATTGGGTCATCAGGCATTTTTGCTTCAATTTCTGGTTCTTCTTTAGCGACAGCTTCTACTATGACTCGTGTTGCGTTACCAGAAATGGAAAAGTATGGCTATAAACCTGGGTTTGCTTGTGGTGTACTTGCCGCAGGTGGCACTTTGGGTATTATGATCCCGCCAAGTATTGCATTGCTGGTTTATGCCATTTTAACAGAGCAGTCAGTTGGTGATATGTTTATTGCCGGTTTTATACCAGGTATTTTGGGTATGATTATGTACTCATTGACTGTGCTGATTATGGTACGCTGGAAACCACACCTAGCAGAAGGCGGACAACCAACCAGCTTTAAAGAAAAGTTTTTGGCATTAACGGGCTTAATCCCATTTACAGTAATCTTTATCATTATTATTGCTGGTATCTTTTTTGGTTTATTTACGCCAACAGAAGGCGCGGCAGTTGGTGCATTTGCTTCTTGGGTTTATGCAGCATTTAAAGGTATGGGCTTTAAAATGCTTAGTCAGTCTTTAGTTGAGGCGCTTGCACTTTCGGCTGTTGTATTTTTTATGTTGTTGGGTGCCGAGGCCTTAGGCAAGTTCATTGCTGTTTCTCAACTTTCATATACTTTAGCATCTACCATTAGTAGTTGGGCTGTTGCCCCAATAGTTGTTTTAATGTGCATTTTAGCTATGTACTTTGTTTTAGGGTTATTTATGGATGCCTTGGCAATGTTGGTAATCACCATTCCCGTTGTGTTCCCAATTATTTTACAACTTGGATACGACCCAGTGTGGTTTGGCATCATTGCCGTATTAACGGTAGAACTTGGGTTAATTACGCCACCAATGGGGATGAACATTTTTGTTATTAAAGCAATGGCACCACACATTAAACTTTCTGAGATGTTTAAAGGGGTTGCCCCATTTATTGTTTCTGACTTATTGAGGTTGGTGATTTTAGTTGCATTCCCGATATTGTCATTGGGTTTATTAGGTAGATAGCTCTAAAAAGGATTCGCAATACCTAATATCAAATTTGGATTTGGAAGGAATAACATTAAGGATAATATTATGATTTCTTATCAAGAACATATAGAACAGTTTGATTTGCAAAAGTTAGAGTCAGAAATTTTAAATGGCAGTCGAGAAGGCGGTATAAACGCTTACATCGAATGTTGTGGTCGCCATGCTCAATCAGATAAAGCCAATAAAACGGCATTAGTGCATGAAGATACAAATGAGGTTACCAGCAAATACACTTATGCTCAGCTTGATGAAATGAGTGGAAAAATGGCAAATTTACTGACCGAGTTGGGCGTTAAAGCTGGCGATAGAGTGTCTACAATGTTGCCTCGTAATCCAACATTACTGGCGGTAATTTTGGGTACTTGGAGAATTGGTGGGGTATATCAGCCATTATTTACAGCTTTTGGCGTAGAGGCAATTGAATATCGCTTAGATAAAGCGGATACCAAGGTAGTATTCACCAATGCTGAAAACCGTGAAAAGTTTAATGAAATTAGTAACCTACCAAAAATGGTGGTGGTTGGCTCAGAACAAGAAGCCAAACAACACGAAGATGTACATTTTGACGCTGCTTTTGCAAGACAACCATCAGACTTTGATACCGTAATGCTAAAGGGTGATTCGCCGTTTTTACAAATGTTTACGTCTGGTACGGTTGGTAAATCAAAAGGGGTATCGGTTCCGCTTAATGCGTTAACTGCATTTTATATTTATATGCATGATGCCATTGGTCTGCGTGAAGATGATAACTATTGGAATATGGCAGATCCAGGCTGGGCGTACGGCTTGTATTATGCAATTACAGGACCATTGCTGTTAGGTGCAACCACGCACTTTAATGAGCATGCATTTTCTGCGGAGCAAACCTTAGCGTTTATGAAAGCACACAAAATTAGTAACTTAGCTTCTGCACCAACGGCTTATCGAATGATGAAATCAAGCGGGGTATTTGATGGTAAAGCACAGGAGTTAAGCGCTTTAAAACGTGCAAACTCAGCAGGTGAAACTTTAAATACCGAGGTTGTTAACTGGGTGAATTATAACTTGGGTTGCCCAGTGATGGATCAATATGGTCAAACTGAAACGGGTATGACTTGCTGTGCTCACCATTCTTTAGAGCACCCAACACCTGTAGGCTCTATGGGGATGCCAATGCCCGGGCATGAATTGATTGTTTTAGATGATGACTTTAACGAAGTACCTGTAGGTGAACCTGGTCAGTTAGCTGTGGTTGTGAGTAAATCACCAGCATTTTATTTTACTGGCTATACATGGAATGAAAAAAACCCATTCCACGGTGACTATTACCTAACAGGCGATATCGTTGAGAAACATGACGATGGTACATATTGGTTTTCTGGTCGAGATGATGACATTATTATTACTGCTGGTTACCGAGTTGGTCCTACCGATGTAGAAAATGTGATGATGGAGCATGAAGCCATTGCAGAGTCTGCGGCTGTGGGTATCCCTGAAGAGTTGCGTGGTCATATTATTAAAGCGTTTGTTGTACTAAAAGATGGATATGAGGCGAGTGAAAAGCTAGAAAAAGAAATCAAAGGTATTGTACATGATCGTCTTTCTGCCCACTGTTATCCTCGTATTGTTGAGTTTGTCGAGGCATTACCTAAAACACCAAGCGGTAAGGTACAACGTTTTATGCTGCGTAACATGAGTGTGGCGCATTAAAACAGATTTTTTTAAATGTAAATAAAAGTTGAGTGCGGTTTTACAAGCATATTTTAACCGCACTCAAAATTAATCTATTGTGAAATATAGAGGGATGTATGCAAATTAAGAATAAAACTTTTTTGGTCACGGGTGGTGCTTCTGGTCTTGGTGAAGCAACCGTCCGTTATTTAGTAGCGCAAGGCGCAAATGCCATTATTGCAGACTTAAATGAAGAAGCTGGGCATAAACTGGCGAGTGAATTGAGCAATAATACAATATTTGCCAAATGTGACGTGACTTCAGAAGAGGCAGTACAAGCAGCTATTGAGGCTGGTGTTACTAAGTTTAATAGTTTAAATGGATCTATTAATTGTGCGGGCATTGTTGTTGTGCAAAAGCTGTTGGATCGTGAAGGCAACCCAGCTGATTTAGCCAAATTTAGCAAAGGGATAGAGATTAACCTTGTGGGAACATTTAATGTGGCACGCTTGGTTGCTGCTCAAATTGTTAAACAACAAACTGATGAAGAAGATAAAGGCATCATCATTAATACCGCTTCTATTGCAGCCTTTGATGGACAAGTAGGGCAGGGCAGTTATTCGGCTTCAAAATCTGGAGTTGTGGGCTTAAACTTACCGCTGGCTCGTGAGTTGGCTCGTTATGGTATTCGTGTCATGACCATTGCTCCAGGTGTATTTGGTACCCCCATGATGTCAAAAATACCTGACGAAGCTCGTCATGCTCTTGAGCAATCTGTCCCTTATCCTAAACGTCTTGGTGCACCAGAAGAGTTTGCCAAGTTATGTGCTCATATCATCGATAACTCGTATCTCAATGGCGAAACGATACGTGTTGATGGTGCCATACGTATGGCATGATGATAAAAATATACTGAATGGGCATGATGTGTTTGCCAAAATTATACATGCTCAAAGTAAGCAAACTCAGTAATCGGATGCTCAGTTAGTGTGGTTAAAGACGTTAATTAAAAATAGGGGTTGTAAAGCTTATGATATAACTTGGTGTGTGCAACACACCTGACGGTTGTTAATTTTTTTTAAAAATGAAGGATTAGTCAATGAGTAAATAGTTAAAGACTATTTGCTTGAATAAAGGAATGTAAGACAAGGAATCTATTATGGAATATTCATTAGTTTATCAACAGTCATTAAAAGATAAGGAAACTTTTTGGGCTGAGCAGTCTAAACGTATATATTGGCACCAGCAACCTGAGCAAATTTTAGATGATAGTAAATCACCACATACTAAATGGTTTGTTGGTGGTAAGACCAATCTTTGCTATAACGCGGTTGACCGTCATTTAACTACTCGCCCAGAGCAAGATGCTTTTGTTTGGGTATCGACTGAAATAAATTCTGAAATTATTGAAAACTATCCAAACATACCAAAAGCAATCCGCAAGCTAGGTGGTGGTGTTGAGTTTTATACCGACTACGCAAAGCGTCGCTTAACCTATAACCGTTTATTTAAAGAAGTAAACTACTTTGCGCAAGTACTTAAAAATAATGGCATAGGTAAAGGCGACCGTGTGGTTATTTATATGCCAATGATTTTAGAGGCAGCTTATGCCATGCTGGCTTGTGCTCGTATTGGGGCAGTGCATTCTGTGGTATTTGGTGGGTTTGCTGCCCATAACCTTGCAGTGCGTATGGATGATGCCGAGGCAAAAGCCATTGTTACTGTGGATGCCGCGTTGCGTGGTGGTAAGTTAATTAATTACAAAAATTTGGTTAATAAAGCTGTTGAAGAGGCGAAAGTTAAGCCAGAAAAAGTTGTGGTAGTTGATCGCGGCATTCTTGCTTATGAGCCTAACCCTTGGGATGTTGATTATGCTTCAGAGCGTGAAGAAATTGTTGATAACAACCCAACTAATGCCGACTTGGTAGATTGCGAGTGGCTAGAATCTAATGAGCCATCATACGTATTATACACCTCAGGTACAACGGGTACGCCAAAAGGAGTACAACGAGATGTCGGTGGTCATGCGGTGGCGTTAACAACATCGCTTGATTACATTTATAACGGTAAAGCAGGCGATACTTTTTGGGCGATTTCTGATATCGGTTGGGTTGTTGGGCACTCTTACTGTGTGTATGGTCCTCTGCTATCGGGTATGACCAACATTATGTATGAAGGTTTGCCACACTTACCAAACCCAGGTATTTGGTGGCGCATTATTGAAGCAAACAACGTCAACATTTTATTCACAGCGCCAACAGGCGTGCGTATGCTTAAAAAACAAGATGAAAGCTGGCTAACACGTTATGACACCAGCAGTTTAAAAGCGTTTTTCTTAGCGGGTGAACCACTGGATGAACCAACGGCTGATTGGTTAACGGCACATCTTGGTATCCCAATTTTAGACCATTACTGGCAGACCGAAACAGGTTGGCCAATTTTGAGCCATACGCCGAAGTTTGATAGCTTGCCACACAAAAAAGGTTCTCCTGGTTACCCAATGTATGGCTATGATACCAAGGTAGTTAACGAAGAAACGGGCGAGGTTTGTGAGCCAAATGAAAAGGGCATGCTCGTAATTCAGGCACCGCTTCCACCAGGTACACTCACGACAGTTTGGGGAGACGACGAACGTTATATCAGTAGTTATTACAACCTATTTGATGGTCAAAAATATTCAACCTCAGATTATGCGGTGATGGATGAAGATGGCTATTACTTTATTTTAGGTCGTACCGATGATGTTATTAACGTTGCGGGTCACCGATTAGGCACCAAAGAAATCGAAGAAGCAATTAGCCAACACAAACAGGTTGCAGAGTCTGCAGTTGTCGGTACTCACGATGATCTTAAAGGTGAGCTACCGGTTGCCTATGTGGTGATTAGAGACCATGATATGGTTGAAGAAACGGAATCTCGATTCCGATTAGAGCAAGAAATCATTGGAGAAGTCGTTAAAAGTTTAGGTGCATTGGCTCGGCCCGCTGCAGTGTATTTCCCAACACACCTTCCTAAAACTCGTTCAGGTAAAATTTTACGCCGTTCTATCCGTGCTCTAGCTGAAGGTCGTGATGTGGGTGATATTTCAACCATTGATGATCCAACAGCCATTGATGCGGTTAAGCAGGCGATGGAAGATTACTAATTTAGCTATTGTTTATGGTAAAAATTAAATAAAGCTGAGCCAAGGGTTCAGCTTTTAATAAACAATTATTAGCATGGTGATAAACACACCTTTAATCCATAAGACAAGGAATGTAACTTATGTCAGATGTAAAAACAGTCAAACAGCTTATCAATGGTCAGTTTGTCGAGTCCAACACCAGCGAGTGGATTGACCTAACCAACCCAGCCAACCAAGAGCTGATTGCCAAAGTACCCCAAACCACCCAAGACGAAATTAATGAAGCGGTGGCGTGTGCCAAAGAGGCATTTAAAACGTGGCGTAAAACCGCTGTCACTAAACGTGCAGGGATTTTCTTAAAGTATCAACAGCTGATTAATGAACATATGGATGAATTGGCTGAGATGTTGACCGAAGAACAAGGCAAAACCATTGCCGATGCTAGGGGCGATGTATTCCGTGGCTTGCAAGTGGTGGAGCATGCAGCAGGGATTGGCAATTTACAACAGGGTGATTTTGTTGAAAATGTGGCAACGGGCGTCGATACTTATAGCATTTGGCAACCGCTGGGCGTTTGTGCTGGTATTACGCCGTTTAACTTCCCTGCGATGATTCCACTCTGGATGTACCCAATGGCGATTGCCACTGGTAATACTTTTGTCTTGAAGCCCTCTGAGCAGAATCCAATGGTGACCATGCGTTTGATTGAGCTTGCCATTGAAGCAGGTGTGCCAGAAGGCGTACTGAATGTGGTACACGGCGGTAAGCCAACGGTCGATGCGATTTGTGACCACCCTGATATTAAGGCAGTGTCGTTTGTTGGTTCGACGGCAGTTGGTACGCATGTTTATAACCGTTCAAATGCCGCTGGCAAGCGTGTGCAGTGCATGATGGGAGCAAAAAACCATGCGGTCATTCTACCTGACGCCAATAAAGAACAAACTCTAAACCAGTTAGCTGGGGCAGCATTCGGTGCGGCAGGACAGCGTTGTATGGCGCTGTCTGTGGTTGTGCTGGTTGGTCAAGCAAAAGACTGGGTAGAAGATATTAAAACCAAGGCAGCAAGCTTAGTGGTTGCTGCTGGTAAAGATGACAAAGACTTAGGTCCATTGATTTCACAAAAAGCGAAGGAACGCTGTGAAAAACTGATTCAACAAGGCGTGGACGAAGGGGCTGAGCTATTGCTAGACGGTCGTGGTGTGGTGGTTGAAGGCTCAGAAAATGGTAACTTCGTTGGTCCTACTATTTTAAATAATGTCACCAAAGAGATGACCTGCTATACACAAGAAATCTTTGGTCCTGTGTTATGTATCATGTATGTCGATAGCTTGGATGATGCGATTGAGCTGGTTAATGCCAATCCAAACGGCAATGGTACGGCCATCTTTACTCAATCTGGGGCAGCCGCTCATAAATTCCAGTCGGATATTGATGTTGGTCAAGTAGGCATTAACTTGCCAATTCCAGTACCTCTACCAATGTTCTCATTCTCTGGCTCTCGTGCCAGTAAGCTGGGTGATTTAGGACCTTATGGTAAACAAGCGGTTCAATTCTATACGCAAACCAAGACGGTCACGGCTCGTTGGTTTGATGATGAAGCGAGTAAGGGTAAAGTAAATACCACGATTTCGATGTAATATTTTACCCAAAAACTTAATCTACCCTATATTATGAGGGGTCAAAGTTGCTCAAGGTACTTCATGTATATTTTCGCTTCTTTTCCTCGGTATATTAATTTTTGGATTTGATATAGATATTTTATAAAATAAACTTGTGCGACTTGATAGGTTAAGTCGCACGGATTCAGTCTTATCATGTCATTAGGGATTTTCGTGGAGATTTTTAATGAGGTGGTGAGGTTTTATTAAATTTGGTACCAGTGGTGGTACCCGAACAGATACGCAGTCTTTTAATGACTACATCATAAACCCTTTCTAACTCTTAAAGAAAGTGGAAAACTGTACCCCATACTTTAACAAGTTTAGTTGTCAACAACAAAGCTAGACTTTCGAGCGGACGTTCCTCCACTTTTCAAGGGGAGGCTAGGAGGGGTTGACGAAGTTGGTTAGAAACAAAACTAGCCAGCCTCAAGAAACCTCCCAAAAAAACAGGAAAACCAAAATGATTGACAAAGTCTTTAATAAAAAAGACCAAAAATCAAAACGCAAACAACTAAGAAACAACGCCACCAGTCCAGAACAAATATTATGGCAATATCTGAAAGGAAAACAACTTGGCGTAAAATTTAGAAGACAATCTGGAATTGATGAATACATTGTAGATTTCTTCTCACCAGAAATTAAACTGGCTATCGAAATAGATGGTGAAAGTCATTTTAATGATGAAGCAAAACAATATGATGAACTTAGAACAGAATTTATCAACTCACTAAATATAGAAGTCATCAGATTTACAAATAAAGATGTAACTCAAAATATAATGGGCGTTTGTCAGGCAATAAGAGCAGTTATTAGCAGAAAACTGTTAGAACAGCAAATTCAGCTTAATGAATAAGCTAACAAAAACCCCTCCTAACCTCCCCTTGAAAAGTGGAGGAACTGGCACCCCGTATTTTGCGTTGTTCAGTTTTTAAAAACAAAGATTGACTATCTTACTTACTAAAGATAAAAAATGTAAACCATTTAAACCCACAACACAAGGATACCCCAATGAATTTTTCTCTAAACGAAGACCAGCAAGCCTTTGCTGAACTTGCCAGCAACTTCGCCAGCAAATCAATGGCACCCTTTGCAGATGAATGGGACAAAACGGCTCACTTCCCAGTCGAGATGTTTAAAGAAGCAGGTGAACTTGGTTTCCTCGGCTTATACACCAACGAAGAAGTTGGTGGTATGGGCTTATCACGCTTAGATTCCTCCATCATCTTTGAAAAGCTTGCCTACGGTGACACCTCAGCAGCTGCCTTTATGACCATTCACAACATGGTCGCTTGGATGATTGGTGAATTTGCCAAACCAGAAGTTGCCGAAGCGTGGATTCCAGACATGATGACAGGTGATAAGCTTGGCAGTTATTGCCTAACGGAACCAAATGCAGGCTCAGACGCAGGCTCACTGACCACCAAAGCGGTGAAATCAGACGATGGCAAACACTACTTGCTCACGGGGCAAAAAATGTTTATCTCTGGTGCTGGAGCGACCGACGTACTGGTGGTCATGGCTCGCACAGGTGAAGACGGCGCAAAAGGCATTTCTGCATTTGTTGTCGACGCCAAAGCAGAAGGCATCACCTATGGCAAAAATGAACATAAAATGGGCTGGAAAAACCAACCCACTGCCGCCGTACATTTTAAAGACGTGAAAGTACCTGCCAAAAACTTACTGGGCGAAGAAGGACAAGGCTTTACCTTTGCCATGAAGGGCTTAGACGGTGGGCGTATCAACATCGCCACTTGTGCAGTGGGGACGGCTCAAGCCGCTCTGGAACGTGCCGTACAATATGTACAGGAACGTAGCCAGTTTGGACGTACACTGGATAAATTCCAAAACGTGCAGTTCAAACTTGCCGATATGCTAACCGAACTCACTGCCGCACGGCAAATGGTCAGACTGGCAGCATACCACCTAGACACAGGCAGTCCAGACGCCAGTAGCTATTGTGCAATGGCAAAACGATTAGCGACCGACCTCAGCTTTAAAGTGGCGAATGAAGCCCTACAGCTGCACGGTGGTTATGGCTATCTGCAAGAATACCCACTCGAACGCCATGTGCGTGACTTGCGTGTCCACCAAATCCTTGAAGGCACCAATGAAGTGATGCGACTCATCGTCTCTCGTAAAATGATGGATATGGATACTTTAAAAAGAATGCAGTAAGGCGTGGGCTTTACCCATCTTAAGCTAACAATTTTAAATATTTTGAAGCGGAAACCTGCTTTTCGCTTGTATCTTGCTACCCGATGGCGTTGCTCTCTATGGCTAAGTGCGTTTCAGACTTTGAGCAATCACCCTTAGCCATGTTCGCAATAGCCATCGGTCACACAAGGTGAGGAGGGAAATAGCGAAGCACTGCTTCGCCCCGACGCAAGGGAAAATTTGTAATTTTCCGCTTCAATCAGGGCTAAGTTCAACACCTCGTATTTTTTTGAATGTGTTTGGCTGTTTGAGGTAGGATTTTTTAAAGGTGCTTAAAAAGCACTCTAAAACTAACATCTTATAATAGGGATATTTATGAAAAACCAAATCATCACATCTTTGACTTTCCAAGATGGAAATGCTGAAAACGCTATGAACTTTTATGTTGAGGTATTTGCAAACGCTCATATCATTAATGTGAACAGATGGGGTGAAAATGCACCTGTTGCAGAAGGTAAAATCATGCAAGCCACCTTTGAGATTAATGGCACTATCTTTATGTGTAGTGATAGCCCAGCGATACATAATTGGGATTTTAGCCCAGCTGTTTCAAATTACCTAGAATGTGATAATGAAGCTGAAATAGCTACTTTATTCTCGAAACTTTCTGAAAATGGCACTGTTACAATGCCATTAGACAACTATGGATTTAGTCAAAAATTTGCTTGGGTACTAGACCAATTTGGGGTGTCTTGGCAATTAAATTTGGCTTAAATATTTCTACAATAAATTATGTTTTTAAAGAGTTGAACTGAGTATTAACGCACCAATAAAATAACATTAATCAAACCAAAAGGAAAACAACATGACGGACTACACCAACCTAGACCTATCAATAAACGGACATATCGCTAACCTCACTTTAAACAATCCACCAGCACACACATGGACACTCGACAGCCTAAAATCACTCAAACAACTTGTGGCAGACTTAAACGCCAATAAAAGCGTGCAAGCCCTAGTTATTCATGGTGATGGCGAAAAGTTCTTTAGTGCAGGGGCAGACCTAAATAGCTTTGCCAGTACAGACAAAGCACCAGCCACCGATATGGCGATTGCCTTTGGCGAAGCCTTTGAAGCACTATCAAACTTCCGTGGTGTTTCTATTGCCTGTATCAATGGTTATGCGATGGGAGGCGGACTTGAGTTTGCCCTAGCCTGTGACATTCGCATTGCCGAAGACCACGCCCAAATGGCACTGCCAGAACTGTCAGTTGGCTTGCTTCCTTGTGCTGGCGGTACACAAAACTTACCTTGGTTAGTCGGTGAAGGCTGGGCAAAACGCATGATTTTATGTGGTGAGCGTATCAAGGCAGATAAAGCCTTACAAATTGGGCTGGTCGAAGAAGTGGTAGAAAAAGGCAAAGGGCTAGAAAATGCCCTCGCACTTGCCGAAAAGGTCGCCAAGCAATCACCCGATGCCATCGCTTCAAGTAAAAACCTCATCCAATCGGCACGCACCAATCCACCACGCTATAATCTAATCAATGAGCGTGAAGACTTTATCAAACTATGGGACGGCGAAAACCAAATGGAAGGCGTGAATGCGTTTTTAGAAAAACGACCTGCTGAGTGGAAGGTTTAGCATCATATGGCATTGATTCATGAGTTTACAACAGCCAAACAAGCTGATATTCAAAAAATCTTAGAGAATGTCAACTTACTAAGGGATGCAAGTGTTGTATCCCCAGTGGTTGGTATTCATGATGATTTTATCTTGTATTTTGCAGATTCGATGAAGTGGATAGAAACTACTAATCCTAGAAAAAAGCCGGAAGAGCATATACCCCATCAGAGCTTATGCTACTATGGTCTTACTCTATTTCTACCTAATCAAGTGACGCAGTTTAAACGTGTTATTGAAGCTTGGTATAGTATGTTTAGCCTAGCACCAGATGAGTTTATTATAACTGGTAGTTGGACAGAAGTTGTCGGTGAAGAAAATAGTGGTAAATATGACAAAATTAAAGCAATCAAAGCTGAAATTTTAGAAACATTATCAGAGCTAATTCAACTTTGTGTAGACGTGGAAAAAGATGACAGTTTGTGTTTATTCCATTGGGGAATTTGATAAAAACGCTATTCGATGAAGCGGTAGATGCTCTAAATACTGACACGTAGTCTTATCAGATGAAGAAAGTAAACTTATCGTTGATAAATTTGAAAGTTCATTCCCATTTTTATTGACTGGAAGTGGCAAAATTGATTGGAATAATATCCAGAAATATCAAACTATTAATACAATTTCTGATATCTTATCAATCTAAAGTTACTCAATATCTAAAAACTGCTTTATTATATGGAATGACTCCTCTTTAGCAGTTATTCAAAGCAAATTAAGCCACGTCATAACTGTATTTGATGATATAACAACAGTGAGTTTTGACACTTGGATATTTATTCCTGAGACAAACAATGTGATTGAAAACACATTTGGCAGTTTAAAAATTACAACAAATTAAAGTTCGAATTTAATTTAACAAGGAAATAACGATGAAGGAATCAACCGAAACCAACCAATCACAACCCATACTTATAGACACCATCGCCACCGCTAGCGGTCATGCCATCGGCACACTGACACTCAACGACCCAAAGGCTCTGAATGCCCTGAGTGTCGACATGTGTCAGATGATAAGCAAGCAACTCAGCAACTGGCAAAATGACGATAACATTGTTGCCATTCTGCTTAAAGGCAGTGGTGACAAAGCATTCTGCGCAGGAGGCAATATCCGCAAACTGTATGAAAGCATGCTGGATAATCCACCCATGCCCAACCCTTACGCCGAAGAGTTCTTCTCCAGCGAATACAGCCTATTCCGCCAAATGCACTTCTATAACAAACCCATTGTCCTATGGGCGAACGGCATCGTCATGGGCGGTGGCATGGGATTAATGGCAATGTGTAGCCACAGAGTGGTTACCGAAACCACCCGTTTTGCCATGCCAGAAATCACCATCGGACTCTACCCAGATGCCACAGGCAGTTGGTTGCTACAACGCTTCCCTGCCAAGCTTGGGCTATTCCTGGGATTAACAGGTGCTAACTGCAATGGAGCAGATGCCTTAATTGGCAACATGGCTGAGTTTGCTGTTACCAGTGAGCAATATGATGACATGGTACACGCCTTGAGTAGTGCCGATTGGGCAAACAGTGCTGACTTACATGACACCGCCAGCCAAGCCCTCGCCACCGTCCACCATACTGAGCAACTTGCCGAAAGCAACCTTATCAACCACTGGCAAGCCCTACAAGCCATTGTCAACGCAGGTGACATTCATGCCATTGACCAAGTCTTACAAAATGCCGAATTAGCCGAAAAATACAAAGATGACAAATGGATGAGCCGAGCCATCAGCACCTATCAGCATGGTTGCCCTGTGACTGCTGGATTGACTTTTGAGGCATTTAAACGAGCCAAAAAACTGTCACTTGAGCAAATCCTATATATGGAAATGAACCTATCACTGCATTGTGCCAACAACCCAGACTTTAGAGAAGGTGTGCGAGCCTTGCTTATCGACAAAGACCGCACCCCAAAATGGAGTAAAACTCTTGCCGAATGTGGTGGTAAAGAAGGGCGTTCCTATATCGACTCGCACTTTAACTCACCCTATGATGAAGGGAAGCATCCCTTTGAAAACTGGTTAGATAATGGTAGCAAATCAGCAGACTTGGTGAACATTTAAACCGTTTTTTAAACAGTTATTGAGTTTTTGGAGCGGAAACCTGCCATCCGCTATTATCTTGCTTGCTGATAGCGTGTGTTCTATGTGCCTGAGTGCGTTCCAGACTTTGAGCGACCATCCTCAACCACAGACCACATCACCATCAGCTTCACAAGGATAACCGCTACTGTCAGGGCTAAACCGCTCTCATTGCATAATTTGAGTTTCATAACTCGACACCAACACACTAACTAAAGTTCACAAACAACACAAATAGTAGGCAAACCCTACATATTCCTCAATAAGGAAATTCACTCAACACAAGGAATGTAACTATGAGTAACGTAAAAACTTCTATCCAAACAATCGGCTTTATCGGACTTGGCAACATGGGTAAACCGATGGCAGATAACCTACTTAAAAATGGCTTTTCACTAAAAGTCTTTGACCTTAACGAAGCTGTTCTTGCTCAAATGGCAGAGCAAGGTGCAACAGTCTGCGACTCTCCAATTAGTGCCACCACAGATGTCGATATGGTCATCAGCATGCTCCCAGCAGGTCAACACGTCAAGAGCGTTTATCTTGGTAGTGATGACAGTACAGGCGTATTTGACAGTTTAGACCCAAGCACCCTCGTTGCTGACTGTAGCACCATTGCAGCAGCCGATGCCAGAGCTGTTGCCGAAGTCGCTAAACAAAAAGGCATTCAGTTTGTCGATGCACCTGTATCAGGTGGTACAGGCGGTGCAACAGCAGGCACGCTTACCTTTATCGTTGGTGGTGAAGCAAAAGCTTTTGACCAAGTAAAACCAGTGCTAGAAGCCATGGGTAAAAATATATTCCACGCTGGCGACCACGGAGCAGGGCAGGTTGCTAAAATCTGTAACAACATGCTGTTGGGCATTTTAATGTCTGGCACAGCAGAAGCCATCAATCTAGGCGTGAAAAATGGCTTAGACCCAAAAGTTCTCTCTGATATCATGCTTCAAAGCTCAGGGCGTAACTGGACATTAGAAGTTTACAATCCTTATCCAAACGTCATTGATACCGTACCATCGAGCAAGGGTTACACAGGTGGATTTATGAGTAAGCTGATGCTAAAAGACATGAACCTAGCCAAAACCACAGCTGATGATACGGGCGTGCAAACCCCAATGGCTGACCAAGCTCGTGATATGTACACCGCTCATGTTGAAGACCATGCGGATGCTGATTTTTCTAGTATCATGGCGGTATTTGATGACAGTGTTTTAAAGTAATTTGTTAAACTATAAAAAATACATAGCCCCACAAATTAAATAATTTGTGGGGTTTGTTATTTATCAAAGGTTGTTTGCTATATTGCAAATAATTGACCAATCCAAAATGTTATGAATAAAGCTAACACGCCCTATAATAATATATAAAAAACAGCGGGTGCAATTTTTGCTCCACCAAGCTTAGCAGAGATAAAACCAAGTAACATAATCCCCGAAAAAAGCCCCAACAAAGTTGATATTGTTAGATTTTATAAATGTTATAATGATGATAACTAAAACATTAAATTGTGTCATACCCTAGAGTTTAAAATATGAATAATCAACAAAGTATTCAATGGTTTCCCGGTCATATGAACAAGGCACGCAATGAAATCAAAGACGTGCTACCATCCATTGATATTGTCATTGAAGTGATTGATGCCCGCATCCCTTATAGTAGTGAAAATCCGATGGTAACTGAGCTACGAGGGCAAAAGCCGGTTATCAAAATATTAAATAAATCCGACCTTGCCGACCCAGAAATTACACAAGCATGGATTGCACATCTAGAACAAACTCAAGACACCAAAGCATTGGCTTGCGATGATAATAAGGCAAGCGTAGTTAAGCAGATTGTACAACTGTGTAAGCAGTTTAAAGCAAATAAAGTGGGTACAGGGCAAAAAATTAGAGTGCTGATTATGGGCATTCCTAACGTAGGTAAATCTTCACTGATTAATAGCCTTGCAGGTCGAGCCATTGCCAAAACTGGCGATGAGCCAGCCGTGACCAAAACTCAGCAACTAATAAAAATTGATGAAGACATCATGTTGTATGACACCCCTGGGATGCTATGGCCAAAAATTGAAAACCCAAATTCTGGCGTACGCTTAGCCGCCACGGGTGGTATTAAAGATACCGCCTTTGATTTTATTGATGTGGCAAGCCATACTGCCGAATATTTGATTCAAGCTTATCCAGAGCTATTAAAATCCCGCTATCAAATAGAACAACTACCAGCAACAGATTGGGAGTTTATCGAGCTTGCTGCCCGTAAGCGAGGCTTTTTGAAAAAAGGCGGATATGTCGATAGTGAGCGTATGTATGAGATACTGATTAACGAGCTACGCAGTGGTAAGATAGGGCGGATTAGCCTTGAAACACCTGCCATGCAGGCAAGTGAGCAAGTACTGGTGGAGAAATTAAGAGCCAAAGCTGAAGCAAAAAAACAAGCCAAGCTAGAACAAAAAAGATTGCGTAAATTAAGAGCCAGAAAAAACCGAGGATAAGTCATCCTGCCCTGATAAAGGGCAGCATTGTCAAATGGCAAGTTGTACTGGTCGATTTTAAGAATCGAATGCTTATTTAAAACGGCTGTTTTTCCTATTCTTATAAGCTTGCCAATGATGGAATAGTGTGTATGACAGCAATTTACGATAACTTCACTTCAAGCTTTAAGCCATTAACTTCAATCACATCTCCAGAAACGATTTTTTTGCGTTTTTGGGTTTCGACTTCGCCATTTAGCAACACATAGCCTTCTGCAATGATGTTTTTTGCCATCGCACCACTGTCAGCAATGCCTTCAAATTTTAGGATCTTAAATAGCTCAACAGGTTCGTGGGTGATTTCTACAATTTGCATGATTTGTCCGATGGTTTGGTGGTAAAAATTGCAGGGGATTATAACATTTTAACATGGCAATGGTGTGGTTAGTTGTTATGCCTTTACCAAGCAATCATGTCAATAAAAAAACGGCTCTTTATTAGTCCTAGTCCACTTAATGAAGTGTTTGTCAGTAGATTGTAAAAAGGCACAATTGTATTTAGATTGTGATATGCTATTTTTTTAACCTTGATATTTTAACTTTTAAATAATAATAAACTTATGACAAACATTAATTATCAACCTCCTCACAGCAATCAAGGCAGTCACTCTGCTAGTGATGTCCAGTCACCTGTCCCTTTATTTGGTAAAAAGGGTACTGTTGTATTAGCGATAGCTTCGGTATTGGGCTTTCTTGGTGTACAGGTAATTAGTCTTTTACTTGCCTTATTGATAACCTTCGTTATCATGCCAAACAAAATTAAGGATATCGATAACATTATCCCTTTGTTATCTAGCGACGGGACGATATTAAGCATATCACTCATCTTTAATTTATTGGCAGTCATCTTGATTGTGTTTTTTGTTATCAAGTCTCGCAAAAAACAGTTTACAGATTATTTGCAGTTTAGGCGTTTTTCATTAAAAAACATGCTATTTGGTTTTGGGCTTTGGATTGCTTATTTGATTGCCAGTGCCGTGGTGCTTTCTTTGATAGATAGTCAACCGATGGGTTTTTTAGATGCCTACTTCCTTAGTGCAGAGCCTTTGTGGTTGTTATTCCTTGGTGTTGTTTTGTTAGCACCCATTTATGAGGAGTTGCTATTTAGAGGTTTGATTTGGCGAGCAGTTTTTGAGCAATTTTTAGATGAACGAAAAGGGGCAATTGTCGCCAGTGTATTGTCAGGGGTATTATTTGCGATTATCCATTTTCAATATGGTTTTCATGAAATTGGTGCAATTTTTGTGTTTGCACTGGTTTTAGGATTTATTCGCTATCGTTCTGGGTCTATTTTGTTACCGATAATGATACATATTGCGAATAATGGGTTGTCGATGCTTCAGTATGCGTTGATTATGAACCCGTAAGAGGATAGGGAACTGCTGGTTTTTTTGAAACAATAAAATGCAAAATGATTTGAATCATAGAGACAGTTTAGAAGTGGAAAATATCATTGATTTTTATCTAATTTAAACAACTTGTCTTCAATTAATAAAAATAGTTTTTACGCTTTATCTGACGAAGCGGAGAATACGTCAATTTTCCTATTTACTGACCAATTTATAACAAATTTATCTTCTAATGAACTAGTGACTAATAAAAACTATTTTATATTTTTTAATAAACCGTAAAGTTTATGGTGGCTAAAATTCCGATGAAATTATTTTAGCATGGTTTGTTTTGATTTGCTGGGGTTAATCCCAGCCTACGCTTGCTATAAGCTCAGCGTATCTTACTTATCAATTTTTTTGAAGTTCGTTGATTGTAAAAAGCTTTTGGCTACTATAGAAATCACAGTTTTTTTCTTTAAAATTAACGTAAATTATTGGGTTTTCTAGTGTTGACTTAATGGAAAAGTCAATTGTATGAATTACCTCACAATCTGGGTCTTTACTCATAATATCTTGAGCTTTATATAAAAACGGAATAAATTTACGATATTTATCTTTTACTCCTTTTTCATAGATTGCACACTCATCTATTAAGCTCAGAGGTATTATGTTTTCTTTTTCATTATTTAAAAAAGGGTTCTCCATAGGTTTAGCAAATAGATTATAACTATTAGTGTCTTGAACTATCTGATTAAATTTTATATCTCGATTAGCTAGCAATTTTAGAATATTATTTCTGTCACTCAATGATGATTTGAGTCCAAAATAAATTGCCTTAATAGCTCCATGTCTATGAAAGTTTTGACCTACTTGATGACTTATGACTCTAACTTCTTGTTCATTTTGCCAGTCAATATGCTTAGTTCCTATGATTTTTTGAAATAATTTATTTTCAGATGTCTCATCTTTAAAATTTAAGTTTAAATTAGAAAAACTAATATCTTGTGGTTGTATTAAATACTGAACTTCGAAATAGTTGTAATATGTTTTGTGCTTAGCAATTAATTCATCAATATCATATTCTATACAAAAGCCTTGGTGGCTATTGGCATATAATGACCAAAGAGGTTGAATAAATGGTGACTTACTAGCAGAAAATATTCCCTGCTTAGCAACCATTGCTATGACATCATCTAAATTCTCTTCAAGCGTATTAAATTGGGCAGAACCTTGGATTAATTTTGAGATAAAGTTTAATCCTTGCAAGTCATTAGAAAGCTTCTTACGTGTAAAAAAGCCTTCACAAGGATCATTTAATGAAGCTTTATCTGCTAACCAAATATAATTTTCTTTAAGGCTCTTTAAGTTGTTATCATTAAACGTTCGATATTTAAAAATTCTCATAAGAATTACCCTCGCTAATATACAGTGATGAAACTTAATTTGTTGGTTATGATTATTTAAATACCAACTTATCAAGATTAACTACCCAATAATATACCCCTTCAACTCCAACACCTTATCTCTTACACTCGCTGCCTCTTCAAACTTTAATTCTTTTGACAAAGCCTTCATCTCTTTTTCTAGGTGGTTAATTTCTTTGGCAAGCAAGTCAGGGCTACGCAAGATTTCAATATCCACATCTGGCATAGTATTGGCATCATGCGTTGGAATGGCACGATTTTTGGCTGAGTCATCCAATATCTCACCAGTTTCGATTTTATCAGTGATTTGACGCTTGGCAGATTTAGGCGTGATGCCATGTTTTTCGTTATGAGCAATCTGCTTGGCACGCCTGCGGTCGGTTTCGTCAATGGCTTTTTGCATGCTATTGGTAATACGGTCAGCGTAGAGAATCGCCTTGCCATTGACGTGGCGAGCGGCACGCCCAATCGTCTGAATCAATGAGCGTTCTGAGCGGAGAAAGCCTTCTTTATCCGCATCAAATATCGCCACCAGTGATACCTCTGGCATGTCCAAACCTTCACGTAATAGGTTGATACCCACCAATACATCATGCACACCGGTGCGAAGCTCATGGATAATCTGCATACGCTCCACAGTGTCGATGTCCGAGTGCAGATAAGCCACCTTAATGTTGTATTCTTTAAGGTAGCTGGTGAGGTCTTCCGCCATACGCTTAGTTAAGGTGGTAATCAACACACGCTCATCAAGCTCCTTACGAATGTTAATCTCCGATAGCACGTCATCCACCTGCGTCAATACAGGGCGAATCTCAAGTATTGGGTCAAGCAAGCCAGTCGGTCGTACCACTTGTTCAACCACTTGTTCGGCATGGCTCAGCTCATAATCGGCAGGAGTGGCTGTGACAAAAATCATTTTGGGGGCAATACGTTCCCATTCTTCAAACTTCATTGGGCGGTTGTCCATCGCACTGGGCAAGCGGAAACCATACTGCACCAGCGTTTCTTTTCGGCTACGGTCACCTTTATACATCGCACCAATTTGCGGTACAGTCACATGACTTTCATCAAGAAATAGCAAGGCATCTGCTGGAATATAATCAAACAAGGTTGGCGGTGCTTCGCCACTGGGTCGCCCAGATAGGTGACGTGAGTAGTTTTCGATGCCGTTGCAATAGCCCAATTGTTGTATCATCTCTAGGTCGTATTGGGTACGTTCTTTGATGCGTTGGGCTTCAATCAGCTTGTCATGCTCACGGAAAAATTCTAAGCGTTCAGTCATCTCCTCTCGGATGGTTTCACTGGCAGCTTCGAGTTTTTCACGAGGAGTAACATAGTGGGATTTAGGATAGATGATAATGCGTGGCACACTACGCACACTTTTACCTGTAAGAGGGTCAAACCATGCGATTTTTTCCACTTCATCATCAAACAGTTCAATACGCACGGCAAGTTGCTCAGATTCAGCAGGGTAGATGTCAAGAACCTCACCACGGATACGGTAAGTACCACGCCCAAAGTCCAACTCATTGCGGATATATTGCATTGCCACAAGACGTTTGATGATGGCTTGGCGGTCAACCACATCACCCACTACAATATGCAGTAGCATTTTTAGGTAACTTTCTGGGTCACCCAAACCATAAATACAGGATACCGATGCAACAATGATGGCATCACGGCGTTCGAGCAAGGCACGAGTGGCAGAGAGTCGCATTTGGTCAATGTGGTCGTTGATGGCACTGTCTTTTTCGATAAAAGTATCACTGGCAGCCACATAAGCTTCGGGCTGATAGTAATCGTAATAGCTGACGAAGTACTCCACGGCATTGTTGGGGAAGAATGCCTTAAACTCGCCATACAACTGAGCGGCAAGGGTTTTGTTATGTGCCATGATGATGGTGGGGCGTTGGGTTTCGGCAATGACCTTTGCCATGGTGTAAGTTTTTCCTGAGCCCGTCACGCCTAGCAGTAGTTGAGCTTGCTTGTCATCCTTGATGCCTTCAACCAGTTTGGCAATGGCAGTGGGCTGGTCGCCTGAGGGTTCAAACTCTGTCACCATTTCAAAGGCTTTGCTAGATATTTGCGTGCCTGAGGCATTCACCCCTGTGAGTTGGGCTTCTTCTTGTAGTTGTGAGGCAAGTTGGTTGAGCTTTATTTGTTCTCGTGAATCAGATTTAGGGGTTGGTTGTCGCATTTTTGGCTCTTTTATTTAGTCATGTAATGATTATAGCGGTTAAAATTGGGCAGTCATTAAAAAAACTTGTTGTGATTCCGTATGTTTTGTTATAAATGGGGATGAAATCGTGCTGTTTAAAGATAAGCCATAGTAGGACTGCTTTAAAAAGCGAATTGATTTTAAGTTTATATTACACGGATTATAGGTTAAGGAAAACCATGAAAAATAATAACCAAATCAATACCATCATTATTGGTGCTGGTCCTGCTGGGCTGGCAATGGCAGCTTGCCTTAGTAAGCAAAACACACCCTATGTAATACTGGAACAAAGTGACAAGATTGCGGTTAAGTGGCACAATCATTACAAACGTTTGCATTTGCATACTGCCAAAGAATACTCTAACTTGCCTTATTTTGATTTTCCTAAACAGTTTCCTCGTTATCCATCTCGTCAACAAGTGGTGCGTTATCTTGAAGATTATGCCAACCATTTTGATATCCAACCAGTGTTTAATGCCAAAGTTATTGATACAAAAAAAACCAACGATGGCTGGCAAGTGGTTGCCGAGCAAAAAGGTCAAACAGTAACGTTTGATAGTCAAAACTTGGTGGTGGCAACCGGCTTTAATCACATACCCAATATGCCAACTTGGGATGGGCTTGAGTCATTTACTGGCGAGGTTATCCATAGTGAAAATTACGTGGACGGCAAAGCATACAAAGATAAAACGGTTATGGTTGTGGGCTTTGGTAACTCAGGCTCTGAAATTGCAATTGATTTATGGGAGTATGGGGCTAAACCTATTATGAGTGTACGCTCGCCTGTTAATATTTTACCTAAAGAGGTGATGGGTATTCCAACCCTTGCAATGGGCATTGTACAACAGCATTTGCCAACAAAAATTGCCGATGTGATTACCAAGGTTACTGCCAAAACGATGATAGGGGATTTGTCTAAATATGGTTTAAAAACTTTGGATAGAGGACCAATGGAAGAAATTAAGAAAAATGCCAGAGTCCCTATGCTCGACATAGGCACGGTGGATTTAATTAAGCAGGGCAAAGTGTTGGTTTATCCTGATATCCATAAATTTACTGCCGAGACGGTACAGTTTGCTGATGAGCGTGAAGTTAAGGTAGATGCCGTGGTATTGGCAACAGGTTTCCGTCCACAAATTAGTCGTTTTTTAAAACTGCAGCAATGCTTAACTAATGGACTCCCTAATACCAGTGGCACAAAGTCAGAAGTGAAAGGCTTATATTTTATTGGTTTTTACATATCTCCTGCAGGTATGTTTAGAGAAATGGCAAATGAAGCAAAAAAGTTAGCCAAACTTATTTGTTGATTTTAAAAACGCATGTTTTTTAAGCGGGTTAAATCTATCAACCATCAAAAAAATTTTTGGTTTTATATATCTAACCCTTTTTTTAATTTGTCTAGTAAATGAGTGAGGTTTTGATACTCGGCTTCACTGAGTGTGTCTTGTTGCTGCTGTTGTATTTTGGCTTTTTCTTGCCCAGCTTGTTGCTCTAAATCAATGCCTACCTGGCTTAAACTAATCATTTTACTGCGTTTGTCTAACGGGTTAGCGGTAAGCTCAATCACGCCTTTATTTACCATCTTTTTTAACATTAAGCTTAAACAGCCATTATCTATTGATGTGATTTTTTGTAGCTCCCCAATGCTTAAATGGTGTTGGTTATTAGCATGTTGTTGCCATAACGCCATCATCACCACATATTGAGGGTAGGTGAGGTTGACCGCCTCTAACAATGGTCTATAGGTTCTGGTAACAGCGTTAGATAACACATATAAGCGGTGACATAATTGGCTTTCTAGCGTTTGATCTGTGGTATTGGTTTTATCATCAGTCGTTTTTATATTGGGTTTTTTAGTGGTATTCGTCATAGTCATTAGCCAGTTATATTGAAAAATCTATTATATTTTACATGCAAAGTACTTGCAAATATAAAAAAAACCAATATAATAGTTTGCATGCAAAATAAATATGTATTTTCTTTTAAGTAAAAAAATGCATGATTAGTAAACAACCAATAAGGTAATGAATATGAAACATACTGATTTTCTTGATAAGCTGTCTGAACGTTATGCAGCAAAAGCAATGAATGGGCAAGTGGTACCAGAAGATAAATTACAACGTATTTTAGAAGCAACCAGATTGGCACCAACTTCTAGTGGCTTACAACCATTTGAAGTGTTTATCATTACAAATGATGAAATAAAAGCAAAAATCCGTAAAGTTGCATGGGACCAACCACAAGTAACGGATTGCTCTCATCTTATGGTTTTTGCCGCATGGGATACCTATACAGAAGATCGAATCAACCACATGTTTGATTTAACAAATGAGATTAGAGGGTTTAAAAACGAAGGGTGGGAAAACTATCGTCAATTTTTATTATCCATATATCCACAAAGATCGGCAGAAGAAAACTTTCAGCATGCCGCTCGTCAAACTTATATTGCATTAATGGCAGCCATGACACAGGCAGAATATGAAGCGGTTGATTGTGTACCAATGGAAGGCTTTACTCCAGATGATGTTGACCAAATACTAGGGTTAGCAGAAAAAGGTTTAAAGAGTACCTTATTACTGCCATTGGGTTATCGTGATGCAGAAAATGATTGGTTGGTAAACTTACCAAAAGTACGTAAACCAATGGAGCAATTGGTTAATTATATCGACTAATTGTAATCTTTGTTCTTTATCGTTTTATTAATTAAATTTCTTATAATTTTCGTAAAAATTGGAGTCAATTATGTCAATTGAAAAAGTATTATATACAGCAGAAGTGAATGTAACTGGTGGACGTGAAAACGGTGCTGCCAAGTCAGATGATGGTCAGTTAGATATTGCTTTAGGGCAACCAAAAGCGTTAGGCGGTGATGGGGTAAGCGGTAGCAACCCAGAGCAGTTATTTGCCGCAGGTTATGCCGCCTGTTTTATTGGGGCAATGCGTGTGGTTGCAATGCGTCAAAAAATTGACTTACCAGAAGGTCTAAATATTGACAGTAAAGTTAGTTTGGGTGCGGTTGGTCAGGCTTACGGTATTGCTGCTGAATTAGTTGTTAATTTGCCAGGCTTGAATCAAGAAGTGGCAGAAGGCTTAGTTAATGCTGCCCATCAAGTATGCCCATACTCAAATGCAACACGTGGCAATATTGATGTTAAATTAAGTGTGGTTGTATAAAATAGTACAATAAAAACCTACTAAAGTTTTTAATTAAAAAAGCACGCTAATTTAGATTGGCGTGCTTTTTTTGTTCAAAATTTTAATAACCCTAAAATAATACGCTTAAAAAGATATGAGAGAAAGAAAGTATTAAAGTTTAATTTTGTCTTGTAGTAAAAATTCCATTAATGCTTTTTGAGCATGTAAACGGTTTTCAGCTTCATCCCAAACAACAGAACGTGGATCATCTAACAAATCGATAGAAATCTCTTCACCACGGTGTGCAGGCAAACAATGCATAAATAATACATCAGGGGCTGCTTTATCTAACAGAGCAGGGGTAACTTGATAGGGGTTAAAACGTTTAGCACGGGTGTTTTGTTCAGACTCTTGCCCCATGCTTGCCCATACATCAGTTACAATCAGGTGAGAGTCCTTACTGGCATCTTCTACGCTTTCCATCACACTAACACAGTGTTTGTATTTTTCGACTAAATGTGGATTTGGCTCAAAACCATAGGGTGCAGCAACACGCAGTTCAAACCCAAATTGGTCAGCAGCATGGATAAATGAAGCACACATATTGTTGCCATCACCAACCCAAGTGACAGTCTTACCCTCAATACTACCTCTGTGCTCATGGAATGTTTGCATATCTGCCAACAACTGGCAAGGGTGGAAGTCATCGGTTAGGGCGTTTATGATGGGTACCGAAGAGTATTCGGCAAATTTTTCTACCTTTTCATGCTCAAAGGTACGAATCATAACAATATCGACCATGCTAGAAACAACTCGTGCAGAGTCTTCAATTGGCTCACCACGCCCAAGTTGTGTACTTTGAGGCGATAGGAATAAGGCTTGCCCGCCAAATTGCCCCATGCCTGTCTCAAATGAGATGCGTGTGCGTGTTGATGATTTTTCAAAAATCATGGCAAGGGTACGACCAACAAAAGGCTGATAAATATCACCAGCATGTTGCATTTTACGCAACTCAGTAGCACGTGCAATAACTTGTTTTAGTTCTGATTTTGATAAGTCTTTAAGGGTTAAAAAGTGGCGCACACTCATGGATAATCTCAAATTGCTATGATTAAAAAAATAAGCTATAAGTCACCAGTATAACTTAATTTAAGGGTTTGTAAATTGTCTTTTTTGATTTACAGTAAAGTCCGGTTTGTTTAAGGCATAATGATTTATTTTTTAAATAAAAAATATGAATTAAAGATTTTTTAAACACTCATTTTTTAAGTTTTGTGGAGTTTTCTGGTTGGTCGGGTGGTTAAACGGCATAAAAGCTCATAGCTAATGGTGTTGGCAGATTGAGCCACCTCATCTATTTGCGGTGCCGCTCCCCACAAGGTGACTATACTGTCAATGCCCAGGCTGGCAGTTAAGTCGGTTAAGTCGATGACAATCATATCCATGGCAACACGCCCAATAATAGCCGCTTTATGTAATCCTGCTTGCGTTGTTGTGTCTGTAACGGCAACCCAAGCTGTGTTATCAACAACTCGGGGATAGCCATCGCCATAGCCAATACTAACAATGCCCACTCGGCTTGCCCTTTGAGCTTTCCAGCGGCTACCATAGCCGACCATTTCTCCTGTGTTTAGTTGATGTACTGCCATTATTTTTGCCTGTAATGTCATGACAGGTTTTAGGTTAAGTTGGTCAGAGGCTTTATCAACAACAGGAGAGCTACCATACAACATGATACCAGGACGAACCCAGTCAAAATGCCAATTAGGAAAGTTAATAATGGCAGCCGAATTGCATAATGACCCTTTAATATTAGGGTCGACTTGTTGTTGCAGTTGAGTGAATACCTTGCTAAATAGTGTGCCCTGTTGCTCATTTAATGGGGTTGATTTGTCATCTGCATTGGCAAAGTGGCTGGTTAAAATGAGTTGGTAGCCTGCTTGTGTTAGCTGTTTTGCTGCTTCAATGACGCTGTGTTGATCAAAACCCAGACGGTTCATACCTGTGTTGAGTTTAAGCCATATGGTTTTTGTTTGGCAATCATGCTTTGGTATGTTTTGTAACGCCCAGTCTAATTGCTGCTGCTGATGAATCACGCACATAAAATGGTTGTTTATGGCAGTTTGCCATTCAGCTTGGCTAAAAACCCCTTCAATTAATACCGTGTGTTTTGCCCAGCCAAGTTGTTTTGCTTGTATAGCCTCAGCTAAAGTAGCCACGCCTATGGCATCGGCATCGGTTAACGCCGGTAAACACATAGCCACCCCATGCCCATAAGCATTTGCTTTTACCATCGCCAGTACTTTGCTGTTGGGTGCAATCTTGTTAACCTGTGCTAGGTTGTGTGTTAAAGCACCTTGGTTTATTAGTATGTTGGCAGTACGCATGGGGGGGTCGCTTTATTGATTTAAATGGTTTAAAAAATAATGGTAACCTAGTTTACGTTAATTAATGGCTTATTCGTCTGGCTCGGCAAAGCCTGCATCAGAAAAATGTTCTGGCGTTAAGTTTGTAAAACGTGTGAACTGACCTTCAAAACCTAAGCGAACCGTTCCGATGGGTCCGTTACGTTGTTTGCCGATAATAATTTCTCCCATACCTTTTTGGTCGCTTTTTTCGTTATATACTTCATCTCGATAAATAAAGGTGATTAAATCGGCATCCTGTTCAATAGCACCAGATTCACGCAAGTCAGACATGATAGGGCGTTTATTTGGGCGGTTTTCTAGGCTGCGGTTAAGCTGAGACAATGCAATAACTGGACATTCAAGCTCACGGGCAAGGGCTTTTAAACTACGTGAAATTTCAGAAATCTCACCAACTCGGTTATCGCCCATACCTGGTACTTTCATTAGCTGTAGGTAATCGACAACAATCAAGCCAATTTTGCCATCATTGTCTTTAGCAATACGGCGACAGCGAGAGCGCATTTCTGATGGCGGTAGGGCAGTGCTGTCATCAATGTATAGCTTTTTCTCATTAAAAAATGCCATGCCAGATTGTACTTTATGCCATTCATCTTCATTCATTTTACCAGAACGCAAACGCCCTTGATCGACAGACATAAATGAAGAAAGCATACGCATGACAATGGATTCTGCTGGCATCTCCATAGAAAATACCACCACAGGCAAGTCTGAATACTTTAAAGCGCCTTCTGCTAAGTTCATGGCAAAAGTGGTTTTACCCATAGATGGACGAGCGGCAACAATAATCAGATCCCCTTTTTGTAGCCCACGCGTTTTTATGTCTAAATCTTCAAACCCAGTAGACAAACCAGTGACGCCGTTTTCGTTATCGATGAGTTTTAACTCGGCAAGTTGTTCGGTAACGGTTAATAAAATATTGGTGATTTCTTGCGGACCTTTTTGGCTAGACTGCTTGCTGTGTTGCTCATTAATGGCAAAAATCTTTGATTCTGCGGAGTCCAAAATGTCGTTAACGCTTTGCTCTTTTGGGTTGTAAGCTAGGCTTAGCATCTCGTTACTGGCAGAAATAATTTGACGCAAGGTAGACAGCTCACGCACACGCTGGGCGTATGACTCCAAGTTAAAAAGTGTTGCTGGGCTTTGGGTTAAAATATCGCCTAAGTAGCTCTCACCGCCTGCGTTTTCTAGCAGCTTTTGGCGCTCTAACCAATCATATACCATAACCATGTCGTATGGTAAGCTGGCATTTGCCAAGTGATTGATTGCCGAAAAAATATGCTGATGGCGCAAAGCATAAAAGTCCTCTTTTCCGACAATTTCAGAAACGGTGTCGTAAGACTCTTCAATGCTCATTAATGATGCGAGCAAAGCTTTTTCGATATCAATGCTATGCGGCGGTTGTTGTTTTAAGATGTCGTCAGATTTGCCATCATTCATATATTTAACTGCTAGTTTTTTGTTAGTCTTGCTATAATTATCGGTGTGATATGATGCAAAAACAAGTAATTTTTATATAAAAGATTCGCTTTTATGCCTTATTGTTAATTGTCAAAATAATGCCAATTGAGCAATCAGCATTGATAACAAGCATAATAAATAATCAGGCTTACTATAGTGTGAATGTTTGTATCGCCCAAATAACCTATTTCATAAGCACAATAAACCAAGGGGAAAAGTTTGAGTCAAAATAAACACAAACCCATTTTAATAACAACAGGTGAACCTGCAGGCATTGGTATGGATATTGTGCTCGCACTTGCCAAAACGGGGTATTTTAAACAGTTGCAACAACCCATTATTGTTGCTGCTAATGCGGCTGCTTTGAAGGAGCGATTAAATTTACTACAAAAAAATAATTGGCATGATGATTTAACACAACCAAGTTGGCGGGTACTGCAATCGGTAGATCAGTTGACGAATCATAAAGATAAAAAACCAGTAGATTTTTATGTAACTGACATAGCTGTTACAGAAAATGTTGTCGCTGGACAAGTTAATATAAACAATGCAAGTATGGTGTTAGAACAGCTTGCGTTAGCGCATGACTTGGCAAAACATAAAAAAATTGCAGCGATAGTAACCGCACCTTTACAAAAATCAGCACTGATTAATGCAAATTTAAACTTGCCAGATGGCACCATGTTTAGTGGGCATACCGAGTATTTTATGCAAATGAGTGGCTGTGAAAAAGTGGTGATGATGCTGGCTAACAGCAAGTTAAAAGTGGCTTTGGTAACCACACATTTACCATTATCTCAAGTAGCTCAGGCCATTACTAAAGCGCAAGTACAACAAACAGTTGAGATTGTTTTAAACAGTTTACATAGCCAGTTTGGTATCAATAAGCCCAAAGTACTGGTTTGTGGGCTAAATCCGCATGCAGGTGAAGACGGACATTTGGGTATGGAAGAAATAGAAACCATCAACCCTGTGTTGCAAACATTTATTGAAGCAGGGCATGATATTAGCCTTGCCATGCCAGCAGACACCTTGTTTACCGAGCGTTATCTTACAAATTGTGATGCCACCATTGCCATGTATCATGATCAAGGGCTGCCTGTACTTAAATCACACGGATTTGGAGACTCGGTAAATATTACGCTTGGTTTGCCTTATGTACGCACCTCGGTAGACCATGGTACGGCGCTTGACTTAGCCGGTAGTGGTAAAGCAAGTAGTAATAGCCTAAAACAAGCCATTGTGTATGCCATAAAAATGACGAGTGGCGCTAGATAAGCCTTTGGATTAACTGCTGAACATGCGCAATTTTTTTCAAATTTTTTCAGAGGCTGCTGGCATGTTATAATTGCCATTCATTAAATTTATGTAATAAACGAAGCGATTAAGCCCAAAATGAGCATACCTAAAAAAATCAAAACCAACCATCAGCCCCGTAAACGCTTTGGGCAAAACTTTTTACACGATACTGGCGTTATTGAACAAATTGTAGATGGTATTAACATCCAGCGTGATGACTGGCTTGTTGAGATAGGACCTGGCATGGGGGCATTAACTGAGCCTATGCTAAAACAATTAGACTCAATGACTGTCATTGAACTAGATAAAGATTTATCTAGCACTTTGCGTATGCGTATTGGCGCAAATGCACATGCTGATTTTAACATCATAGAAAATAACGCCATGCATGTTGATTATCATCAGCTTTATCAAGATTACAAAGACACAACGGGGCAAGATAAGCAGCTAAGAGTGGTGGGCAACTTGCCTTACAACATATCAACCCCACTTTTGTTTCATTTGCTTAATTTTGCTGATGTGATTGAAGACATGCACTTTATGCTGCAAAAAGAAGTGGTGGATAGAATCACAGCTGAGGTTGGTACCAAAGCTTATGGTCGTTTATCTATTATGATGCAATACTATTGCCAAACCGAATATCTGCTAACTGTGCCAAAGGGGGCGTTTAACCCACCGCCAAAGGTTACCAGTGCGGTTTTCCGCCTTGTGCCATTTGCTAATAAGCCAATTGTCGCCAATGATGAAGAAAGCTTTGCTGTGGTGGTCAGAGAGTGCTTTAATCAGCGTCGTAAAACCTTGAGAGCCATATTTAAAAAGAACGCACTATTACCAACACTAACAGATGAAATGATAGAAACGTTAGAAGCCCAAGGTATTGATATGCAGGCTCGTCCAGAAACCTTGTCGGTTGAAGATTTTGTTAAACTGAGCAATGTGGTTATCTGATTAGAGACTAAAATAAAAGCAAAAATTAATGATAGAGGCTTTATGGATTTTCGTCATGAATATGTTATAGGGGATTTACAAGGGTGTTATGATGCCTTTGAACGGCTTTTAAACAAAATAGACTTTGACCCCAAAAAAGATAAAATCTGGCTGGCTGGCGATTTGGTTGCTCGTGGTGAAGACTCCTTAAAAACCTTGCGTAAAGTTAAAAAATTGAGCGAACGAGGTGCTGCTCAAACTGTGCTTGGTAATCATGACATTAACCTCATTGCCGTTTGGCGAGGTTTTGCCAAACTAAAAAAGAAAGATAATACCGCAGAAATTATTTGGGCTAAAGATTGCGATGAATTAATGAATTGGCTACGTAAACAGCCTGTATTGTTAATGCCAAATAAAAATACCGTGTTGGTGCATGCAGGGCTACCTCCACATTGGAAGACCCGACAAGCTAAAAGTTATGCGAAAGCGTTAGAGGCAGCATTACAAGATGATATAAAAGCGTTAGATAAGTTGTTGCCAAATTTATATAGTAAAGTTGCGGATGATTGGCATGATGATTTAAAAGGGCACGACAAATTAAGAGCAATTTGCAATTATTTTACACGCATGAGGCTGTGTAAAGAAGATGGCACATTAGAATTTAGTTTTAAATCTAGCCTAGCAGACGAAATGCCCAAGGATTTTAAACCTTGGTTTGACTGGAAAACATCTCGTAAAGAAAAAGTGTTGTTTGGGCACTGGGCAGCACTACTTGGTGAAGTGGATTTACCTAAGGCAAAAGCATTAGATGGCGGCTGTGTATGGGGAGAGAAGCTATTAGCGTATCGCTTAAAAGATGGTAAGGTTTTTAGCGTCGATAACGATTAATTGCTAAGCTGACAGCATAAATGGTAAGGTATTTTTAACTTAGTATTTTGCGTTAATTTTTTAATTTTAGTAAGTAAAAGAATACCTTATTATGACTTTAATTTTTTGTTGATAAACTAAGTAAATTTTTTAATAAAAAAGCTTGCATATGCAAAAATATTGGGTATAATATGCCCTCACTTAAGGGTTGTTAGCTCAGTTGGTAGAGCAGTTGACTTTTAATCAATTGGTCGCAGGTTCGAATCCTGCACAACCCACCATATTTTAATCCCAGCTTTATATAAGCTGGGATTTTTTTTTGTTATTTGTTTTGTTAGCCTGTTTAGTTTTAATAAAAAAACCCGCCTTAAAAGACGGATTTTTAATAGAGTCAAATAAGCTTAGCTTAAGTTACACAAGTTCAATTGCAACAGCGACGGCTTCACCACCACCAATACATAATGATGCAACGCCTTTAGTACCACCAGTACGTTTTAGTGAGTTCATTAGCGTAACTAAAATACGAGCGCCAGAACAACCAATTGGGTGACCTAATGCACAAGCACCGCCTTCAACATTGACTTTTGCATGGTCGATGTTTAGTTCATCCATTGCTGCCATAGTTACCATAGCAAAAGCTTCGTTAATTTCCCAAAGGTCAACATCGTCTACTGTCCAGCCAGCTTTTTCTAGCACTTTTTCCATAGAGCCAATCGGTGCAATTGTAAACTCGCTTGGATGACGTGAATTAGTAGCATGGGCAACAATACGTGCTTGCACGTTTAACCCTTTTGCATCTGCAACGCTTTGTTTGGTGACAACAACAGCAGCACCACCATCTGAAATTGAACTAGAGTTAGCAGCTGTTACAGTACCATCTTTTGCAAATGCAGGGCGCAAAGTTGGGATTTTGTCGATACGTGCTTTACCAGGCTGTTCATCCGTATCAACAACGATGTCGCCTTTACGGGTTTTAATCGTTACTGGTACAACTTCATCGCTAAAGTGACCTTCGTTAATCGCTGTATTAGCACGGTTTAATGATTCGATAGCAAAGTTATCCATTTGTTCACGTGTGATGCCACGCTCATCTGCCATTGATTGCGCAAATTGCCCCATTAATTTGCCTGTTTCTGCATCTTCTAAGCCGTCGGCAAACATGTGATCTTTAACTGCATTATGCCCCATGCGATAACCAGCACGAGCTTGTGGCATGATGTAAGGGGCATTGGTCATAGACTCCATACCACCGGCAACAACAATATCAGCACTACCAGCTTTAATCGTATCATGTGCTTGCATTACCGCTTTTAGTGCAGAGCCACAAAGCTTATTAATTGTAATTGCGCCAGTTGAGTCAGGGATACCAGCACCACGCATTGCTTGGCGGGCAGGACCTTGTCCAACACCTGCACCTAATACGCAGCCCATAATAACTTCATCAATTTCTGCAGGATTAACACCAGCACGTTCAACGGCTGCTTCAATAGCAACGGCACCAAGTTGAGGCGACGTTGCGTTAGACATAGCGCCTTGAAAACCACCCATAGGGGTACGTGCATTACTGACAATGACAATAGAATCTGTTGACATATTTAACTTCCTCACTTTAATGTTAGTGTATATAACGATCTAAATGGGTGCCCGGTTTTTGGTAACAACAAAATAATGATGCCAAATAAATGGGCGTAAAAATAACTAAAAAAATGACGCATTGAATTGTCAACACGTCATTAATCCTAATCTTCATCAAGCTCTTCTAAACGGATACGAACGACTTCATCGGTTACGGTATCTAGTTTTTCAATTTGTGCAATTGCTTGGTTCATTTTTTGAGCAATGATTGGTTGAGTTAATATAATCACAGGCACATGACCAGCTTTATGGGCAGGTTGCTGTAATATAGCATCTATATTAATGCCTGATTCACTCAATATACGGGTTACATCAGCTAAAACACCTGGGTGATCTTCTGTATGTAATCGTAAATAGTAGCCAGAAGTAATTTGTTCTGGTGATAAAATTTTATAGTCAGTTAACAACTCAGGTTGGAATGATAGGTGCTCTACATGATGTCCATTGTTATCCGTATTTAAGACACGAATCAAATCCATGACATCGGCAACAACGGCTGATGCTGTTGCGCCAGCACCGGCACCGGCACCATAGTATAGGCTTTGCCCTAATGGATGAGAGTTAACCAGTACCGCATTTTTAACACCATTTACACTGGCTAAAAGTTTGTCTTCTGGTATTAGGGTTGGGTGCACACGCAATTCGATGGCATCGGTACCATCTGGCTGTTGGCGACGTACGGCAAGCCCTAAATGTTTAATGCGGTAGCCCAAGTCTTCGGCATACTCTACGTCTTGTGTGGTGATTTTGGTAATACCTTCGCAATACACTTGATCAAACGCAAGTGGCATGCCAAAGGCGATAGAGGCAAGTAATGCTAATTTGTGGGCGGCGTCTATTCCTTCTACGTCAAAGGTTGGATCTGCCTCTGCATAGCCAAGTTCTTGTGCTTCTTCTAGCACATCGGCAAATGACCGACCTTTATCACGCATTTCTGTCATAATAAAGTTGCCTGTCCCATTGATGATACCTGCCAGCCAATCTATTTTATTAGATGCTAAAGACTCACGCAGTACTTTAATAATAGGGATACCACCAGCAACTGATGCCTCGTAAGTCACATGTACCTTGTTTGCTTCTGCCAAATTAAATAGCTCATTGCCATGTTCGGCCAGTAAAGCTTTATTCGCGGTAACAACATGTTTGCCGTGTGTAATAGCATGAGTAATCACATCTTTAGCAACGGTTGTGCCACCAATAAGCTCAATAACAATATCAACATCATCACTTTCGCAAATTGAGAATAAATCGTCAGTTTGCTTAATGCTTGTATCTATGTCGTCACGATGTTTTCTTGTACCGACTTGGCTAATAACAATATTATAGCCACTGCGGCGTTTAAGTTCGTTTAAGTTATCTTGCAGTAAATGCACAACACCTGTGCCAACTGTACCAAGTCCAAGGATGGCAAGTTTTATTGAATTGTTCACAAAATCCTCAATAATTAGTTTTGTTAAAGTTTAATTTTTAAAGTCCTAAAGCATTTGCAATTTGTTCTGGTGGTAAATAGCCACCAATTTGTTCGCCACTTTCGGTAAATAATGCTGGGGTACCTTGTACACCTAAGCTAAAGCCAATTTCTGTATGTTGTTGTATTGGCGTTTCACATTTTGGTGATTGTGCGCCATTTTCGGTAATAGCGGCGGCAAAGGCGGTTTTTTTGTCATCACTACACCAAATTGACTGCATAATCGGTTCTGCTGTTTGGTTACGTGGCCAAGCTAGATAACGTACTTCTATGCCTTTTGCGTTAATATCACCAAGCTCCTCATGTAGTTTTTGGCAATAAGGGCAAGTTGGGTCGGTAAAGGCATAAATAATGCCTTTGGTCTCGCCTTTAGCAGGGTAAATAATCATCTCATCTGTATTAATTGCCGCTAACTTTTGTTTTGCAACTTCTGCAATCATATCTGCACCAATATCAGTAGGTTTGTCTGTCCCTACGGCAATGATTGGTCCCTGAATGATATGTTGACCTGTGGCATCAGTAAAAAATGGAGGCATGCCTTGTGCATTAACCCAATAAATACCGTCAACTTTCGTGGCTTTGGTAGCAATAATGTTAGCGTCAATACCCGAAGCAATTAAGTTGTTTTGTAAGTTTGCTGCTAAATCTTGATTTGTTGTTGTGGTCGCTGTGTTTTCGGTTGTTGTATTAGAAGATGGTTCGCCATCTTTATTATTTGCACAACCAACTAAACCCGCTGATAAAAAAGTGGCTAGGGCAGTGGCTAGCAAGGTTTTGGTTAGTCCAAAATTTATCATAGTTTTCTCGACTGAAGTGGTTATAAAATCTCCTCTATACTATCATATATTGCTAGTTTGGTGTGCTTAATAACGTGCTAATAAACATAAAAAAAGTTAGCGTTAAAACAGGTTTTGGCTATAATTGAATTATGAGGTGTTTAGATGCCTTGATACAATTTAAAGCTGATATTATGGCTTAATTTAGGTAAAATGTTGATATATGATTTTATAAAACAAATGTAGGTGCTCTGTCATTTTACATTGAATAGGAGAAAATATGGCAATTGCCAGCTTATTAACTTTACTTGACGATATTAGCTTGATTATGGACGATGTGTCTGTAATGACAAAAGTTGCTGCTAAAAATACGGCAGGTGTATTGGGGGATGACTTGGCACTAAATGCCGAGCAGGTAACTGGTGTGCGTGCTGAAAGAGAGTTGCCCGTTGTTTGGGCAGTTGCTAAAGGCTCCTTTATTAATAAGCTAATTTTAGTACCCGCAGCATTGGCATTGAGTTGGGTTTATCCACCGCTCATTACTTTTTTACTAATGTGTGGTGGTTTATTTTTATGTTACGAAGGTGCAGAAAAAGTATTACACAAATTTTGGCCACATTTGTTAGCACATGATGAAGCGCATGAAGCCCATAAAAAAGCCAATGCCGATGATAGTGTTGATATGGTTGAATTTGAAAAAAATAAAATTAAGGGTGCGATTCGTACAGACTTTATTTTATCGGCAGAGATTATTGTTATTGCCTTAGGCTCAGCTGTTGGAGCGAGTTTGTTAACTAAGTCTATTATGCTGGCAATTGTTGCAATTGGTATTACGATAGGGGTATATGGGTTGGTTGCCTTGTTAGTAAAAATGGATGATGCGGGACTGCATCTAACTAAAACCAATAGCAAAGCAAAACAACAAGTGGGTCACTTATTATTGATGGCAGCACCAAAACTGATGAAGTTTTTATCTATTGCAGGTACAGTTGCAATGTTTTTAGTTGGTGGTGGTATTTTAGTGCATGGTTTTAGTTTTTTACATCATGGTGTCAAACATATGGCCGAATTTTCTGGTATTTTTGCTGGCGTCACTGAGTCTGTGTTAAACGGATTAGCTGGGCTAGTTATTGGTGTTGTGGTTGTTGCAATTATGAGTATTATCGCTCGAGTTAGAGGATACAAGGCGCATTAATTAAAACTATATGCATTGAACCATCTTATCAAAATAAAAAAAGCCCCTGTGTATGTCACAAGGGCTTTTTTTATGTATCACTTTTTTATAAAAGGTGAATCTTTAGTTATTTGTCGGTATCTTTTTTCTTGCGGCTACGAGTTTTTGGAATCGTAGGCGTTGATAAGAATAAAGAGTTACTCACCGTTTTTGTGGATAATTGCTCAGAAACGTTTGCAAGCATATCACGGTATTCATCAAATGAAGTTTTACCACGTTCTGGGTCATCAGCCTCATCTTCTGAAGAAACCTGCTCAGGTGATGATACCTCATCCACTTCTTCTTTAGGCAAGATTGTTTCAGAAACTTCTGTATGCTCGCCATCTTGTTGATGAGCTACTTCTGCCTCGTTAGCAGGTTCATCATCGGATAAAGATGTTTCTTCTTCAGCAAGCAATTGACCAAATGCTGCATCAAAAGCATCAGGCGTTTGGTTAGCGGTATCTGCAGACTCAGCAGGCTTTGCGTCCTCTTCGGTTACAGCAACATCCAATGTAACTTCTTCAACAGGTTCAGCAATAATTGGCTCTGGTTCAACATAATCGGGGTGTTGACCGCGTGGGTCGTTTGCCGCACGCTTACCAATGGCAGTTGGTTCAACCGCTGTTTTGCCTTGCACTGCATTAAACTGAGCAACAGGTTGCGTCATGGCAGTAAAATTAGCCAAATATTCAGGCATTAATGGTTCATATCCATAGTTGCTAAAATCAAAGTCAGCGAGGTTAGCTTCAGCATTGGTATCAGCTGCTGACACTGCGCTGTTTTGAGTTTTTGCTACTGCCTGGATAAAGCAAGCAATTACCCCATCTTTTGCAAGATGAGCTTCTGCATCCTCTAATGTCGCACGGATGAACTCACCCACATTTCCCTTAATCGGCTGATTTGCTAGTGGGGCAGTGACAGCTTGTGTTTGTGCTAAATTAGCTCTCACAACACGAGGGTCATTTTTTGCCTGTGCAAACTTATGGGCAGTGATGTAACGGTCTGCAAAAATATCTGCAAACAGGTAGGCAGCCGCAGATTCGTTTTTATCAGAGTGGTTGCTTTCAACACTGTCAACTTTGCCAGCTTTTACATTGCTCGCTTCAACACTGGGTTCCTCTGGTGTCGCCAATGTGCTTGCATTACTTGTGCTATTGGTAACGTCAGAAGTTGCTTTGTGTTCTGGCTTAGTTTTATTTTGCTTAGCTTGTTTGCTTAAGGCAGCTGGTAAGTTAGTAACAGGTTTACTGTTATCTAAAGACAAATGTACCACCTCTTTGTCTTTTAACTCAGTTACATTTTCTACTGCTTGCTCAACCACTTGCATATTGACTTCATTTGCATTTTTCTGTGGGTTTTGCGCTGCATTTCGTTTGTTGTGATTACGAGCTTTACTAGATTTATCGTTTCTATTTTTATTTTGACGACGCTCTTGTTTTTTCTCGCTTGGTTTATCACTGTCTACTTTTTTAGCTGACTCTACCGCAGTTGGGCTGACAGTGTTTTGCGTAGATAATGTTTCACCACGTGGGAATTCACCACGTGAGTCACGCTTGCTGTTTGGCTCACGTTTTGCTCTATGAGGTTTATTATTTTCTTTATTATCGGTTGATTGTTCTGCCTCATTTGTTTGGCGACGCTCTTTTTTACGAGACTTAGTCTTTTCTTTACGATATCTACGTCGTTTTTTGTTTTGTTCTTCTTCGTTTTGGTCATCTTGCTCGTTTTGAACTTGTGGTTTAGATTGTGCTAAGGCATTGATATCAACCTGACCAAATGAGCCTAAACTTTGAGCACCAGAGTTTACCAAAGCTTCAATTGCTTGGGCTGCATCACAACCTGTTAAGTTATCACTTGTTTGAGCTTGTGGTGTTGGTGCAAAAAGGTTAGATAACCAGGCAGCTGCTTGTGGTTTAGGCTCGTTTTTTGGGGCTTGCTGAGCTTTTGGTGCGGCCGCTTTTTGTTGTTTAACGTTTTGTTTAGTGCCCTTAACGCCTTTACGGGGTTTGCGGGTTGGCTGTTGTTCTGGGCGTTCAGTATCTGCAGTTTGCCAGTTAACGTCATAGCCCAGTTCACTGGTTTCTTGTTCATGCGTATCACTAATGCGCTCATAGCTAGATGGCGCAAAACCGCCACGGTTATAGTGCAAATTAAAGTGTGGTGACTCTAAATGCGCATGCGGCAAAATGGTAATACGAGTGCCACTGTCTTGTTCAAGATAAACCAAACTGTCACGTTTTTCATTTAATAAAAAGGCAGCAATATCGGTTGGTACTTCTGCTTGAACTTCGCCTTGGCGTTCTTTTAGGGCAATTTGCTCAATTTGGCGCATGATAGACAATGATAGTGAACGTAAATCACGCACCATACCTGTTCCGTGACAACGTGGGCATTTGTAACCTGTTGACTCTTCAAGCGATGGGCGTAAACGCTGTCGGCTCATTTCCATCAAACCAAAGCGAGATATCTCGCCAAACTGTACTCTTGCACGGTCGTATTTGGTGGCATCAATCAGACGTTTTTCTACGTCTTTTTGATGTTGTGGTTCATACATATCGATGAAGTCAATGACAACCAAGCCACCCATATCACGTAGGCGAAGTTGACGTGCAATTTCATCGGCAGCTTCAAGGTTGGTGTGATAAGCGGTTTCGGCAACGTCTGACCCTTTGGTTGATTTTGCCGAGTTGATATCAATTGCAACCATTGCTTCTGTTTGGTCAATCACAATTGAGCCACCAGAAGGAAGGTTTACTTCTCGTTGGTAGGCAGTTTCAATTTGTTTTTCGATACCAAAGCGGGCAAACATTGGTTCATAATCGGTATATTTACGTAATTTATCAATTTGTTTTGGCATGACTGCTGAAATAAAGCTGGCGGCTTCATTATAAGCGGCTTCGTTATCCAACCATACTTCGGCTATGTCATCACGTAAGTAATCACGCACGGCACGAGTAACAACACCTGCCTCTTGATGCACTAGGCGAGGAGAAGGGTAGTTTTTGTCTTGTTCGCCAATGGCGTTCCAAATATGTACTAAATGGTTTAAATCGTGCTGTAAGTCTTCTTCAGTTTTGCCAATACCTGCTGTGCGTACAATAACGCTCATGCCTTTTGGCATGTCAAGGTTGCCCAAAATACGCTTGATGTCTTCACGCATTTTGCCAGAAATTTGACGAGAAATACCACCACCACGAGGGTTGTTTGGCATCAGTACTAAATATCGACCCGCTAAAGAAACGTACGTTGATAATGCAGCACCTTTATTACCGCGCTCTTCTTTTTCTACTTGTACAATTAATGTGTCGCCTTCTTTAATAAGTTCACGGATGTTGGTATCACGTGGGTTTCCACCTTTTAGATATTCTTTTGCAATTTCTCGGATAGGTAAAAAGCCTTGGCGCTGAGCACCATATTCGACAAATACGGCTTCTAAAGAAGGTTCTACACGGGTCACATGTGCTTTATAAATGTTTGATTTTTTTTGTTCACGCGTACGGTTTTCTAAATCGAAGTCGTAGAGGTGGTTGCCTTTACATAGGGCGACACGAATTTCTTCGTTGTGGGTTGCATTGATAAGTATGCGTTTCATAGTAGTTCCAAATTTTTGGTTATGAAAACGCAAAACCTTTTAGTGATAAGGCGTTGAGGCGTGTGCTTGCTGAACCATATCTAATTGCTTAAAGCAAGTGAGCTGGTTCATTATTAACATCAGTTTTATTACAGTCTAAACTGCCTTAAACAAGATAGCAAAAGTGCTATAGGGTTAGGGCATAAATTAATTTACTGTGGTTTGCATCTATTCAAATCATTTTGATGATAAATTTAGCTTTAAAAATAAGCAAAATAAAAATAACAAATCAAATATGGTTAAACTTATTAAAAATCAGTGCCACTTTCTCACGAGAGTAGAGTATAAGTCTAACATTTAACCAGTTATATGTTTTGCCTTGTGTAAAATGGTTTAAAGTTAAATTCAAATATAATATCAAATCGATCAATATATACGATAACAAGAGACCTACATACTATGTTAACAAGCTTATGGCTATATTTAATTAAGTGTATGGGTCTTTATTTTAGTTATACAGCCAACATGACGCGCTTTTTAATTTAAGCGTACAGTACGTTGTACAACCATAAAAACTGTTTTATGTTTATGTTTGATAAAAAACAAAAAGGACTGGGGCTTATATAGCGGTTAGTATTTATCAATACTTAAGTTTACTAACCGACCAGTCTTTTATTTGGTTTATCAAAACAAACAGAAATAATCACATCATCAATTCCGCTAAAGCATTTTGGCTTATCGTCGGTTTTGCGTTTTAGTTAAGTTTAAAATATGTTTGCGGTTGTCTTTATTTTATGTAGGTGGCAATAGTTTTAAGCGCAAAAGTTGAGCAGGGTTGTAAATCCTATTCTTTTTACTTTGCTTTTAGGGTTGTAAATCCTAATATTTTTATGTGCTACCTAAAATTTATGTGAATCTAAAAAATGTATTCACAGCCCAATAGCAGACAACGTGGTAAACTATAGCAAATATTTACTTTTTTAGCTAATAAAATCTAACAAATCTATAAGTCTATGAGAAATTCTCACAAAAAAGGTGCGAATAGCACTTTACAATCCACTGCACCAAGGCTTGGATCAAAACAAAATCCGTTTAATGCCGATAATCAAATCGACAACTTTGCGCAAGTCAACCATATTAAAGTGACGCAAAACCAACAAGGGCAAAGGCTAGATAACTTTTTGCTTGCTAGATTAAAAGGTTTGCCTAAATCGCATCTGTACAAATTAATACGAGCAGATGAGGTGCGTGTTAACAACAAACGTTGTAAACCACATGATAAGCTGTTTGAAGGAGACATTATCCGACTTGCACCAGTTAAAATTGCCAGTCGGAAAAAACCAGTTGTCAGTCAAGCGTTTGCCAACAGCTTGCTTGATAGAATTATTTATGAAGATGAAGGACTGCTCGTGCTAAATAAGCCTTCTGGTATGGCTGTCCATGGCGGTAGTGGAGAAAACTTTGGTGTGATTGAAGCCATGCGAGCGGCAACGGGTAAAAATTATCTTGAGTTAGTTCATCGTATTGATAAAGATACATCTGGCTTATTGATGATTAGTAAAAAACGTTCAACGCTTAAAAAGTTACAGCAGCATTTACGAGATAAAACCATTCAAAAATATTACTTTTGTCTAGTAAAAGGGCATGTGGTAATGGATACGCAACTGATTGATGCGCCTTTGTTACGGTACAATCTGCCAAGTGGTGAGCGTCGCGTTAAGGTTGATGGTACAAAAGATCAAAGCAAACTGAGTCAAACCGATATTACTGTGCAAAAACGATTTGTATTTAATAAACAAAAGGTTAGCTTAGTGCAGGCGATGCCTAAAACAGGGCGTACGCATCAAATTAGGGTACATATGGGGCATATCGGACACCCTTTGCTTGGCGATGATAAGTACAATCGACAAGACACATCCGGGGTGCGTCGCCTTTGTTTGCATGCTTACAAATTGCAAATCCCTGATTATCCAACAATAATAGCACCAATGCCAGCAGATATGGATGAACTGATTTTAAATGGGGCTTGATGATATTAGCAAGATAACGGTAAATAGAGCATAAAAAGCATAAAGCTCTATTTTTTGATAAAGAGTGGATTACATCAGTGCTGTTTTTTTGTGTGATGATGAGTCAATAAAAGCAATGGTGAATATTGCTTATTTGTGTTTTGATAACGAGCAGTATGGGATTTATTTTTGATGATAATATCGCTTTTGAAAAATAAATAATGTTGCGTGTTTTAAAATCAAGGACTGATTTATGCAAGAAAAAAATAAAAACAATGAGCTTCAACAAATATTACGAATAGATGGACATATTCAAGATATTTATTTGGCGGTTTATGCCAATAAACTTTTGTTGCTTGATGGATGTTGCCGCCCCGATGTTGAGTTGGTTTTAGCGACGATTCGCAACATTTTAGGGCGAGAAATTAGCCAATTAAAAGCCGTTATTGTAACGCACATGCATGCTGATCATGCAGGTGGCGCCGCTTATCTAAAAAAGCACACAGGTTGCAAAATTATTTCATCAAATAAACCAACCCAATGGTATGGCGGATTAAATGGTCGGGTAGAGTACTTATTGGATTTAAGTTTGTCTTATTTTGTGGCTTATAGACGAGGACGTAAGTTTAAAAACTTAAATTATCCTGCTGAATTAAAAGCCGATATTTTAGTGAATGATGGCGATGCCGTACCCATGTTTGAAGACTGGCAAATTATTGAAACGCCAGGCCATACCGATAGAGATTTATCGGTTTATCATGCTAAAACGGGTAAAGTTTATGTCGCAGATTTAATGATAAAGCTAGAAAATAGAAGACGAGGCATTCGTTTTGTTGCGCCTTATAATATTGATGACCCTGTAGCATATAAAAAATCAGTTGCTAAAATTAAACAGTATCATCCTTACAAAGTGATGATGGCACACGGCGGTCAAACCTTTGTTGAACAAGCAACCTTTGATGACTTAATTAAAATGACCCCAAACAAGCCCCGCACAAACAAAGATGTATATCAGGATGTGGTTTTTAGAATGATGACTACCAGAAAGCCAAAAAAATAAACAGATAAATATTATATGAAAACAATGAATACGATGATGCCTGCCTCCTTAGCAGATAAGTCTTTGATTATTTTTGATTGGGATGGCACTTTGCAAAATACCATTGGGTTAATTGTTGATGCCATGCAGAGTGCAGCAAAGACACAAGGGCTGAGCATAAGCGAGCAAGCCGTTAAAGGGATTATAGGGCTAGAGATTATGATTGCGATTCAGCAACTGTTTCCTCAGGCAGATGAAGCCACTTGCCTTAAAGTGTTACAAAGCTATGGAGATTATTACATCGACAATGCTGAGCATTGCAAACTCTATGATGGTGTTGAATCCATGATAAAAGCCTTAAGTAAACAAGGTAGAAAACTGGCGGTAGCAACGGGCAAAAAACGGGTTGGTTTACAGCGTTCTTTTAATCATACAAATATACAAGCTTACTTTACTGCCAGTCGATGTGCCGATGAATCTGGCTCAAAACCCAACCCAGCAATGTTAAAAGAAATTTTAACGCAAACAAACACCCCATTAAAATCGGCTGTTTTTATTGGCGATAGTATTTATGATATACAAATGGCAAATGAGATAGGCATGGATAGTATTGCCGTTACCTATGGGTGTGAAAAACCTCAAGTTTTAGCCAGTCAAAACCCAACTTATGTAGTCAACACGGTGGCAGAACTGGCAAATTTTTTGGGCTAATTGAAGATGCCATCTTGAAGGTGGCATTAGTTCAAAAAAGGGGGATATAAAAAAGGCTTAGTAAACAATTAGGCTAGTTTAGCCATCAGCAAGTTTTAGCCAGTTACCCATGACGGTCGTTAGCTCATCAATCCCTTGTTTTTTCAAAGCAGAAAATAGCTGAATCGTACAAGGTAAGTCGAGTTTTTTTAATTCTTTTTGCATTTTTAACAAGGCATTTTTTTGTGCACCGTACTTTAGCTTGTCTGCCTTGGTAAGTAAAATATGTACAGGCAGTCCACCATCTTTTGCCCAATGTAGCATTTGCTCGTCAAAATATTTAAGCGGGTGGCGGATATCAGTTAATAAAACAAGCCCCGTTAAACTTTTACGTTCAACTAAATATTCTTCTAACTCAATTTGCCATTTGCGCTTCATTTCTTCAGGAACCGAGGCATAGCCATAACCTGGTAAGTCGACCAACCGTTTATCTTCTGCAATCGTAAAAAAGTTAATCATCTGTGTACGCCCAGGTGTTTTTGATGAGCGAGCAAGCTGACGTTGGTTAGTTAGTGCATTAATTGCAGAAGATTTACCCGCGTTAGAGCGCCCAGCAAAAGCAATTTCTAATCCAGTGTCGTCTGGACAAAGCTTAAAAGTGGGGGCAGAAAGCAAAAATTCGGTTTGTTGAATGACTTTTTGGTATTGCGTTTTTAACGAGTCATTTGAGTTGCTGTTGTTCATTGCGCTGTGCTTATTGGTTAGACTTAAAAGATACTGATAATGGGCTGTATCATAACATTTTTATTTGCTTTACTGTTAAAAAATCATTGCGTTGCTTGCGGTGATAATTTGTCATTATGTTATAATTAGAGGATAGTTTACCTCGCTGTTTGTTGCTGATAACTTAGCTTTATTTTTAAACAAACCAATAAAAGGTAAACATATTCACTTAATATTACACCGTAACTTTTTAAATTGGATAGGGATATGAAACGATCAGTTTCGTTTGTATTGGCGGCTATATTGCCATTAATTTTGTTTCCGTGGTTTGTGCCTACACCAGCAAATCAGCTAGATTTTTGGCTAATGTGGTTAGTAGCAATGTTTATTTTGGCGTTACCAATGGTCTATGCCGAAGTTGCACTGGCATATCGCAGTGGCAATGAGCCTTTATCTGGCATACAAAAACTTACTCGTGAGGCAGATGTCAGTGCCATTTGGCGTGGTTCTATTTGGTTTGGTGTGTTGGTTGCTTTAACAGTATCGGCATATTTGATTTCTTGGTCATCAACGGCATTGCTGCCAACCTTAACCCAGTTAGGTATTGAAGGCGTACCAACTTTTGCAGTGATGCTTGGGTTGATGGTCATTGCGGTTATTTTGAGCATGCTTGGCTCTATTACGGCAGTTGTTGGTTTAATTTGTGCCATTGTTGGCTTGGGGATGACACTTGTAAATGGTATTGCTGATTTTTCACTGCAGATGACCCCTGTAACCTTGGCTGAATGGGGCAGGGCAGTGATGCTAGCTTTGGTTAGTGTGGGTGCTGGTAGTGGGTTATATTGGTTTGCAAATGCCGGTAATGGTATTGACTACACAAGCAAGCCGTCTGCGACCAAAGCTGTGTTGCCAATTTGGGCTGTGCAGTTAATTGCTGGTGGTGTTGCATTGGTAGTTGCCAGTGTTAAAACATCAGCGCCATCAGATATGATGCAAATTGCAAATGTTATTACAGCTATTGGTTCGGTTTGTTTGGCATCTGCCTTAATTTACTATGCAAGACAAATTTTAAGTACACGTTTTGGTAGGGTACTGGCTATCTTGATTGCTTTATTGCTGGGCTTGTTGTTGGTTGTTATCCCCGGTGCTATTTTATTAATGTTGCTGGTTATATTGGTAAGTGTATCTGTATTAATGTTAAGTATTTTTACAGGTTGGCTTATGAAAATTAGCCACTTGCGTAAATCGATGAACTTTAGTTCTGAAGGCTTTTACAACATATGGCGTATAGCGATTCGTATTCTTGTCCCTTTAGCGGTTTTAGTAGGTTTGGCAGGTTGGCTAGCAGGTTGGGTTAATTAATCGAGTTATCTGATGTGTGAAAAAACGAAAGCACAAGCCCATATAAAAATCAGCCTAGCCTATGCACCGTCTAGCGGTCAGCAGTATTATCAAGAGCTAGACGTGCCAATGGGGACAACCATTTATGAGGCGTTGCAATTTTCTGGTTGGTTGGGGTTAGAGGCCTCTGCTAATAAAGACTTTGCGATACTTAACAGCTGGTGTGAGCAGACACACCAAGAGCTGTCACCCAATGCAAAAGAATGGTTTATTGGTGTTTATGCAGATAAAAAACCACTTAATTATGTATTAAGTAATCATGATCGGATAGAAATATATCGTGCGTTAAGTGCAGACCCAATGAATAGAAGAAAAAATAAGGCAAAAAAGAAAGTTAGGTAATCAGGTAACAGGTAAAAAGTCAGGCAGTAAGTTGGCTGTTTTATTGTACGTGGTTCACAATCCAATTTAACGCAAAAGCCACAATATGGTTATATTGTGGCTTTTAAAATTTGATTCAGTGATATTGCTATAGGTATAGAGTAATATACTACTTATTTAGGCAGTGACTGAGCACCTTCTGTGCGTACAACACGCCCTCTGTTGTCAAAGTAAACAATGAAGTGTTGGCTTGCATTTTTAATGTCTACTTTGCCTTCTTTTTTGCCAATGGTTCCTGCCGCATAGTCATAAATGTAATCCCATCTATTAGGGGCTAATGTATCTCGCAGTGCAGGGCTACCTAAAATATAAGCCACCTGCCCTTGTGACATACCCGCACTAATTGATTGAGCCTGTGCTTGGGTGATGGGGGTGCCTTGAGGTAGGTCGATTTTATAAACGCTGAATAAAGAACAGCCTGCGGTAAGGCTAATGGCAGCAGTTAATGTAGCAACAGACAGTGTGCGACGTGAGTTTTTAAGTAAGTTTTTCATAAGTATTGAGAAAATTAGTTTTAATCGGTAAAAGGTGATAATATATCTTAATATATTATTGATGACTGCCATAATAAATCAAACTGTCGTCAGTTGCAATTTATCGATTGGCTAGGTAGTGTTTATTTACTATATTTTACAGAATAATTAAGGATAGAAACATGGGGTTTACTAATCAAGATTTAAGAAAAGCTGGGCTAAAGGTCACGCTACCACGTATTAAAATTTTAGAATTATTAGAGACGGCAGACAAACGTCATATGAGTGCAGAAGAAGTTTATAAATCACTCATTGATCAAGGTGAAGAAGTTGGGCTAGCAACGGTTTATCGCGTATTGACTCAATTTGAGCAAGCCGGCATTGTTGAGCGTCATAATTTTGAAAATAATATTTCGGTTTTTGAAATCATGCAAGACGGACACCATGATCACTTAGTGTGTGATGTGTGTGGTAAAGTGGTAGAGTTCCATAATGATATTATCGAAGAGCAACAAAAAAAGGTTGCTGAGGAGCATGGTTTTATTTTATCTGGACACTCATTAGTCTTATATGGTGTTTGTGACAGTCAAGAATGCCGAGATAGCATCAGTTAATCTGTCTAAAAGTTATAAGTAATACAATAAGGTCATCGCTGGTTAAGCGGATGACCTTTTTTAGCTTTGTTTAACCTGTTTTTTAAACCTAATTAGTCGCCATTAAGATTGTCAGCATTAATGAAGGTCGATAACTTGGGTGGTGGTTACAAATGAGGTTTTTTAATGGGTATATTTTAATGGATGTTTGAATGATATTGACTTGCCTCAGCTAAAATTTCACCTGTTGCCATTAGGTTTTGTAAACTTTTTTCCATAGTAATCATGCCATCGGATGCCCCTGTTTGGATAGCAGAGTACATTTGGGCAGTTTTATTATGGCGTATTAGATTACAAATGGCTGGGTTAGCAAACATAACCTCAAAAGCCGCGACACGCCCCCCATTTTTTTGTTTTATTAAAGTTTGAGATACCACTGCCTGTAAAGAGTCAGCTAACATTGCGCTGATGGTTGCTTTTTCATGGGTATCAAATGCATCAATCATACGGTTGATGGTTTTAGTCGCAGAGTTGGTATGTAACGTGGCTAAAACCAAGTGACCGGTTTCGGCGGCTGTTATGGCCAATCGTATGGTTTGGGTATCTCTTAACTCACCAATTAATATCACATCAGGGTCAGCACGTAACGCAGCACGTAGAGCGTTTTTAAAGCCTTGTGTATGGCGTTTGACTTCACGTTGACTGACTAAGCATTGTTTTGGCTTATGTATAAATTCGATGGGGTCTTCTATTGTGATGATATGTGCTTGACGAGTTTGGTTGATGTAATCAATGATGCTGGCAAGTGTTGTTGACTTACCTGAACCGCTCGAGCCAGTAACCAATACCAGCCCTTTTTTTAGCGTACTAATTTTTTTGATTGCTTGTTGTAAGCCTATTTGTTGACTGGTTAAAATTTGATGATTAATTAGGCGCAGTACGGCACTTATGCCATGGTTTTGCTTAAATACACTCACTCTAAAACGCATTTTATCGCTATGTGTGTATGCAAAATCAAGCTCTATATTTTGTTTGAAGGCTTTTTTTTGTTCATCATCCAGCAGCTCAAAAATTAAAGACTCCGCCATTTCATTTGATAAATTATCTGACAGTATATTCTTGTGCTTTAAAGAGGATAGCGGTAAGGGCTTTATGTCTCCATCTAGCCTCATCATAACTGGCATGCCTGTCGAAATATGTAAATCAGATGCCTTTTGCTCGACAACGGCATATAATAGGTCGTTAATTAATAAATCCATTTATTTAGTACTTTTAGTTTTTTAGGGGGTATTTAATGTCTAATACAAGCATAACAAAACAAGTTCAACCAACGCAAATGAGTCCTTTGGTAGATCGTTGGCAAACGGTAGTAGACAATGTTAAACAAGCAACAAATTTAGCAAACAGAAACACAAATAATGTACAGTTACTGGCGGTATCAAAAACAAAGCCTGTAGAAATGGTTGAGGAGCTTGCCGCAGTAGGGCAGCAGCATTTTGGAGAGAACTATCTTCAAGAAGCGTTAGCTAAAATAGAGGCACTAAAGCATTTGCCTGACATTCATTGGCACTACATTGGCAGTATTCAACGCAATAAAACCAAGGACATTGCGCAAAACTTTGATTGGGTACATACAATAGAAAGAGCCATTATTGCAAAACGTTTAAATGACCAAAGACCAGATGGACTTAGTAAACTTAATGTACTCATTCAGGTCAACATTGATGATGAGGCTAGTAAATCAGGCTGTCAACCAAATGAACTTGAATCACTGATTGAAGAAATCATGCAATATGAAAAACTACAGCTAAGAGGGTTGATGATTATACCGGCAAAAAATGGCAGTGATGCATTTGTTAAAACCAATCAATTGTTTCAACAAATCAAGCAAAGCTATCCAGAGTTAACCATGTGGGATACTTTAAGTATGGGGATGAGTAATGATATGGATATAGCGATTGCAAATGGTTCTACCATAGTGAGAGTAGGGACGGCTATTTTTGGTGCCAGAAATTAAGCTGGCTATTTAAAATATGAAGTTTTTAAATGAGATTTTATTTAATTTTTGGCTTGACTTTTAGATATCAACAAACTTATCCACAATTTTTTAGCTATGTTTATGCGCTTATTCTGTGGAACTTGAATGTGATAAAAAATTAATAAAAAAATTATATTTTTACTGCTTGATTTTTATAAATTATTGAAATATATAAGCATTTCAAACTGTTCAAAATTTATACAATTTTGGCAGAAGTACCGTTGTTTAAGCCATCAGCCTTGTCAAGCTTCTGCTTTTCCACAAAGTTATCCACATTTTTTGGGGAAAACTTTTAAATAGTGAGTTATTCCTTTATCCATCAAGGCATTAGCAAAAAAGTATTAAGATAAAGTTGTGAATGATATGTGAGTTTAATAAAAAAATGCTGATAAATTGATGGCAGTTTGATGAAAGTTGTCTATTTTTTAATGAAAGGTTTCACAGTGTTTCGTTTGGGAAAATAGACCACTGCTTCGCATTTAATGTTCAGATTATTTAACAAGCATAAACGTAAGTTTAGTTGATGCTGGGCGCGATAAATATAAGTGAATTACGCAGTGAAATACTAGCAGACAAATTACCACCAAGCCTTTTTTGCTTTGCAGTTAATTTGCTTGTTTGGTTGGCTAGTTGTTTTGCTGTGCTAGAAGGACTGGCAAACAGTATTGAACGCCTAAGATACGGACACCCCAATACTTAGACTTAACATTAAATCACTTGCCGTTGTTGAGTTTGTCCATTAACATAAAGGATATTAAAGAGGAAAAAATGAGCAAAGAAACCGTAAAAAACTTAACAGAACTAGCATGGGAGCCTGACAGCTTTTTATTGACAAGCTGGGTGCTGGCGTTACTTGGTATGCTTTGGTTTACCGACTTTGGTTTGCTACCTTGTTTAATTGCTAGTTTCTTTGTTATGATTCCTGTTAACCTTGCGTTAAAGCTAACCTGCGTAATGTTTGCAGGGCTAAGCATGGCTAAGTCTGCATTACAAAAAAACTAACCCTCACTTGCCTTATTTTGAGCTTCTATCTGCTTATTCGCTTCATCTACCCAACCAATAAAATCAATCACCGTCATATCATCAATTTCACTTGGCTGGGTGTGAAACCACTTAGCTAACAAAGCATTAAAGCTCATCCAGTCATCAGCATTAACTACCTTGGTTAAGCTGCAGAAATCGCTCACGCACCCTAAAATGTTCAATCATGTATATTTAATTAAAGACGTATCGTATAGGCATCTACAAAATTACTAAGCAACTACCAAACAACCGGGTCGATATCTAAAGTCAATCTTACGTATTTGGCAGTTGGTAAGTTTTTTACGGTTAACCACCAAGTATTAAGAACGGTATGTAATTGCTGACGGTTTTTGCTCAATAATAATAACTGTGATTGATAGCGGTTATTCTTTTTTTTCATTGCGGCATCAACAGGACCTAAGACAGTAAGTTGATGGTGTGCAGGCAATAAGCTTTTTGCCTCGTTTAGTACCGCAATAGTTTGTTGATGATTTTTTGCCTCACATCTAATAACGCCAGCAAACGCAAATGGTGGTAAGCCTAACATTTGTCGTTCATTGAGTAATGTTTGGGCAAATGGTTGATAGCCATTTTTTACCAGCTCTAATAATAAAGGATTGTCAGGTTGTAAAGTTTGTATCAGTACTTTGCCTGTTTTTTCCCCTCTACCTGCACGTCCTGCCACTTGCATAATTAGCTGAGCAGTCCGCTCTGGTGAGCGAAAGTCTGCCGATAAAAACCCTCTGTCAGCGGTTGGCATGACGACCAAGGTTACATTAGGGAAGTGGTGTCCCTTTGCAATCATCTGTGTGCCAACTAAAATGGCAGGTTCTCCAGTATTGATGGTTTGGTATATTTTTTGCCAGCTGCCCTTTTGTCTGGTTGTATCCCTATCTATTTGTATAATTGGATAGGTTTGTTTGGTGGTTTGTGGGTTAGCAAATAAGGCATGTAAGTTTTCTGTTAGTCGAGTCGTCCCCATACCTATAGCATCTAAATTATGGCTACCACATGTTGGGCAGCTTGTTGGGATGTAAGATTGCCAATCACAATGATGGCATTTTAAATAGCTCGGCTGTTGCGTGTTGAGTTGGCTTTGGTGCACGGTTAAGTGGTTATCACAGCGTGGGCAGTCTGCTTGCCAACCACAAGCATGACAGAGCAAAATAGGTGCATAGCCGCGGCGGTTGATAAAAACCAATACCTGTTCACCCGCTTGCAGATGCTTTCGCATTGCGTTAACAACTTCATTAGTTAAACCAGAATCAACCGCTTGCCCATTGGCTTGTTGAATGTAGGTTGTATTTTTATTGCAGGCATTTACTAAATAAAACTCGGGTGGCTTTGCTGCGCCAGCACGTTTAGAAAGTGCCAATTCGGTAAGTTTGCCATCTTGTACCAGTTTAATATGCTCTAGTGACGGTGTGGCCGTACCAAGTATGACAGGAATATTTTGTTGAAGCCCACGGTAAAGCGCCACATCTGCTGCGTGATAACGTAGCGTGTCTTGCTGTTTATAAGAAGCATCATGTGCTTCATCCACAATAATTAAACCAAGGTTTTTAAATGGATACAGCAGGGTAGAGCGCGTGCCAATAATAATTTGTGCTTGTCCATCTCGGCAATGTTGCCAACCTGCTAATCGTTCGCGATTGTTTAAACCAGAGTGTAATAGCAGTATGTTTGCCTCAAACCTGTTAGCAAATCTTGCCTGTGTTTGTGGTGTTAGCCCTATTTCTGGTACTAAAATCAATACCTGTTGGTTGTTTTTTAATACAGGTTGCATTGCCTGAAGGTAAACTTCTGTTTTACCGCTACCTGTCACGCCATTGAGTAAAAAACCCTGATAGCTAGTTTTGTTTTGCGCTTTTACAATGGTGGTTACTGCTAAGGATTGTTCATCATTTAGGCTTAATGGCGACTCGATGATTTTGGCTTGTTTAGGCTCAGCTGGCGTTTGTAAAAAGCGCTCAGCAATCTGTTTGTCTGCCAGTTTTTGCAGGTAAGCTTTGGTCAGGTTATGCTTATTGAGTTGTGTCTCATCAATGCCATTTTCTCCAAAAACACACAAACTCTTGTAATGCTCAATTTGTTTATAAGCACGAGCAGAGATTTGAGGTGGTGCTGTATTGTTTTTTGTTTGGCTTGACAAGATTTCTGGCAAAATGCGCCAATGCGGGCTGGCAACATGAATGGGTTTGCCTTCTCTAATCAAAGTTGGGAGCATGACCCCAATGACATCGCCTAAAGGATAGTGGTAATAGTTGGATAACCAGCTCGCTAGTTTGAGCCATTTTTCATCGACAATGGGGGTTTTATCGATGATAGTTGTAATGGTTTTTAGCTTATTATCAGGTATTTGGCAATCTTCTACATTAGTATATGCAATCACCAAGCCAACTAAAGTTTGTCGTCCAAAAGGCACTTGTACACGGCAACCAATTTTTGGCAATTGGATACCTGTAGGCACTTTATAATCAAAAGTTTTATACAAAGGGACGGGTAGGCTGGTGCTAACTAACATGTTAAGGTGTTTTTATTGGTCTTTTATCGGCATGAGTGATTTTTTGTACAATCTATTATATATGGCTTTTTATTAAGTTTGCTACTTTTAAGCCTTTGCACTAACTTGTGCAAAAAAAAGAGGACCATTTAAGTCCTCTTTTTATTTTGTAACTATTATTATGTAACTATAGATTTAGAAAATCTACCAATTCTAATTACGCTTCTGGTGCGAAGTAATCCAAATCAAATTCCATCATTGACTGGCTACCTGCTTTGACCATTTCTGCATGAGCATGAATGCGTGGCAATACTCGACCAACGTAATAGTCAGCTAGTTTGGCTTTATTGGCATAAAACTCGCCTTCTTGGCCATTTGCTGCCTCTACCATCATTGCAAACATATACGCATACGCCATGTAACCTGTCGCCGCTAAATAATCAACCGCACAACCATTGATTTCATCTTTATGTTCACTCAAATTAGCAAGCACTGATTTGGTGATTTCTTCGACGGTCTCTGTGGCTTTTAGAGTCGCTTCTTTAACCGCATGCTCCGCTGTCATATTGGCAATAAACTCACGGATTTCAGCGATAAAGTCTGCCATAAATGAGCCACCATTTTTAGCAACTTTTCGACCCAGCAGGTCAAGCGATTGAATGCCATTAGTTCCTTCATAAATTTGGGCAATACGAGTATCACGAACGATTTGTTCCATGCCCCATTCACGAATATAACCATGACCACCATAAACTTGTTGACAGTCGATGGTTGCTTCTAGAGCCTTGTCTGTTAAGAAAGCCTTAGTTACAGGAGTCAATAGAGCAACACGCTCAGACGCTGCTTTCTTAGCATCAGCATCTGTGCTGAACTTAGCAATGTCTAACTGACGAGCCACATACATAGCGAAACAACGAGAGGCTTCGGCATTTGTTTTCGCATTCAGTAGCATACGACGGATGTCAGCATGATGGATGAGTTGGTCAGCAGATTTGTCTGGGTTTTTAACGCCACTATCACTACGAGACTGTAGACGGTCATTCGCATAAACAAGGGCATTTTGATAGGCAAGCTCTGTGCCACCCAAGCCTTGTAAGCCCATGGTCAGACGCTCATAGTTCATCATAATGAACATTGAAGCCAAGCCTGTATTTTCTTCACCAATCATCCAGCCTTTGGCATTATCGAAGTTCATGACACAGGTTGCAGAGGCTTTGATGCCCATTTTATGTTCGATAGAACCAGCAGAAACCTTGTTTCGCTCACCTAGACTGCCATCATCATTGACTAGGAACTTTGGTACTAAAAATAGTGAAATACCACGAGAACCAGCTGGTGCATCTGGTGTCTTAGCAAGGACTAAGTGAATGATGTTTTCAGTTAGGTCGTGCTCACCACCTGTGATAAAGATTTTGGTACCTGTGATGTCATAACTGCCATCATCATTTGGTACTGCTTTGGTTTTGATAATACCAAGGTCAGTACCAGCGTGTGGTTCAGTCAGGCACATAGTACCCGACCAAGTGCCTTCATACATTTTTTCAAGATAGGTCTGTTTTTGTTCTTCTGAAGCAGACGCCAGCATTGAAAGGCTTGCACCAACGGTTAAGTTAGGATATAAAGAGAACGATTGGTTTGTACTGAACATCATTTCTTCAGCAAGCATGGTCACCATTTTAGGAAAACCTTGACCACCATATTCTGGGTCACCGCCAAGTCCAATCCAGCCACCTTCTGCGTACTGGTTGTAAGCTTCTTTAAAGCCAGCTGGCGTGCTCACCGCACCATTACCATCTTCACCGATGACATGCTTTGCACCTTCTTCATCGCCTTCACGATTAATAGGAAGCAAAACATTTTTTGATAGTTTTGCCATTTCTTCCAAAATCATGTTAACGGTATCCATATCAACATGTTCTAGTTTTTCATTGGCTTGCCATAGTTGTTCTGCTTTAAATACGTCATTAAGGATGAAACGCATGTCTTGTAGGGGAGCGTTATAAACTGCCATATAGGAGTCCTTTTTTGTTTAATTGATTGGATATAACAAAGAAATAATTGATATGGTTATGATAGCAAAAAATGCTTTTAAATGTGTACCAGCGTGTAACTAGTTGGTCATCATTTTTAGTTTTTTGGATGTTTTATTTTAAGTCTTAATTTTGGTTGCTTTTTATCATTTAGCTAATTTAACTAGGGTTGTAGTTTGTTTTAAAAATTTTTATATTTTTATATGTGTTATCCAGTTGATATAAAATACCAATTTTTTACATAAGGTCAGGTATTTGCTTAACAAAACCTTCCATTAATTCACAATAAAAAAGCGAGCTACAATTATGCAGCTCGCCTTTGGTTATTGATTTAAAGTCAATTAAAACTGAAACTGATCCACAGTCATGCTCATGTATGGTTCTACACCAGTGTCGATACGTTTTACATATGTTTCGGTACGTGGCAACAACTTAGTAAAGTAGAACTGTGCTGTTTTAATCTTCGCATCATAAAAATCACGTTCTGTGGTATCGCCAGCAAGCTCTGTTTGAGCGATTAATGCCATACGTGCCCATAGATAAGCAAGTGTTACATAACCACTAAAGTACATGTAATCAACCGCTGCAGCACCTACAGCATCAGCATCTTGCATTGCTTGCATACCAATGCGTGCGGTTAAGTCGCCCCATTGTTTGTTTAGCTTAGCAAGCGGACGGATGAATTGCCCCATCTCATCGTTATCTGCATTAGCAGCACAGAATTTATGAATAATTTTGCTAAAGTTTGCTAGCATTTTGCCTTGCGTGCCTAGTACTTTACGGCCTAGCAAGTCAAGAGACTGAATTTCAGTTGTTCCTTCGTATAAACAAGCAATACGCGTATCACGTACATTTTGTTCCATACCCCATTCTCTAACAAAGCCATGACCACCATATATCTGCACACCATGGTTAGCTGCTTCGTAACCAGTTTCGGTTAAAAATGCTTTAGCAATTGGTGTCAATAGAGATAACATGTCATCTGCTGCTTTTTTGTCTTCGCCTTTTTCTACAATATCAGCAAAAGTTGCAAGATAGTAAACCAAGGCACGACCGCCTTCAGCAAACGCTTTTGAGGTTAGTAGCATGTTACGTACAGCTGGATGAACAATAATTGGATCCGCTGCTTTTTCTGGTGCTTTAACGCCAGATAAACTACGCATTGCTAAACGATCTTTTGCGTAAGTTAAACCACCTTGGAAAGCATACTCTGCAGCGGTTAAACCCTGAACTGCAGTACCAATACGCGCAACGTTCATAAAGGTAAACATACAGTTTAGACCTTTATTTTTAGGTCCAATTAAAAAGCCTTTTGCTTTATCAAAGTTAAGAACAGCAGTAGCAGATGCTTTAATACCCATTTTGTGTTCAATAGAACCACATCTTACGCCATTACGGTCACCTAAGCTGCCGTCTGCATTTACATTTACTTTTGGTACAATAAATAGTGAAATACCTTTGGTACCTTTTGGTGCATCTGGTAGGCGTGCAAGTACGATATGAACAATGTTATCTGTCATATCATGCTCACCAGCAGAAATGAAGATTTTTTCACCCGTAATTTGGTATGAGCCATCTTCTTGTGGCTCCGCTTTAGTGCGGATTATACCAAGGTCAGAACCTGCATGAGACTCAGTTAGACACATAGTGCCAGACCACTCACCAGTTACCATTTTTTCAAGGAACAAGTCTTTTTGTTCGTCAGTACCGTGGTGCTCAACAGTTGCGATTGCACCATGTGACAAACCAGGGTACATAGATAATGACCAGTTTGCAGTACCCATGATTTCATTAATTGCTGTACCAACAGAAAATGGCAGACCTAAGCCACCGTATTTTTCATCAGCAGCAAGTGCAGCAAAGCCGAGTTCACAGTACTGCTTGTAGGCTTCTTTAAAGCCTTTTGGTGTTGTTACAACGCCATCGTTCCAAGTACAACCTTCTTCATCGCCAGAACGATTTAATGGTGCCATCTCGTTTTCGGCAAAGTTAGCAGCCATTTCTACTAGGCTATCAACTTGTTCGCGGTCAACAGCAGAATAAGCTGGTACTGTCTGATAATGTTTTTCTACTTGTAAAAGCTCGTGCAGTACAAACTGCATGTCGCGTATAGGGGCTTTGTATTCCATGGCAATCTTCCTTATTGATTGTGGTTTTCAGGTTATGTATCGCTGCTATGGTTTTTTGTTTTATATAGACAACATAAACTATATAGTAACATTTACAAAACAACGAACGTAATTTGGATTAACCTTACGTGATTGTAAGATAGTTTTTTATACTACTTTGTACAAGGCTTGAACAAGGACTCATTAGTCATTTTGGGGTGTTGATTTAGATATTAACTGTCAGATGAATCATTTAATTTAAATCTTGCCAAGCTTGTAATGTTGCTAATGCAACAACAGGCGCAGTTTCTGTCCGCATGACACGCTTACCAATTTGCCATGCCTGCCAACCTACAGCTTCTGCTGTAATAACTTCCTCTTCACTTAACCCGCCTTCAGAACCAATTAATAGCTGGATATAAGGGGTTTTGGATTTATCTTTCATTAGGCTAATTAAACCGCCAGGGATGGGCGGATTATCACCCTTTGGTACAGCAAGTAACAGCTTTATATCAGGGCGAATGTCAGCTGCCTGATTAATTCTTTTATAATTGTCTGATTCGGCAATCGTTTGCATATAATCGCACATCTCGGTTATTTGCGTTTCATCTTTTAACCAGTCGTTTATAGATATCGGAGCATAAATAATGGGTGGCGTGTTTAAGCCACATTGTTCACAGGCAGAAAGCGCCACTTGCTGCCAATGATTGAGTTTTTTGTCCACCTGAGCAGGCTTTAAACGTACCTCGCCATGGTGACTAGAAAGTAGCTGGATGGCAGTCACACCAAGTTCGGTCGCTTTTTGAATCGCATAATCCATGCGCTCGCCACGGCTCATTACCAACCCAATTTTGCTAATAAAATTTGCATTGTTATTAACAGGGTTGAATTTGACTATTTTTGCCAAGGCAGACTTTTTTTGTATTTGTGTTAATTCAACTTGATATTCTCCGCCTAAACCATCAAATAAAATACCATGATCACCCACTTTTGCACGTAGTACTCTACACCAATGATGGAAGGGTACTTCGGTAAGTGTAAACTCTGTTCCGACTGCTATTTGAGACAAAGGAGCAGCAGTTTCAGAGTTGTTAATGTCATAAAAAAAACGACGCATAGGGTTCTCATCTTGTTTTAAGTTTTTTAGGCTAGCTATTCATTTAACTAATAGTAGTTGTCTGGTTAATTAAGGTTAAATGAAATGGTGTCTGGATATCAATTTGATATAGGCTATTATTATACTTAAGATATGACGGATTTTCACCCAAGTTATTTTTGCCCAAACCGTAAAAAACGGTTGCTAAAATTAAGGTAAATGACGTTTTAAAAACAAATGTGAAAATTAGATAGCCAATATAATAGTAAAAAAAGCTTAGCGATGTAACCGTATAGATTATACATTGTTATGTAAACGACTAACATTAATATAACCACTTTAATAATATACAAAGGTATCGGTATGACAACAGATAAAGACGCTTTAGATATGTTTGAGATGATGGATAAGGCAGAAGAGCAAAGACTCGTAAATTATAATCACATCACTTATTTATTGTATTTGGTTAGTTATTTTACAGCGGGGTTGTTGTGGATTGTACCAATTATTTTAAACTATCTTAAACGAAATGATGCCAAAGGTACTTGGTTAGCCAGTCATTTTACTTGGCAGATTCATACCTTTTGGTACAGCATTATTGGTTGTGTTATCGGAATAGCCGTTATGTTTTTTTCTGCTGGCAGTCTAGGTATTAGTGCCTTTACCGAAAGCCAAAACTTGGCAGTGAGCTCATTTTTAATTTTTGGTATGGGTGCTTTGTTATTTTTGCTATCCATTTTGTGGCATTTATATCGTATTGTACGTGGTTGGATTGCGTTAACAAATCGTGAAGGTCTGTCTTAAATTAAAGTAATATAGCCCTTTGGTGATATTGTCTTTTTATTACAACTTTATGTCAATTATTTAATGATTGGTATGCTATAATCGACCAGTTACTTTGTTTGGATTAATTACAGGTATACCAGTTTATGTCATACTCGCTATTACGTCCTTTTCTATTTAGTATGGATCCTGAAAAAGCGCATGAGTTTACCCTAGAGCTTTTAGAAAAGGCACACAAAGCTAAGTTACTTGGTTTTGTTTATGCACAGCAGTCGTTGCCTGTTGAGTGCATGGGTATGGTATTTAATAACCCTGTCGGCTTGGCAGCAGGGTTGGATAAAAATGCTGATTATATTGATGCACTGGGCGAGCTGGGTTTTGGCTTTATCGAAGTTGGTACAGTCACCCCAAAACCACAAGAGGGTAATCAAAAACCAAGAATGTTTCGTCTAAAAGAAGCAAACGCCATTATTAATCGAATGGGCTTTAACAATAAAGGTGTTGACCACTTAATTCGCAATATGCGTAAATGCAAATATAAAGGCAACATTGGTATCAATATTGGCAAAAATGCCATCACTCCTGTAGAGCATGCTGCGGCTGATTATATTTATTGTCTAGAACGCGTCTATCCATATGCCTCTTATATCACTGTTAACATTTCTTCTCCAAACACAAAAAATTTGCGTGACCTGCAATCTGGTGACGCATTGCGCAAACTACTGTTTGAAATAAAATCTCGCCACTTGCAGTTGGCAGTAGACTATGGGTTTTATGTGCCGTTGGTGCTAAAAGTGGCACCAGATTTAGAGCCTGAGCAGATTGAATTCATTTGCCAACAACTACTAGATTTTGATATCGACGGTCTTATCACAACCAATACAACCATTAGCCGTATAGGGGTAGAAGATTTACCAAATGGTAATGAAGCAGGTGGTTTGTCTGGTCGTCCGGTTAGTCATATGAGTACAATGGTACTTGAACAGTTTACCGATATTTTAGAAGATAAAGTTGCTGTTATTGGTGTGGGTGGTATTGACAGTGGTGATAAAGCTGTCAAAAAACTGCAAGCAGGTGCAAGTTTGGTGCAGTTATATTCTGGTTTGATTTATAAAGGACCAAGCCTTGTGCAAGAGAGTATCCAAGCAATTGGTGGATATTACGATACATTAGAGTCTTAAACAAAGAGTTTTTATAGATGAATGAGTTAGGTGTTTTAGATCTTATATTGCTGGCCTTTATTTTACTTGGGCTATGGAAGGGGTTTAGTGCAGGGTTTATTAAATCGGTTGTTAGTTTACTTGGCTGGTTTATTGCACTGGTTGCAGGTACCAGGTTGGCAGAGGTTGTTGCGCCAAACTTACAAGGCTTTATTACAAGTGAAGTTTTACAGCTGGCCTTAGGCTTTTTGTTAGTGGTTTTTGTGGTTATTTGTGTGGTTTACTTACTTGGTAGTATTTTAACCAAATTGTTAAGCAGCCTACGATTGGGCTTTTTAGATAAAATGGCAGGTGGTATTTTAGGTGGTGCGAAAAACTTGTTAATTATTTTAGTGTTAATCAGTGCAACTGCACCTATGTTAATGAGTTCATCTTTTTGGCAATCATCTAAGTTGGCACCCGAGCTAATGCCTTATTCACCAATGGCAAAAACACTGGTACAAAAAGTGTTTGGTAAAGCTTGGCATCAAATTAACCAACCACAAGATTGATTTATTTATTATTGGCTTAAATTATTAATTTAAGCTTTATTTTTGCCATTTAGTCATCAAGAAAATAATGGCTAATGTGCAAAAAATGTTTGGGTTTTCTTTAATTTAATGGTGTTTTTTAATCGTAAATGATACGAGGTTTAATATGTGTGGAGTTGTTGGCATTGCTGCCCACCAGCCAGTTAATCAAATGTTGTATGACGCTTTAACAATGTTGCAACACAGAGGGCAAGATGCTGCGGGCATCGCAACCTTGCAAAATGGGCGTTTCTTTTTGCGTAAAGACAATGGTATGGTGCGTGATGTGTTTATGACACGTCATATGATGCGCTTGGTTGGTTCAATCGGTATTGGGCATGTGCGTTATCCAACCGCGGGTACTTCCAGCAGTGCAGAGGCACAACCTTTTTATTCAAATACCCCTTATGGTGTCATGCTTGCCCATAATGGTAATCTAACCAATGCCGATAAAGTAGCAAAACAACTTTATCAAGAAGATCGCCGTCACCTCAATACCGATTCAGATTCTGAAGTTTTGCTTAACGTTGTTGCTCATGAATTGATGGCCGTTAATAAAACACAGTTAAGTGCTGATGATATTTTTACTGCCGTTAGTGGCGTATATAAAAGAGTAGAAGGCGCCTACGGTGTGGTTGCGTTAATCACGGGGCATGGTTTATTGGCATTTCGAGATCCTAATGGCATTCGTCCACTGATTTATGGTAAGCGTGACCTTGCAGAAGGCAAAGTTGAATACATGGTTGCATCAGAGTCTGTTGCCCTAACAGGCGCAGGTTTTGAGATTATTGATAATGTCAAACCTGGTGAGGCAATTTTTATTGACCTTGATAATAATTTGCATAAAAAACAATGTACTGAAGCAAAAGAGTATACCCCTTGTATTTTTGAATATGTTTATTTTGCTCGTCCTGATTCAATTATGGACAATATTTCTGTTTACAAATCTCGTTTGAGAATGGGTGAAACATTAGCAAGTAAGATTGAAACAGAATGGGGTAAGCAGCATGATATTGACGTGGTAATCCCGATTCCTGATACTTCACGTACTTCTGCATTAGAGCTAGCAATGGCGCTAAATGTTAAATACCGTGAAGGGTTTACTAAAAACCGTTATATTGGTCGCACCTTTATTATGCCAGGTCAACAACAACGTAAAAAATCGGTTCGTCAAAAATTAAGTGCGGTACCGTTAGAGTTTAAAGATAAAAATGTATTGTTAGTTGATGACTCTATTGTACGTGGTACCACATGCCAAGAAATCATTCAGATGGCGCGTGATGCCGGCGCAAAAAAGGTATTTTTTGCCAGTGCTGCGCCACCTGTGACTTACCCTAACGTTTATGGGATTGATATGCCAGCACGTACAGAATTAATTGCATCAGGGCATACAGTAGAAGAAGTCAGAGGCATCATTGGTGCTGACCGTTTGATTTTTCAAGATTTAAGTGATTTGATCGAAGCGGTTCAAGACACGAAACATAGCCGTGTAGAAGGGTTTGATTGTGCTGTATTTAATGGTAAATACATTACAGGTAATATTGATGAAGCCTATTTAGATAATCTTCAGCAGCAACGCAATGATATTGCTAAGTCTGGCAACAAAAATAAGGGTATAGAAAATACCGGTGATGCACCCGTTGACATGACGGGTATTGAAGACTAGTTTAAGATTTTATATTTAAAAATATCATCCTTTAATGAAAGAAATTTTTATCAAAGTTTTGTTTAGTGTAATAATTTTTTTCAATTTGAATTTAACGTCCTTATTCATAAGGACGTTTTTTTTGGATTAATAATTTAAAAAAACTAAAAATAAAAAGATTAAATTATATATGTTTATCTTGATTTTTATAGTTATTTCTATTTTCAAAACTTTACTTCAAGTGTGCTTATAATTTTACTGAAGTTCATCTATAATATTAGAATTCCAATAACTTCAAGTCCTTGTAACAAAAAAGTAACAGAAGTGTCATAAATGGTAGTGGAATATAGAGTTGGAAAGGGTATATTGGATTTGTTATTTTATTTTTTAGAGTTTTTAATGGTTTTATGAATTAATATTAGATTGGAGAGTGATTATGGATGTGACAAAATCAATATTGGCAATAGCAATATCAACGATAGCCCTTACTGGCTGTATCAACCAAGGGATTATTGACAAAGAGAACTTAAAAGCAGTAGACCATGCAGTATGGCATAAACATGCAGATGTAGACCCAATAGATATTATCAACAAAGCAGCGCCAGAAGGGGATGCCAGTCTAGTATTTATTCGTCGCATGGACGATGACCCTGAACAAACCGGTGCGAACATCTCAATTAACGACCGCTATCAAGTTAGCCTACATCCAAACAACTACACGCAAGTTAACTCATGTGCAGGCATCAATAACATCAGTGCAGAAGTAACAGGGCTAAAAACCAACGACCTACTACTAGACGCTCAGAAATTTGTACTAGCACCTGACAGCATCAACTTTTTTTATGTTGACGTAGATGGAGAGACAGGTGCCAGCGAAATTACCCAAATAGACGAAGTAACCGCGAAAGAAATTTTAGAAGGCAAAACTTACCAAACCCATCAAGTAACTCGCGTTGTACCAAACTGTCCAGCAGCTAAACCAGAACCAGTCAAGCCACCAGTATTAGAAAAAGAAGTAAGAATAGAATTAGAAGTACTGTTTGATACAGATAAATCAATCATTAAACCAGCATTTATTCATGAAGTAGAAGAAGTAGCTGAATTCATGAAGGTTTATACCAACACTACTGCCCTTATCGAAGGGCATACAGATAGTCGTGCCAGTGATGCATATAACCAGAAGCTATCACAACGCCGTGCAAATGCCGTGAAAAATATGTTAATTAACCGATATGGCATAGAGGCATCTAGATTACAAGCGGTTGGTTTTGGTGAAAGTAGACCAAGAGCGACAAACAAAACTAAAGAAGGCATGCAGCTTAACCGTCGTACCATAGCCGTTATTAATGAGCGTGTACGTATCGACGAAAATGGCAATCAAATACTGGACTAATTAAACATATATCAACAAATTGAATCAAGGTAAAAAATATGAAAAACGTTATTGTAAAGATTTATAACACGAAAGAACAAATATCAGAAGCGACTGTTATCACCAAAGACGGAGAGCCGACGATTATCCAAGCAGGTGAAAAAGTCAACTACGAATTTTTTGACGAATCAATTGGCCGTGGACCGAACCACATCATCACCAAACGTGTTGGTGATGACTTACACGTATCATTTGAGCGCGAAGGTAAAGAAACTGACTTAATCATTGAAGGTTTTTACTTAAACGATGATCAAGCACTGATTGGCTTACACGAAAGTGATGCATATTACTACTACATACCAGATACAGGAGAAGTATACGACTACGTTACCCAGCTAGAAGCAGGTGCCGTAGAAGGACAAGCACTGGGTGGAGAAGAATTTGTAAGCCCCTTATGGATTGCCGGTTTTCCATGGTGGTTAGCAGCTCTTCCACTAGCTGCAATCCCATTTATTGATGATAAGGATGATAGCAAGCCTAAGCCTGCGAACCCACCGGTAGCTGAAGATGATAAAGAGACAGGCAAAACTGGAGAGCCAGTTAAAGTTGACGTATTAGGCAATGACACAGACCCTGAAGATGACATCGACCCTAAAACGGTTAAACTGATTGACCCAACTGGCAAAGAAGTTACTGAATTACCAGTAGACGGTGAAGGTACATGGACAGTTGACCCAACAACAGGCGAAGTAACCTTTACGCCAGAAGATGGTTTCACAGATGACCCAACTCCAGTTAAATACACAGTAGAAGATACAACTGGTAACAAGTCAAACCCTGCAGAGGTTACAGTTGATTATCCTCAGAACCCACCGGTAGCTGAAGATGATAAAGAGACAGGCAAAACTGGAGAGCCAGTTAAAGTTGACGTATTAGGCAATGACACAGACCCTGAAGATGACATCGACCCTAAAACGGTTAAACTGATTGACCCAACTGGTAAAGAAGTTACTGAATTACCAGTAGACGGTGAAGGTACATGGACAGTTGACCCAACAACAGGCGAAGTAACCTTTACGCCAGAAGATGGTTTCACAGATGACCCAACTCCAGTTAAATACACAGTAGAAGATACAACTGGTAACAAGTCAAACCCTGCAGAGGTTACAGTTGATTATCCTCAGAACCCACCGGTAGCTGAAGATGATAAAGAGACAGGCAAAACTGGAGAGCCAGTTAAAGTTGACGTATTAGGCAATGACACAGACCCTGAAGATGACATCGACCCTAAAACGGTTAAACTGATTGACCCAACTGGTAAAGAAGTTACTGAATTACCAGTAGACGGTGAAGGTACATGGACAGTTGACCCAACAACAGGCGAAGTAACCTTTACGCCAGAAGATGGTTTCACAGATGACCCAACTCCAGTTAAATACACAGTAGAAGATACAACTGGTAACAAGTCAAACCCTGCAGAGGTTACAGTTGATTATCCTCAGAACCCACCGGTAGCTGAAGATGATAAAGAGACAGGCAAAACTGGAGAGCCAGTTAAAGTTGACGTATTAGGCAATGACACAGACCCTGAAGATGACATCGACCCTAAAACGGTTAAACTGATTGACCCAACTGGTAAAGAAGTTACTGAATTACCAGTAGACGGTGAAGGTACATGGACAGTTGACCCAACAACAGGCGAAGTAACCTTTACGCCAGAAGATGGTTTCACAGATGACCCAACTCCAGTTAAATACACAGTAGAAGATACAACTGGTAACAAGTCAAACCCTGCAGAGGTTACAGTTGATTATCCTCAGAACCCACCGGTAGCTGAAGATGATAAAGAGACAGGCAAAACTGGAGAGCCAGTTAAAGTTGACGTATTAGGCAATGACACAGACCCTGAAGATGACATCGACCCTAAAACGGTTAAACTGATTGACCCAACTGGTAAAGAAGTTACTGAATTACCAGTAGACGGTGAAGGTACATGGACAGTTGACCCAACAACAGGCGAAGTAACCTTTACGCCAGAAGATGGTTTCACAGATGACCCAACTCCAGTTAAATACACAGTAGAAGATACAACTGGTAACAAGTCAAACCCTGCAGAGGTTACAGTTGATTATCCTCAGAACCCACCGGTAGCTGAAGATGATAAAGAGACAGGCAAAACTGGAGAGCCAGTTAAAGTTGACGTATTAGGCAATGACACAGACCCTGAAGATGACATCGACCCTAAAACGGTTAAACTGATTGACCCAACTGGTAAAGAAGTTACTGAATTACCAGTAGACGGTGAAGGTACATGGACAGTTGACCCAACAACAGGCGAAGTAACCTTTACGCCAGAAGATGGTTTCACAGATGACCCAACTCCAGTTAAATACACAGTAGAAGATACAACTGGTAACAAGTCAAACCCTGCAGAGGTTACAGTTGATTATCCTCAGAACCCACCGGTAGCTGAAGATGATAAAGAGACAGGCAAAACTGGAGAGCCAGTTAAAGTTGACGTATTAGGCAATGACACAGACCCTGAATGACATCGACCCTAAAACGGTTAAACTGATTGACCCAACTGGTAAAGAAGTTACTGAATTACCAGTAGACGGTGAAGGTACATGGACAGTTGACCCAACAACAGGCGAAGTAACCTTTACGCCAGAAGATGGTTTCACAGATGACCCAACTCCAGTTAAATACACAGTAGAAGATACAACTGGTAACAAGTCAAACCCTGCAGAGGTTACAGTTGATTATCCTCAGAACCCACCGGTAGCTGAAGATGATAAAGAGACAGGCAAAACTGGAGAGCCAGTTAAAGTTGACGTATTAGGCAATGACACAGACCCTGAAGATGACATCGACCCTAAAACGGTTAAACTGATTGACCCAACTGGCAAAGAAGTTACTGAATTACCAGTAGACGGTGAAGGTACATGGACAGTTGACCCAACAACAGGCGAAGTAACCTTTACGCCAGAAGATGGTTTCACAGATGACCCAACTCCAGTTAAATACACAGTAGAAGATACAACTGGTAACAAGTCAAACCCTGCAGAGGTTACAGTTGATTATCCTCAGAACCCACCGGTAGCTGAAGATGATAAAGAGACAGGCAAAACTGGAGAGCCAGTTAAAGTTGACGTATTAGGCAATGACACAGACCCTGAAGATGACATCGACCCTAAAACGGTTAAACTGATTGACCCAACTGGCAAAGAAGTTACTGAATTACCAGTAGACGGTGAAGGTACATGGACAGTTGACCCAACAACAGGCGAAGTAACCTTTACGCCAGAAGATGGTTTCACAGATGACCCAACTCCAGTTAAATACACAGTAGAAGATACAACTGGTAACAAGTCAAACCCTGCAGAGGTTACAGTGGACTATCCGCCAAAAGTTAAAATTGTTGCGAAAGATGACGAAGCGGTTGAGGGTGTTGATAATGCACTTGAATTTACTGTTTCTCAAAATGAGGTAAACAATAAAGATACCATTGTTAAAGTTAAACCGACAGGTAATAGTACCGTTGAGCCTGAAGACATTGTTTCAATTGTTTATACGGATGGGAATGGTAATGAGAAAACATTAAATACGCCAGAGCAAATTGAAGATTTCTTTGAAAGTGGTGTAAATGTACAAATAGCCAAAGGTAAAACAGAAACGCCAATTAAAATAACGGTTAAAGATGACGAGTCATACGAGGTTAGTGAAGACTTAGTGCTTGAAATTAGTGAGCCTAAGAATGCTAGCCTGAGCGATGAGATAGAAGCAACGGGTGTTATCAATGATGAAGATGACGGTAATCCTAAAACACCAACAGATACAAAAGATGGTGATAAGCCGAAATTAACAGTTGGAGATGCGGAAGCGGTAGAAGGTGATGATCTAGTCCATAAAGTCAAAGTTAATGGAGAAAGTGAAACAGACATTACTTATAAGTTTGAGCTTAAAGATGGTAGCGCAGAAGAAGGCAAGGACTATGATAATACACCAACCTTCTCAAATGGCGTCGAACTAAATGACGACGGAACCATTACTGTGCCAGCAGGAACGACAGAATTCACGGTTACTTACCCAACAACGGATGATACCGAGAAAGAAGATAAAGAAACGACGACGCTAACCATTGGCAATAGTACAGGTACAGGTACAATTGTTGACAACGACAAGTTGACTATTAACCTTAAAGCAACAGATGATGTTGCAATTGAAGGTGGTGTAGATAGTGATGGTTCAGATAAAGATAGCAAATTGGTATTTGAAGTCAGCCAAACATTAAAAAGCTCTAAAGCGACAACAGCGATCATTAAATTAGACTTAGGTGAAGCAGAAGTAGAAGATGTAGAAGCGATTGTCTATAAAGATGCGTTGGGTACTGAGACAACCTATACTGTTGCTGATTTGCAAGCAGGCGTTGAAGTTGAAATACCTGCAGGCTCAGATGCTAAGCCGACCTTTACGTTTACAGCCAAAGACGATGATATCTATGAAGTATCAGAAGAGCTAAAACTTACCATGTCAGATGTAGAGAATGCTGAGTTAGGCACTTCAGAAGCAACGGGTGTTATCAATGATGAAGATGACGGCAATCCTAAAACACCAACAGATACAAAAGATGGTGATAAGCCAGTCGTTAATCTAGTTTCGACTGACGCAGTGGCAGTTGAAGGCGGTCAATCAGGTGATGCGTCTACTGACAACCAACTTGTTTATACTGTTAAACAAGACGGTGAAAGTGAAAAGACTACGAAAGCGACAGTTAAACTTGATCTTAATGAAGTAGAAGCAGAAGACATCGAATCAATCACTTTAACTAAAGCAGACGGCAGTACTCAAACAGTAACAGTTGATGAATTAAAAGTAGGCGTTGAAGTTGAGATACCAGCAGGTACCACAGCTGATAAGATGCCTAAGTTTACAATTATTGCCAAAGACGATGATATCTATGAAGTATCAGAAGAGCTAAAACTTACCATGTCAGATGTAGAGAATGCTACGTTAGGCACTTCAGAAGCAACGGGTGTTATCAATGATGAAGATGACGGTAATCCTAAAACACCAACAGATACAAAAGATGGTGATAAGCCGAAATTAACAGTTGGAGATGCGGAAGCGGTAGAAGGTGATGATCTAGTCCATAAAGTCAAAGTTAATGGAGAAAGTGAAACAGACATTACTTATAAGTTTGAGCTTAAAGATGGTAGCGCAGAAGAAGGCAAGGACTATGATAATACACCAACCTTCTCAAATGGCGTCGAACTAAATGACGACGGAACCATTACTGTGCCAGCAGGAACGACAGAATTCACGGTTACTTACCCAACAACGGATGATACCGAGAAAGAAGATAAAGAAACGACGACGCTAACCATTGGCAATAGTACAGGTACAGGTACAATTGTTGACAACGACAAGTTGACTATTAACCTTAAAGCAACAGATGATGTTGCAATTGAAGGTGGTGTAGATAGTGATGGTTCAGATAAAGATAGCAAATTGGTATTTGAAGTCAGCCAAACATTAAAAAGCTCTAAAGCGACAACAGCGATCATTAAATTAGACTTAGGTGAAGCAGAAGTAGAAGATGTAGAAGCGATTGTCTATAAAGATGCGTTGGGTACTGAGACAACCTATACTGTTGCTGATTTGCAAGCAGGCGTTGAAGTTGAAATACCTGCAGGCTCAGATGCTAAGCCGACCTTTACGTTTACAGCCAAAGACGATGATATCTATGAAGTATCAGAAGAGCTAAAACTTACCATGTCAGATGTAGAGAATGCTGAGTTAGGCACTTCAGAAGCAACGGGTGTTATCAATGATGAAGATGACGGCAATCCTAAAACACCAACAGATACAAAAGATGGTGATAAGCCAGTCGTTAATCTAGTTTCGACTGACGCAGTGGCAGTTGAAGGCGGTCAATCAGGTGATGCGTCTACTGACAACCAACTTGTTTATACTGTTAAACAAGACGGTGAAAGTGAAAAGACTACGAAAGCGACAGTTAAACTTGATCTTAATGAAGTAGAAGCAGAAGACATCGAATCAATCACTTTAACTAAAGCAGACGGCAGTACTCAAACAGTAACAGTTGATGAATTAAAAGTAGGCGTTGAAGTTGAGATACCAGCAGGTACCACAGCTGATAAGATGCCTAAGTTTACAATTATTGCCAAAGACGATGATATCTATGAAGTATCAGAAGAGCTAAAACTTACCATGTCAGATGTAGAGAATGCTACGTTAGGCACTTCAGAAGCAACGGGTGTTATCAATGATGAAGATGACGGTAATCCTAAAACACCAACAGATACAAAAGATGGTGATAAGCCAGTCGTTAATCTAGTTTCGACTGACGCAGTGGCAGTTGAAGGCGGTCAATCAGGTGATGCGTCTACTGACAACCAACTTGTTTATACTGTTAAACAAGACGGTGAAAGTGAAAAGACTACGAAAGCGACAGTTAAACTTGATCTTAATGAAGTAGAAGCAGAAGACATCGAATCAATCACTTTAACTAAAGCAGACGGCAGTACTCAAACAGTAACAGTTGATGAATTAAAAGTAGGCGTTGAAGTTGAGATACCAGCAGGTACCACAGCTGATAAGATGCCTAAGTTTACAATTATTGCCAAAGACGATGATATCTATGAAGTATCAGAAGAGCTAAAACTTACCATGTCAGATGTAGAGAATGCTACGTTAGGCACTTCAGAAGCAACGGGTGTTATCAATGATGAAGATGACGGTAATCCTAAAACACCAACAGATACAAAAGATGGTGATAAGCCAGTCGTTAATCTAGTTTCGACTGACGCAGTGGCAGTTGAAGGCGGTCAATCAGGTGATGCGTCTACTGACAACCAACTTGTTTATACTGTTAAACAAGACGGTGAAAGTGAAAAGACTACGAAAGCGACAGTTAAACTTGATCTTAATGAAGTAGAAGCAGAAGACATCGAATCAATCACTTTAACTAAAGCAGACGGCAGTACTCAAACAGTAACAGTTGATGAATTAAAAGTAGGCGTTGAAGTTGAGATACCAGCAGGTACCACAGCTGATAAGATGCCTAAGTTTACAATTATTGCCAAAGACGATGATATCTATGAAGTATCAGAAGAGCTAAAACTTACCATGTCAGATGTAGAGAATGCTACGTTAGGCACTTCAGAAGCAACGGGTGTTATCAATGATGAAGATGACGGTAATCCTAAAACACCAACAGATACAAAAGATGGTGATAAGCCAGTCATCAACATTGCAGCAGTGGCAGCAGACGTTGAAGAGAATGCAGGCTATGCAACATTTAAGCTAACGAAAGTTGGTGAGAGTGAAGTTGACGGTAAAGTTAAAGTACAACTAAACAATGGCACAGGCGCAGACGGCACAGAAGATGACGACTTTAGCGGTCCATTACAGTACAAAGACACAGACGGTAACTGGCAGGATGTTCCAGCAGACGGTTTCATACCAGTTGGCAAAGACACCGCTGAGATTGAATTACGCGTTCCAGTTGAAGATGACGAGATTGAAGAGACTGAGAAATTCAACGTTACCATTGAAGAGACTGAGAAGTTAACCAAAGGCACAGACAAAGCGGACGGTAGCATCACAGACGAAGATGAAGATGACGATGGCACCTCAGACGACCAACCAGTCATCAACATTGCAGCAGTGGCAGCAGACGTTGAAGAGAATGCAGGCTATGCAACATTTAAGCTAACGAAAGTTGGTGAGAGTGAAGTTGACGGTAAAGTTAAAGTACAACTAAACAATGGCACAGGCGCAGACGGCACAGAAGATGACGACTTTAGCGGTCCATTACAGTACAAAGACACAGACGGTAACTGGCAGGATGTTCCAGCAGACGGTTTCATACCAGTTGGCAAAGACACCGCTGAGATTGAATTACGCGTTCCAGTTGAAGATGACGAGATCTTTGAAGAGACTGAGAAATTCAACGTTACCATTGAAGAGACTGAGAAGTTAACCAAAGGCACAGACAAAGCGGACGGTAGCATCACAGACGAAGATGAAGATGACGATGGCACCTCAGACGACCAACCAGTCATCAACATTGCAGCAGTGGCAGCAGACGTTGAAGAGAATGCAGGCTATGCAACATTTAAGCTAACGAAAGTTGGTGAGAGTGAAGTTGACGGTAAAGTTAAAGTACAACTAAACAATGGCACAGGCGCAGACGGCACAGAAGATGACGACTTTAGCGGTCCATTACAGTACAAAGACACAGACGGTAACTGGCAGGATGTTCCAGCAGACGGTTTCATACCAGTTGGCAAAGACACCGCTGAGATTGAATTACGCGTTCCAGTTGAAGATGACGAGATCTTTGAAGAGACTGAGAAATTCAACGTTACCATTGAAGAGACTGAGAAGTTAACCAAAGGCACAGACAAAGCGGACGGTAGCATCACAGACGAAGATGAAGATGACGATGGCACCTCAGACGACCAACCAGTCATCAACATTGCAGCAGTGGCAGCAGACGTTGAAGAGAATGCATATGCAACATTTAAGCTAACGAAAGTTGGTGAGAGTGAAGTTGACGGTAAAGTTAAAGTACAACTAAACAATGGCACAGGCGCAGACGGCACAGAAGATGACGACTTTAGCGGTCCATTACAGTACAAAGACACAGACGGTAACTGGCAGGATGTTCCAGCAGACGGTTTCATACCAGTTGGCAAAGACACCGCTGAGATTGAATTACGCGTTCCAGTTGAAGATGACGAGATCTTTGAAGAGACTGAGAAATTCAACGTTACCATTGAAGAGACTGAGAAGTTAACCAAAGGCACAGACAAAGCGGACGGTAGCATCACAGACGAAGATGAAGATGACGATGGCACCTCAGACGACCAACCAGTCATCAACATTGCAGCAGTGGCAGCAGACGTTGAAGAGAATGCAGGCTATGCAACATTTAAGCTAACGAAAGTTGGTGAGAGTGAAGTTGACGGTAAAGTTAAAGTACAACTAAACAATGGCACAGGCGCAGACGGCACAGAAGATGACGACTTTAGCGGTCCATTACAGTACAAAGACACAGACGGTAACTGGCAGGATGTTCCAGCAGACGGTTTCATACCAGTTGGCAAAGACACCGCTGAGATTGAATTACGCGTTCCAGTTGAAGATGACGAGATCTTTGAAGAGACTGAGAAATTCAACGTTACCATTGAAGAGACTGAGAAGTTAACCAAAGGCACAGACAAAGCGGACGGTAGCATCACAGACGAAGATGAAGATGACGATGGCACCTCAGACGACCAACCAGTCATCAACATTGCAGCAGTGGCAGCAGACGTTGAAGAGAATGCAGGCTATGCAACATTTAAGCTAACGAAAGTTGGTGAGAGTGAAGTTGACGGTAAAGTTAAAGTACAACTAAACAATGGCACAGGCGCAGACGGCACAGAAGATGACGACTTTAGCGGTCCATTACAGTACAAAGACACAGACGGTAACTGGCAGGATGTTCCAGCAGACGGTTTCATACCAGTTGGCAAAGACACCGCTGAGATTGAATTACGCGTTCCAGTTGAAGATGACGAGATCTTTGAAGAGACTGAGAAATTCAACGTTACCATTGAAGAGACTGAGAAGTTAACCAAAGGCACAGACAAAGCGGACGGTAGCATCACAGACGAAGATGAAGATGACGATGGCACCTCAGACGACCAACCAGTCATCAACATTGCAGCAGTGGCAGCAGACGTTGAAGAGAATGCAGGCTATGCAACATTTAAGCTAACGAAAGTTGGTGAGAGTGAAGTTGACGGTAAAGTTAAAGTACAACTAAACAATGGCACAGGCGCAGACGGCACAGAAGATGACGACTTTAGCGGTCCATTACAGTACAAAGACACAGACGGTAACTGGCAGGATGTTCCAGCAGACGGTTTCATACCAGTTGGCAAAGACACCGCTGAGATTGAATTACGCGTTCCAGTTGAAGATGACGAGATCTTTGAAGAGACTGAGAAATTCAACGTTACCATTGAAGAGACTGAGAAGTTAACCAAAGGCACAGACAAAGCGGACGGTAGCATCACAGACGAAGATGAAGATGACGATGGCACCTCAGACGACCAACCAGTCATCAACATTGCAGCAGTGGCAGCAGACGTTGAAGAGAATGCAGGCTATGCAACATTTAAGCTAACGAAAGTTGGTGAGAGTGAAGTTGACGGTAAAGTTAAAGTACAACTAAACAATGGCACAGGCGCAGACGGCACAGAAGATGACGACTTTAGCGGTCCATTACAGTACAAAGACACAGACGGTAACTGGCAGGATGTTCCAGCAGACGGTTTCATACCAGTTGGCAAAGACACCGCTGAGATTGAATTACGCGTTCCAGTTGAAGATGACGAGATCTTTGAAGAGACTGAGAAATTCAACGTTACCATTGAAGAGACTGAGAAGTTAACCAAAGGCACAGACAAAGCGGACGGTAGCATCACAGACGAAGATGAAGATGACGATGGCACCTCAGACGACCAACCAGTCATCAACATTGCAGCAGTGGCAGCAGACGTTGAAGAGAATGCAGGCTATGCAACATTTAAGCTAACGAAAGTTGGTGAGAGTGAAGTTGACGGTAAAGTTAAAGTACAACTAAACAATGGCACAGGCGCAGACGGCACAGAAGATGACGACTTTAGCGGTCCATTACAGTACAAAGACACAGACGGTAACTGGCAGGATGTTCCAGCAGACGGTTTCATACCAGTTGGCAAAGACACCGCTGAGATTGAATTACGCGTTCCAGTTGAAGATGACGAGATCTTTGAAGAGACTGAGAAATTCAACGTTACCATTGAAGAGACTGAGAAGTTAACCAAAGGCACAGACAAAGCGGACGGTAGCATCACAGACGAAGATGAAGATGACGATGGCACCTCAGACGACCAACCAGTCATCAACATTGCAGCAGTGGCAGCAGACGTTGAAGAGAATGCAGGCTATGCAACATTTAAGCTAACGAAAGTTGGTGAGAGTGAAGTTGACGGTAAAGTTAAAGTACAACTAAACAATGGCACAGGCGCAGACGGCACAGAAGATGACGACTTTAGCGGTCCATTACAGTACAAAGACACAGACGGTAACTGGCAGGATGTTCCAGCAGACGGTTTCATACCAGTTGGCAAAGACACCGCTGAGATTGAATTACGCGTTCCAGTTGAAGATGACGAGATCTTTGAAGAGACTGAGAAATTCAACGTTACCATTGAAGAGACTGAGAAGTTAACCAAAGGCACAGACAAAGCGGACGGTAGCATCACAGACGAAGATGAAGATGACGATGGCACCTCAGACGACCAACCAGTCATCAACATTGCAGCAGTGGCAGCAGACGTTGAAGAGAATGCAGGCTATGCAACATTTAAGCTAACGAAAGTTGGTGAGAGTGAAGTTGACGGTAAAGTTAAAGTACAACTAAACAATGGCACAGGCGCAGACGGCACAGAAGATGACGACTTTAGCGGTCCATTACAGTACAAAGACACAGACGGTAACTGGCAGGATGTTCCAGCAGACGGTTTCATACCAGTTGGCAAAGACACCGCTGAGATTGAATTACGCGTTCCAGTTGAAGATGACGAGATCTTTGAAGAGACTGAGAAATTCAACGTTACCATTGAAGAGACTGAGAAGTTAACCAAAGGCACAGACAAAGCGGACGGTAGCATCACAGACGAAGATGAAGATGACGATGGCACCTCAGACGACCAACCAGTCATCAACATTGCAGCAGTGGCAGCAGACGTTGAAGAGAATGCAGGCTATGCAACATTTAAGCTAACGAAAGTTGGTGAGAGTGAAGTTGACGGTAAAGTTAAAGTACAACTAAACAATGGCACAGGCGCAGACGGCACAGAAGATGACGACTTTAGCGGTCCATTACAGTACAAAGACACAGACGGTAACTGGCAGGATGTTCCAGCAGACGGTTTCATACCAGTTGGCAAAGACACCGCTGAGATTGAATTACGCGTTCCAGTTGAAGATGACGAGATCTTTGAAGAGACTGAGAAATTCAACGTTACCATTGAAGAGACTGAGAAGTTAACCAAAGGCACAGACAAAGCGGACGGTAGCATCACAGACGAAGATGAAGATGACGATGGCACCTCAGACGACCAACCAGTCATCAACATTGCAGCAGTGGCAGCAGACGTTGAAGAGAATGCAGGCTATGCAACATTTAAGCTAACGAAAGTTGGTGAGAGTGAAGTTGACGGTAAAGTTAAAGTACAACTAAACAATGGCACAGGCGCAGACGGCACAGAAGATGACGACTTTAGCGGTCCATTACAGTACAAAGACACAGACGGTAACTGGCAGGATGTTCCAGCAGACGGTTTCATACCAGTTGGCAAAGACACCGCTGAGATTGAATTACGCGTTCCAGTTGAAGATGACGAGATCTTTGAAGAGACTGAGAAATTCAACGTTACCATTGAAGAGACTGAGAAGTTAACCAAAGGCACAGACAAAGCGGACGGTAGCATCACAGACGAAGATGAAGATGACGATGGCACCTCAGACGACCAACCAGTCATCAACATTGCAGCAGTGGCAGCAGACGTTGAAGAGAATGCAGGCTATGCAACATTTAAGCTAACGAAAGTTGGTGAGAGTGAAGTTGACGGTAAAGTTAAAGTACAACTAAACAATGGCACAGGCGCAGACGGCACAGAAGATGACGACTTTAGCGGTCCATTACAGTACAAAGACACAGACGGTAACTGGCAGGATGTTCCAGCAGACGGTTTCATACCAGTTGGCAAAGACACCGCTGAGATTGAATTACGCGTTCCAGTTGAAGATGACGAGATCTTTGAAGAGACTGAGAAATTCAACGTTACCATTGAAGAGACTGAGAAGTTAACCAAAGGCACAGACAAAGCGGACGGTAGCATCACAGACGAAGATGAAGATGACGATGGCACCTCAGACGACCAGCCATCTCTAACTATTAATGATGTTGAAGTAACAGAAACAGATGAAGATCAAACGGTAACATTTACTGTTACACAATCAAATGTGAGTGAGCTTGATACGACTGTAGATGTTGCTATTGAGCATGTTGATACGACAAGTGGAGACGTAAAAACAACGGTTACTCAAGTTATAATTCGAGCAGGTGAAACAACAGCAACGATTGACGTTACTGTCGTTGGTGATGACTTCTGGGAACCAACAGAAACATACAATGTTAAGTTATCGAATGCTAATAATGCTTCGATTGCTGATGATACGGGTGTTGGTACTATTATCAATGATGATATAACAGCTAATGATGATGCGAGTACAGCTGTTGAAGCAGGTGGTTTGAATAGTAGTAGACCTGGTAGTAGTGCGACTGGTAATGTGCTTAATGGTGGTGGCAATGACGTTGCTGATGATCCGACCAATGCGCATGCAACAGTTACGGCAATCCGGAAAGGTGATACTGAAGGTTCAGGAGATGCCGGTACAGTTGGTAGCGCTTTAGTTGGTACCTACGGTACTTTAACTATTAACACAGATGGATCATACACTTATGTGGTTGACAATGCTAATGAAGATGTCCAAGAGCTGAATGTCGGAGATACTTTAACTGAAAGCTTTAATTACACGATGTCTGACGGTACGCTATCTGATGATGCTGTATTAGAAATTACGATTGATGGTGATAATGATGCGCCAACTGTTCTTGAGATTACTTCTACTAGAGTTTCAGAAGAAGGACTTGCAGGCGGTATCAAAGATAACTTAAGTTACAACAATGAAGATGACTTGGTTGCTGCTTCAATTAACGATGCAGTCAACAATAATCCAGATGTCCAAGCGGCAGCTACAATAGCAGAGGCTGCAGCTAATGCTGCAGCTGCAGCTAATAAGGCTTATCGAGAAAATACAGATGATTCTTTAGATGCGCAATTGAAAGCTGATGCGGAAACAAAATCTTCTGAAGCAAGGGTTGCGGCTAAAGCCCTTTCTGATGCAAAAGAAGCGGCGTTACCTGATGCAATAGCAAATGCATATGTTAATAAAGATGATACAACTAATGAAAAAGTAGCAACAGGTAAAATTACCTTTACAGATGTTGATAACTTTGATGCAGGAAATTTCAAAATAATTCCTGATGATGTTGATATTACGGTACAAGGAAATGATGTTCAATGGACTTGGAATGAAGGTGCAGGCACATTACAAGGTACAGTTGTTCTTGATGGTAGTACAACACCTATTGATGTAATGAAAATTGTACTTGGAACTCCGACAGGTCCTGATGCTGATGGTAAGTTTGAAGCTGATTATACTGTTACGCTTCAACATGCTATAGATCATGAAAACAACTTAGGGGATAATGGAAATCCGTCTGATGACCAGAATGATGAAGATATCCTTGAACTTAACTTTAAAACTGTTGTTAATGATGGTGTAGATGATTCAGCAGCTGCCAATCTTACTGTTACTATTGAAGACGATCGTCCGAAAGTAGCAGAAGGTAAAACGAGTATATTGCTTGAACCATTGACTTCAAATGTACAAATTATTGTTGATACATCTGGAAGTATGAGTGCAAATTCAGGGGTCAAAGATGACTTTGTTGTTTTTGATAGCTTAGGTAATCTCATCACACTACCAGCAGATCAGACTGCGGATATTTACACCACTGGTGTATCTATTCATAATGCGCGTGGTGTCCAGCTGTATGAGTATGATGGCAATGTGATTGATTTTGGCTATGGTGTTAGTCAGAACTATTATGGCTATGCTACTACAGCTGGTGGTACTTATTACTATATTGACCCTGCTAATGGTGCTGCAACGATTGGAGAAGTCGCTACTTACAGAACTGGAGGTAAAATATATGATGCTAATACTAACGAAGAGTTAGGGGATGCTATTGTATATAACAATCTAACCAATGCGACATATAAGGCAACTTATCAGACAGATGATGAAGGAAATTTCCTTAACGAAGGTGATATTGTTACTGTAGAACGTGGTTTGACACGCTTGGAGGTAACGCAACAAGCTATCATGGACATGATCTCAGCTTATGAAGAGGCGGGAAGTGCTTATTCTTCACGTTTCCAGCTTGTAGAGTTTGCCACTGAAGCTTTTGATGTTGAGGGTAGTCTATGGCTAACTGGTAATGAAGCACGTCAAAATTTATTTAAGTTTGTAGCTGGTGGTTCCACTAACTATGATGCCGCCCTAAGCAAAGCAATCGAGCTTTATGATAATGCAGGTAAAATTGCTGATGCTGATGTCAATACCACTTACTTTATGACAGATGGCACGCCGACTGCTGCGCTAACAAAATATCCTTACGATTACGCTAATGAAGATTTAGGTGGTACAGTAAATCATACTGCTAGTGGTGATTTGGGAATTCAGTCAGGTGAAGAACAGGCATGGATTGACTTTTTGGTTGCAAACAAAATTAAATCTTATGCGTATGCAATGGGGAATGGTGCACCAGTTGACGAGTTGCATCCAGTCGCTCATGATGGAACGACAGGTGATACAGACCCTAATGGTATAGGGAAAATGCAAGGTGTTGAGGTTGACTTTAGTACGCTTAAAGATGAGTTATTATCATCAATTCCAACGCCAAAATCACCAGATCGTGATTTGATAAAAGGAGATGACCCATCATTTGATGGTGGTATGGGTGCTGATGGTGGTGACTTTGTTTCGGTTACTGTTGGTGGTGTTACCTATACATTTGATGCAGAAGCAAATACCATAACAGCGAGTGATGGTTCTGCAGTTGTTGTTACTAATACTCCAGGAGAAAACGGTGCAAATACATATAATCCTGATGAGCATTTGTTAACAGCGACCTCTACTACTGGCGGTGTATTTAGCATTCATTTTGCTGATGGTACAAAAACCGTGACAAATGAAGATGGTAGTACTTCAGAAGTTGCGTATACAAAAGGGCTTTATGACTATCAAACTGCTGGTACTGTAGATGGTTATAAAGAGTCAATTTACTTTAATGTGAGAGACAACGATGGTGATTTAGTTGCTGCAGAGCAATTGATAGATGTTTATCGATTAAAAGCGAAAGAAGATAATGTGCTGACTTCTCAAGATATCAATAACATGAAGCTTGATGTTGCCACTTTAATGGCTAATGATACAACCAGATTATCAACTCAGTTTAAACAAGCAGAAAAACCAGCTAATGGTTTAACGCTTCTTAATGGTGTCGATGGTAATGCTATGGATGGTACTACTGGAGTACAAATTGATACCAGCCAAGATAGTATTGCTGTAAGCGGTGATGGTAAGTTTGGTTATGGTATTATAGATGGTACGAACTCATCTGATACAACTATTGTAAATGTTGAGCATAAAGTCAATACGTCTAGCGCAGGTGCTGTTGGTATTAAAGGTACAAGGTCAAATGACGTGATTATTGGTAATGATGAAGACGAATGGTTCTCTGGTTATAGTGGTGACGATGTTATCCAAGGTGGCGGTGGCTCAGACCGCTTATACGGTCATAAAGGCGATGATATCTTAATCTTTGACCAACAAGATGCCAGATTGTTGGGAGGTAAAGGAGAAGATACTATCAGACTAGATGGTGCCGAGCTAGATTTAGATATTTCTGGATTCTTATTGGCTAAAGATTCTGCAGACTTGAAAGATATTGAGATTATCGATTTATTTGATGATAAATCACATACTCTAGATATTTCTGCCGATACAGTCAAAAAGATGACAGATAGTGATAATGAATTAATTATTAATGCTGATAAGTCTGACAAAATCACATTGACAGGTTTTGTTGAAGCAGATAATAGTGGAAAAGCTGGTTATAATTTATATGAACTAGATGGTGCTAAAGTTTATTTAGATATTGATAACACGCCTACCTTATAATATATAAAATATGAAAAACGCTCCCAACCGGGGGCGTTTTTTTATATTTATTAGAGCTCAACATTTAGATACAAGTCTACGATGTGAATACGCTTTATGTATTGACTACGGCTATCAATCAGGTAAGATATAATCAGCGTTGCGCAAAATTACAGCAAAACTGACTAGCAGTTAGGAAGATTAAAGATGTCTGAATCACAACATAAAGTAGATGGAAATAGTAGTAAAAATTTTAAAGAGTTACCAAGAGCACACACGACCTATGCCAATATCGTTAAAAGTCTGTTGCCAAAGTCTGATGCGCCAAAAGTATCAAAAGATGAATTGCCTTCCTTTACCTACAAAGTAGATACATTAACCATAGATTCAGAAAACCTAAATGATTATCGAAAAATTTGTGGTTTTGATAAAAATAATACTGTGCCAATTACTTATTTTGCTGTGTTGTCTCAATCATTACAAATGAATATGATGGCAAAAGAAGCATTTCCATTTGCGATGCTTGGTTTGGTGCATGTTGATAACAGCGTCACTCAATACCGCAAAATTTTAGATAATGAAGTTTTTGCCATGTCGGTTGATTGTGTTAATTTACGAGACCATGATAAAGGTCAACAATTTGACTTTGTCACACAAGTTAAAGCGGGTGATGAGCTGATTTGGGAAGGTGTTTCTACCTATTTATCTCGTTCACGTTCAAAAAATCGTGATAGAAGTAAAACAAGCAAACAAACAACCAAACTATCAATAGATAGTTCAAGCCTGCATACCTACTTTAAAGTAGCAGAAGATATGGGGCGCCGTTATGCGTTTGTATCTGGCGACTTTAATTTAATTCATTTACATCCATTATCAGCACGTGCATTTGGTTTTCCTAAAGCGATTGCGCATGGTATGTGGTCAAAGGCTAAGTGTTTATCATATATTAAAAACTTACCCGAAGCTTATCGGGTTGATGTATCGTTTAAAACGCCAATTTTTTTGCCATCGGAAGTTGAGTTAATTGTTGCAGATGAAGTAGATAAAAAAATAGAGTTTGGGTTGTATTGCCCTAAAAATGATAGTCCACATGCTTTGGGTGTTATAAGTCTCTTGGATCATGCTTAATTATTTGTGATACATGAATCAAATTTACTTAATGGACTTTAAGTAAATTAAACTTAGTTCAAAAGGTTGCTTAAATGCAGCCTTTTATTTTTAGAGAAATAAATGGATAACCAAAAAACAATGCCAGAAAAAAATTGGCAGCAACTTGTACAAATCATGAAAAACTTACAACTAGATGATGCGCCTGCGGGAGGCTCATTGGTTGTTTATCATCAAAACAAGTGCGTGTTAGATACAAGTGTTGGTATGGCACAAAAAAATAGAGAATGGCGTGCCAACACGCTGTCAATCAATTTTTCGACTGGCAAAGGCGTGTTAGCCACACTGGTTCACGTGCTAGTTTCTAATGAGTTACTGAACTATGACACGCCAATTTGTGACTATTGGGCAGAATTTGCAAGTAATGGAAAAGGTGATATTACTTTACGGCAGGTACTGAGCCATCAAGCCAATTTATTTGCACTGAATCAAGTTGTCAGTAGTTATAAAGACTTATTAGATTGGCAAAATATGCTAAACAAAGTTGCCACCATGCAACCTTTTGCGCCTGTCAATCAAACTAATAACAAACCTTATGCAACTGCCTACAGTGCCTTGATTTCTGGTTGGATAATTGGTGGTTTAATAGAAAAAGTAACAAACTTAAGCTTACAACAGGCTTTAGAAAAATATTTAACAAAACCTTTAGGTATTGCAGATGAGGTGTTTTTTCAGTTACCCCAAACCCATATAGGCGATGTTGCACAAATGGTAAGAAACTTTGATATAAACGCAGAGGATAAACCTAAAAGACGCATTAAACCAACCTTAAAGCCAGATAGTGTTAAAACCATGCAAACCTATGCCAAGTTGCCAAGTTATAAAATCTGGCAACAAATATTAGGTAAGGCGCATAGTGATACGGCAATCACAACCGCAGAAATTAATAGAATATATTTTAGCCCAGCTGATTTAAATATTAAAAATTACACTATGTCATTATTGCCAAATGCAAAAGAAAATTTAGACTATTATCAGCCAGAGGTTATGCAAGCCGTGATACCGGCTGCTAATTGTGTGGCAAGTGCTGCTGCGCTGGCAAAAATTTATGCGATGTTAGCAAATGAAGGCAGCTGGATGGGAATACAGCTGATTAATGAGTCAACCTTTGATGAAATCACTAAGATTCAGGTTTCTGGGCAAGATGCTGTCATGCCAGCTGATATGCAATGGCGGCTAGGTTACCATCGTGTATTTAATGCTTTTGATAGGGTGGGGCAATTAGACCAAAGCTTTGGTCACATCGGTTATAATGGCTCGGTTGCTTGGTGTAATCCTAGCAACGGACTGGCAGTTGCTTATGTGCATAATTATGATACAACTTTGCTAAATGATATTAGGGCATTTGCCATTACTGAAGCGGTAATAGATTGTTTAGCCTAAATGGGCATCTAAAATGTTGATGGTTATTTTGATAAATGCTTAATATAAAAAAACTCAGCCATTGCTGAGTTTCTTTGTGATACTAACTTTATCTAGTTTAGAGCCTTACAAATGATTATTTATAGCTGGTAAGTCTCAGCTCCATTTTTTTACCATCTGCATTTTGGATAACCTTAACTGGTTGATAATTTAAACTTGGTGCTAACCAAAAAGTTGTGCGTCGTCCATTACCACTGTGTACGCGGTCAATACGCACTGTGTTATATGTCCCCGCTGGTACTGTTACTTTACTATTGCCAGACTTTTTAAAACGCACGCGTTCTACTTTTTTCTTTTTCGCCATGTAATAACTGCCAGCGAACTTACCATTTAACAAATCTTGGCGGATTTGAGCTTCTAAGCTCAAGTCATCATAGGCTTGGCGGGGCATAGATAATGTTTTTGATTTACCCTTATAAGTACTGATAACTTTACTGCCATTAAATTTTAATTTATGTGTGCGTCCGGCACCAAAAATCTTATAGGTGGTGCTTGCAGCGCTCGGCTTGATTTTAGAACCAGAAATTGTGAACTTACTGGTTTGGTTAGCGGTTGCCACGCCAGCGACTCGTGCTTTTGTGCGATAGCTCCAACTATTGCCAGATTTTGAAAGTGTGCGTGTTGCAGTACCTTTATATTTATTTTCTACAGTAAAACTGTATTTAGCGGTAGAAGGCTGCAAGGATTTTGCGGTTGCGGCTCCAGATGCTGCTATTGTAGTTGCTGCTAAAAAAATTGCGCCGGTTGTTTTTGTAAGGGTAGAAAGCTGTTTCATCTGAATGCTCCTTTGTGTTGTGTATGACTCTATGATGGTCATAAATTGTTACATATTCAAGTGAGCTTATGCTATTGTTTGTAAAAAATCGTTATTAAATATTACTAGCTGACATAGGGCTAGCGATACAAAAATTAAATCAAACAGATGTAAGTATGGTAATTTAATTAACTATTGGTATGAATATGTATAAAAAAGATATATGATTTAATAACAAATGCGTAAAATTATGTTATACTTTTATTGCGGATTTGTTCCCAATTTATATATTACCCAGGTAAATTAATTAAGTTATTTAATAAGGAAGGTTAAAGTATGAAATTATTTCCAACTTTAGCGGTAGCCACACTTGCTGCTGCAATGGCAACGGGTTGCTCAAACAGTTCTGACTCTGCAACAGAAGCTGCTACTGGTTCTAAGTTTATTACGATCGGTACGGGTGGCGTAACAGGTACTTATTATCCTACTGGTGGTGCAATCTGCCGTATGATGAATGAAAACAAAGCAGAAACAGGGATTCGTTGTTCTGTTGAATCAACCGGTGGCTCTGTATACAATGTTAACACCATTAAAGCAGGCGAACTTGACTTTGGTATTAGCCAAAGTGATACCGCATTTCAGGCACTTAATGGCGAAGGCAAGTTTGCTGAAGCACCAGTACCTGAGCTACGCAGTGTCATGGCAATTTATCCAGAACTTTTAGCTTTGGTTGTGCGTGATGATGCGGGTATTAAAACTTTAGCAGATTTAAAAGGTAAAAAAATTAACATCGATGTACCAGGCAGTGGTACACGTATGACAACAGAATCTGTGTTTGAAGCGAATGGTATTAACACATCAGACTTAGCATTAGTAAATGAGCTAAAATCATCTGAAGGTCCAACCATGCTAAAAGATCGTAAGGTAGATGGTTACTTTGGTATGTTTGGTCACCCAACAGCTAACATTAAAGATGCTGCAAACTCTGTTGGCATTAACTTAGTGCCAATTGATGGTGAAGGTGTTGATAAGCTTGTAGCAGACTATCCATACTATGCCAAAGGTACAATTTCGGCTGACTTTTATGAAGGTGTCGATGCAGATGTACCAAGTATTGGTGTTAAAGCTGTTTTAGTGACACGTGAAGACATGTCTGATGCTGCCGTAACAGCATTGACGAAAGCAATCTTAGATAACTTTGATACTTTCAAAGAATCACATGCGGCATACAAAACTATTACTAAAGAATCTTTGCTAGATGGTTTGGCTGTGCCTCAACACCCTGCTGCGGCAAAAGTATTTGAAGAGCAAGGTCTAGCAGTTGCCTCTGCTGAATAATTAAAGACCTAAGTTTTTTTAATTAAGCACAGGTAACTACTTGTGCTTAATTTTTTGTACTAACAACTATCGTCAAAAATACTGTATAGTGTAAAGCATTAACATTTTTGTACAGTGGTCATTTTGCACTTAGCTTCTTCTGAGATATCTTAAAAATCAATCATAGATTTAAATGTTAGAGAATGTTGAAAAAATGCCAACATCATTAGCTTTTTGTATTTTTACTAGTTTAAAACTATGTTTGAACAAGCAGCTATTAGCTGTTAATAGTAGCGTTTAGATATTTTTATTAGATAAGGTTAGGGTGACATTAGCAAATAGGAGGACATTATGGACAATGTTGTAAAGATTGATGAAGAAAAACATCAATCAGAGAACGAGCAAGCAGATGTGTTAGAGGGCAAGCGTATATTAGACCCCAAATCATTTGGTTTTAGAATGATTGCTTTTATCGCATTTTGTTGGTCATTTTTTCAATTATTTGTTGTACTTTTACCAATTAATGATGTATTCATTCGTTCTATTCACTTATCGTTTGCGATTGCATTGGCATTTTTTATGTATCCAATGTTTCGTACAAAAAAAACGATGTCTAGCATTCCATTCTGGAATTATATTTTAGCGGCACTTGGTTCGCTTTCTGCGTTATATATCTTTATTTTTTATAATGAGCTTAATGCCCGTTCGGGTGCTTGGCTGCAATTAGACGTATGGGCAGCCATTGCAGGTATTATTCTTTTGCTAATGGCATCACGCCGTGCGCTGGGTCCTGCTTTAGCCATCATCGCTATTATCTTTTTAGGCTATGTTAAATTTGGGCAAGTGATGCCAGATTTGATAGCCCATAAAGGGGCAAGTATCGAAAAAATGATGGGACAAATGTTTTTAACAACCGAAGGTATTTTTGGTGTTCCTTTGGGTGTTTCTGCAAGTTATGTTTTCTTATTTGTACTCTTTGGGGCATTGCTAGAGCGAGCAGGGGCAGGGCAATATTTTATTAACCTTGCCTATGCAGCATTGGGACGTTTTGATGGTGGACCTGCAAAAGCATCGGTTGCTGCCTCTGGCATGATGGGTATTATTTCTGGTTCCTCAATTGCTAATACAGTTACTACAGGTACTTTTACAATCCCATTAATGAAGAAACTGGGCTTTCCTGGTTATAAAGCAGCATCGGTAGAAGTTGCAGCATCAACCAATGGTCAGCTAATGCCACCAATTATGGGTGCTGCAGCATTTATTATTGCTGAGTTTTTGGGTATGGATTATGCTGGCGTTATTATGGCAGCGGCAATCCCTGCCTTTGTGAGTTATATTGCATTGTTTTATATTGTGCATTTAGAAGCAAAAAAATTGGGAATTAAAGGCGAACTAAAAGACAGACTACCCAAAGTTTGGGATGTTTTTGTGAGTGGTTTGCACTTTTTATTACCAGTGTTTTACCTTATGTACACTTTGGTTGTATTGCGCATGTCACCTCAGCGTGCTGCTTTTAATGGTATCATCGTGTTAATACTGATTATGCTGGTTCAGCCATTTGTTAAATCACTGCTTGCAAAAAATGGCATTGGTTTTACGCAAAATGCAAAAACCGCAATCAGCGACATTATTGTTGGTATGATTAATGGTGCTAAAAACATGGTGCCAATTGCCATTGCAACCGGTGTGGCAGGCATTGTAGTTGGGTCGGTTACTTTAACAGGTATTGGTCTTATCCTTGCCGATGTGATTGAAACCTTATCAGGCGGTTACATTGTGGCGGTACTGGCATTAACGGCAGTGGTATCATTAATTTTAGGTATGGGCTTGCCAACAACCGCAAACTATATTGTGATGGCATCGTTAACTGCGCCTGTCATTTTGGGGTTAAGTGGCGACTTAGGTTATTTGGTCCCTGCAATTGCGGCACACTTATTTGTGTTTTACTTTGGTATTTTGGCAGATGACACGCCACCGGTTGGTATGGCGGCATATGCTGGTGCAGGTATTGCACGTTCAGACCCAATTAAAACGGGGCTACAAGGCTTTGCTTACGATATCCGTACCGCAATTTTACCGTTTATGTTCTTTTTCAACAGTAAATTATTGCTAATTGATGGTGTTAATCCTGATGATCCACGTGATCCAGCTGGTTGGGTATGGATTACAAACCCATTAGAGATTGGTCTAATCTTTTTAATGGCCGTTTTGGGTATGTTGGCATTTTCCTCGTTTACACAACGTTGGGTTAAAGTTAAAACCAACATTATTGAAATGTTGGCATTGTTGGCAATTACGGTATTGTTGATGGTACCAAATGTTGTTGCAGACTTATTTAAATTGCCACATGAATATGTAAGCTATGCCATTGGTGTTGCGCTTTATGCGATGGTATATTTATGGCAATCACAGCGTTATAAAAAATATAAAGTGATTGTATAAGCTGTTAATAAATTTTAAGGCTTAAATGAAACTCATGGTGCTTAAAGTACCATGGGTTTTTTAATGGTTATAATTTGCATACATGTGGGTAGTTTTTTAAAAAAATCATCGTATTTTGCTTGAACAAAATGCGTTTAATCCCCATTCAATAAACAACCTTATTGCTATTACCCATAACGACGCTTTGAGTAACCGCAATAAGTACTTTTTAATTTTAAAATTCAAACTAATCAATGGAGTAGAATGATGGGTATCCGTCCTTTACATGATCGTATTGTTGTTCGCCGTGTAGAAGAAGAACAAAAAACAGCGGGTGGTATCTTGCTACCTGGTTCGGCACAAGAAAAACCACAGCAAGGCGAAGTTATTGCTGTAGGTAATGGTCACATTCGTGAAAATGGCGATGTAAGACCGCTTGATGTTAATGTTGGTGATAAAGTGTTATTTGGTCAATACGCTGGTCAAACAGTTAAAGTCGATGGCGAAGAGCTGCTAATCATGAAAGAAGCTGATGTACTTGGCGTACTGGCTTAATTTTAACTGTATATTTTAAAACTTATAATAAATATTGGAGAATACGATAATGGCTAAAGACGTAAAATTTGGTATTGATGCACGTAATAAAATGATTGATGGTGTTAATGTACTTGCGGATGCAGTAAAAGTAACCTTAGGGCCAAAAGGTCGTAACGTGGTTATTGATAAATCATTTGGCGCACCAACCATTACTAAAGATGGTGTTTCTGTTGCAAAAGAAATTGAACTAGAAGACAAATTTGAAAACATGGGTGCACAGCTTGTGCGTGAAGTTGCCAGTAAAACCAATGATGTGGCTGGTGATGGTACAACTACAGCAACGGTACTTGCCCAAGCGATTTTAGCAGAAGGCATGAAATCAGTGGCTGCCGGCATGAACCCAATGGACTTGAAACGTGGTATCGACAAAGCGGTACGCATTTCAGTTGAAGAGATTCACAACTGTTCAACTCCTGCAGATGACTTTAAAGCCATTGAACAAGTGGGCTCTATTTCTGCTAACTCAGATGCCAAAGTTGGTGAGTTAATTTCTCAGGCGATGGAAACGGTTGGCAAAAAAGGCGTTATTACGGTTGAAGAAGGTTCAGGCTTTGAAGATACCTTAGAAGTAGTTGAAGGCATGCAATTTGACCGTGGTTACATTAGCCCATACTTTGCTAACAAACAAGACAGCTTAACAGCAGAGTTTGAAAACCCATACATTTTGTTGGTTGACAAAAAAATTGCAAACATTCGTGAGATTGTGCCGTTACTAGAGCAAGTCATGCAATCTAATAAGCCTTTATTGATTATTGCTGAAGATGTAGAAAATGAAGCACTAGCAACCTTAGTTGTTAACAACATGCGTGGTGGTTTAAAAACTTGTGCCGTAAAAGCCCCAGGTTTTGGTGACCGTCGTAAAGCAATGCTACAAGATATTGCTATTTTAACAGGTGCAACCGTTGTTTCTGAAGAAGTTGGTATGAGCTTAGAAACCGCAACTTTAGATGTTTTAGGTACTGCTAAAAAAATCACCGTTGGTAAAGAAGATACTGTCATTGTTGATGGTGTTGGCAATAAAGCAGATATTGAAGAGCGTGTAGAATCTATTCGTCGTCAAGTAGAAGAATCAACTTCTGAATACGATAAAGAAAAACTACAAGAGCGTATTGCTAAGCTATCTGGTGGTGTTGCGGTGATTAAAGTTGGCGCAGCGACCGAAACAGAAATGAAAGAGAAGAAAGACCGTGTAGATGATGCCTTGCATGCAACGCGTGCCGCAGTAGAAGAAGGCGTTGTACCTGGTGGTGGTGTGGCATTAGTAAGAGCAATGGCAAGCCTTAATGAAATAATTGGTGATAATGACGACCAAACAGCAGGTATCAACATTTTACGCCGTGCGATGGAAGCACCATTACGTCAAATCGTTTCTAACGCCGGTGATGAAGCGTCTGTGGTTGTTAACGAAGTGAAAAGTGGCGAAGGCAACTTTGGCTATAACGCAGCAAGTGGTGAATATGGCGATATGATTGAAATGGGTATCCTTGACCCTGCAAAAGTAACCCGTTCAGCTTTAGAACACGCAGCATCTGTAGCTGGCTTAATGCTAACGACCGAAGCAATGATTACTGATTTGCCAGAAGCAGCTGATCCAATGGCGGGCATGCCTGCTGGTGGCATGGGCGGTATGGGTGGCATGGGCGGTATGATGTAAAATAGTCGTTTATAAAATAAAAAACTTATTGCTTGTAAGCACAGGTTAATTATGCATTGTGCATATCGCTTGGCTGTCTTCTAGCAAGTTTTATTAAACGCTATATACCCCTAATGTTTATCCTATCATTGTTATTAAAAAAGTAGAAAAACCCTTTAGATGCAAAAATCTAGAGGGTTTTTTATTATTGATTTTAAGGGGCTTCATTAAAATGTAAAACTAGGTTGTTATCGTCAAAAAATAAAGCAAACAGATGTTGATGAAAGCCATAACAAAGTGTAATATTGTAATAAATTATAAATACACACAAATAGTAAGTTTTTCAACCCGGTTGCCCAAAGGTGGCCATTAATAACAGGAGAAGTAAATGAAAAAGAGTGTTGTTGTTTTTGAAGCAGAAGGCGGTTCAGACAAAATTTTTAATGGACACCGTAAAGACACCATGCCAATCGTAGAAGCTATCCAAGAAAAGGGTTGGCATGCTGAGGTTGTATACTTCCGTGATGAATGGGCAGACGATATTTACGAATACGCAAAAGAAAAGTTTGATGGTTATATCAGCCGTATTAATCCAGGTAACTTGGCTACTGGCGAAAAAATGTATTTTGAAACACTACGCAAGCTATCAGATGCTGGCTTGGTTGGCATGTCACATCCAGATGCGATGACAAACTTTGGTGCTAAAGATGCATTGGTGAAACTCGCCGATACGGATCTGGTTCCTGATGACACTTATGCTTACTATACAGTAGAAGAGTTTACTAAAATCTTCCCATCAAGCATCTCTTGGGGTGAGCGTGTACTTAAACAAAACCGTGGTTCAACGGGTGAAGGTATCTGGCGTGTGCAAATTGAAGAAAGCATTGACTTTAAACCAGGTGACAGCCTACCACTAGATACAAAGCTTAAGTGTACTGAAGCGGTTGATAACCATGTTGAATACAATACGCTTGGCGATTTCATGAAGTTTTGTGAACAGTATATTGTTGGCGAAAATGGCATGCTTGTAGATATGCGCTTTATGCCACGTATTAAAGAAGGTGAAATCCGTATTCTTTTAATTGGTGACAAGCCAATTTTTGTTGTACACAAAAAACCAGCAGATGCTGAAGATGCTTTCTCAGCGACTTTATTCTCAGGTGCTAAATATACGTACGACAAGCCAGAAGACTGGGCAGAATTAATGACGTTATTTAACGATTCATTACCTGTTATTTCTGACAAGCTAGGTGGTTTTGATATCCCACTAATTTGGACAGCGGACTTTATGCTTGGTGATAAAGATGAAGCAGGCAATGATACTTATGTATTGGGTGAAATTAACTGCTCATGCGTTGGCTTTACAAGCCACCTTGATCAAGGCATCCAAGACGTGATTGCTGAAGAAGTTATCCGCCGTGTAGAAGCGAACGCGTAATTATATAATCAGTTTATAAATTAAAAAAAGGTGGAACTTAGGTTCCACTTTTTTTATGTATGGCGTATAGATTCTTATGTAGAAACAGTTACGTGATTGATGTTAGCTATGTTTTATTTTTACGCTGTTATATTTTCATCTCTTCTAAATGTCCAAGTTTTATCGTCCGACAGTTCTGGGCAATAGTAATAACCTGCAAGATTAAAGTCTTTTAGTTGCTCGGCACTCGTCAGCTGGTTGTCCGCGGCATATTTAACCATCAATCCACGTGCTTTTTTTGCATAAAAACTAATGACTTTAAATTTGCCATTTTTTTCGTCCTCAAACCTTGGGGTAATCACTTTAGCATTGAGTGTTTTTTTATCAACCGATTTAAAATATTCATTAGAAGCAAGATTAATCAATACATTGTCAGTAGTTGGGATGCGTTTATTGATTAATTCAGCAATTTGCTTATCCCAAAAGTTATATAAATTATCGCCTTTATTGTTGGCAAGTTTGGTACCCATCTCTAAACGGTAAGGTAAAATCAAGTCTAGTGGCTTTAACAAACCATAAAGACCAGACAAAATACCCACATGAGTGTTTAAGTATTCAACTGTTTGCTTTTTCATGTCATAAACATCTAGTCCTGTATAAACATCACCATCAAAAAGGTAAACAGCAGGTTTTGCTGTATCGATTGTAAAAGGGACGGTTTTGCTCCAACACCAAGCTTGATTTCGCTCACTATTTAGTTGGGCAATTTTGTCTGATATTTTCATCAGCTGCATTAAGTCAATTGGGTCTTTTTGTTTTAATGTTTTCATTAATTCACAAGCGGCTTCAATTAAGGCAGGTTGGCTATATTGATCGGCTACGTTGATTGGCACATTGTCTTTTTCATTTAAACTTTTTGCTGGTGATAATAAAAAATACATAACAAATCCTAAGTAAAATTAAATATGAAGGGCATAAAAATAATCAGTAGATAATTATTTTATATGAAAACAAAAGCAGAATACAAAGCTATCTATCATTATCGGGGATAAAACATAGTAAAATAGTGCGATTTAAGCTTTAAAACTCAATATCATCGAGTTTTTTATTGAGTTATTAATAGATAAAGTATAAACTTTTTTTTGCTTTTTAGCGGATAGTGCTTACATTTAATAAAAAAATATACTAACCAGTCACAATTTTTAAATGCAACTAATGACTGTGATTACCTATAATTCATTTTAATTATGTTTTTTATTTTAGCATTTATTTTTTTTATATATAAAATCAGTTATATAGATTCAATTATATTAATTCTTGGATTATTACTAAGAACAAAAGGTAGGAGAGGATATGAAAGTTGGTGTTGTAAAAACGCACAGCGAGCATGAAAAACGGGTCGCTTTAACGCCAGACGCTTGTAAAAAGTTGATAAAAGCAGGGCATGAAGTTATTGCTGAGTCAGGTGTTGGTTTAACTGCTTATTATAATGATGAGCTATATAAACAAGCCGGGGCAAGCATTGCAACAGATGATACCCAAGTTTTGCAGACTGCAGATATGATTATGGTGGTAGAGGATTTATTACCTGAGCAAGTAAGCAAGTTAAAGCAAAACAGTATGGTAATTGGTGCATTAGACCCGTATAGAAATGAACAATTAGATAGCTATGCACAACAAGGCGTAACTGCTTTTGCAATGGAGCTTTTGCCACGTACTTTGTCAAGAGCGCAAAATATGGATGTTTTATCATCGCAAGCAAACTTGGCAGGCTATAAAGCAGTATTAATGGCGGCAAATGCTTATTCACGCCCGTTTCCAATGTTTATGACTTCTGCCGGTACAGTAAAGCCAGCCAAAGTAGTAATCTTGGGCGTTGGGGTTGCTGGTTTGCAGGCGATTGCAACTGCAAAACGTTTAGGCGCGGTTGTTGAAGCAAGTGATTTACGACCTTCTGTAAAAGAGCAGGTTGAATCGGTTGGTGGTAAATGGCTTGACGTACCAATGAGCGATGAAGAAAAAGAAAAAGCAAAATCAACAGGTGGCTATGCTTGGAGACCATCTGAGCAATACATTAAAGATCAAGCACAAGTGGTAGATAAAGCTGTCAGTGCCGCAGATATTGTGATTACAACTGCTCAAATACCGGGCAGACAAGCACCTCGCCTTATTCATAAATCAACATTAGATAAAATGAAGGCAGGTTCTGTTTTAGTAGATATGGCTGCATCAACGGGTGGTAATGTTGAAGGTTGTGAATCAGGTAAAACCGTTGTAACTGATAATGGCGTGCGTATTGTTGGTGCATCTAACATACCATCAGAGCTAGCAGCACAGTCATCAGACTTATATGCAAATAACTTAGTGAATTTTGCGACGACCTTGTTTGATGAGTCTGGTAACTTAGCTATCGACTTAACTGATGAAATTCAGGGTGCTTTAGCCGTGACCCATAACGGTCAAGTATTGCTAAAAAAAGATTAATGTGAGGAGAGTTTTATGATGGCAACTATTTTAGCTGCTGCTGGATCTGGGCTAGGTTCTACCCCTTTTGTGGCAATTTTTACCATTTTTATATTAGCTATTTTTGTTGGCTATTATGTTGTTTGGGGTGTAACCCCTGCGTTACACACCCCTTTAATGGCGGTAACTAATGCGTTATCGAGTATTGTTATTGTGGGTGCCATGTTGCAAACCGTGACGATTGATGGCAATGCCATCACTGCCACAAGTTTGTTAGGTGCTTTTGCTGTATTTTTGGCAAGTATTAATATTTTTGGTGGTTTTGCGGTAACAGAGCGTATGCTTTCTATGTTTAAGCCAAAAGAAAAAGCAAAACCAGCAAAAGATTCAGGAGGTGATGCATGAATATTATCCCTCAATTTATTGCACAAAATGCAGATTGGTTTTACTTAATTGGTGCAGTACTGTTTGTTTTAACACTGCGTGGGCTATCTAGCCCAAAAACGGCTGTTAAAGGTAACCGTTTTGGTATGGCAGCGATGACAATTGCTGTGATTACCACCTTCTTTTTAGCCGAAGGTCCTGTACTGTGGCTAATTATTGGTGCGATGGTGCTAGGTGCACTTGTTGGTATGTGGAAAGCCAAAACCGTTGCAATGACGCAAATGCCAGAAACCGTTGCTTTAATGCACTCGTTTGTTGGTTTAGCTGCTGTTGCCATCGCCGTTGCTGCGGTATTGCATACTGGAGAAGCGCATTCAACTATTGCCAGACTTGAATTATTCATTGGTTGCTTTATTGGTGCTATTACGTTTTCTGCCTCTGTGTTTGCTTTTGGTAAACTGGGTGGTAAAAAATGGGCTAAAACCATTGGTGGCGGATGGGTAAAACCACTACAAGCGCTATTATTTATCGCCATGATTGGTTTTGGTGTCTTGTATTTTGTAACTGACGACTTAAATGCGTTTTATGCAATGACAGCATTGGCTGTTGTATTTGGCTGGATGTGGATTGCCCCAATTGGTGGTGGTGATATGCCAGTAGTGGTTTCTTTGCTTAACTCATTTTCTGGTTGGGCAGCAGCCGGCATTGGTTTTACTTTAGGCAACTCAATGCTTATTATTGCAGGTTCTTTAGTTGGTTCATCAGGTGCTATTTTGTCTTACATTATGTGTAACGCCATGAACCGTTCACTATTAAACGTATTGTTTGGTGGTATGGGCACTGGTGGCGAAGCCGCTGCCGCAGATGATGGGGTTGCTAAAACCTATAAATCTGGTTCTGCCGAAGATGCTGGCTTCTTAATGTCAAATGCAAGCGATGTCATTATTGTACCAGGTTATGGTATGGCACAAGGGCGCGCGCAAAATGCCGTGAAAGAATTATATGACCTATTGAAAGAACAAGGCGTGAATGTACGTTTTGCAATTCACCCAGTTGCTGGTCGTATGCCAGGACACATGAACGTACTACTTGCAGAAGCTGACGTGCCATATGATGATATTCTTGAAATGGATGAAATTAACTCAGACTTCCCAAGTACAGACGTTGTTTTAGTCATTGGTGCAAACGATGTAGTGAACCCATCTGCTAAAGATGATCCTAACTCTCCAATTTTTGGTATGCCAATTTTAGAAGCTGCTAAAGCACAAACAGTTATGGTTATTAAGCGTTCTATGAATACGGGTTATGCTGGTTTGGATAACAGCCTATTCTATATGGATAAAACCATGATGATTTTTGGCGATGCTAAGAAAATGGTTGAAGAAATGGTTCGTAGCATTAACGGAACAGGTCATTAAACTTTAGTTTAATCAAAATAAAAAAGTCACATAAGTGGCTTTTTTATTGCTTTAATAACCCAAAAGGGCAATAGTTAAGGATAACAATTATGAATATGTTAACTCGATTTTTTTTCATGAAACTTTTGTTAATACGAGAGCTTAGCATGCAAAAAGAGTCACAAAAGCAGCTTTTATCTCAAACAATTAAGCAAAGCTATCGTATATTACCGCATGATATGGGCTGGCGTTTGCACTTACCAAATTATAGATATTTATCTTTTATTGAACTCAACATTAGCAAGTTTTTATTAAAAGTTAGTAAAACCTTTGGCTGTAAAATACACTCGTTAGTTGCCATGCAAGAAATCGTGTATCTTAAAGAAGTTAAGTTTTTAGATCAATTGAGTGTAGAAACAAAAATTGAAGGTTGGGACAACAAGTATATTTATTTTCAGCATACTTTTAAAGTTAAGCAGCAAGTTGTATCGATAGGGTTAACTAAAGTGCTGCTAGTGGCAAACAAACAAAAATGCTTACCAGCAGATATTGGATTGGATGATACCCACATCACACAAGTTGTTGAAACTTGGCAAAACAACCAAACGGCAATAAAAAACCAACCGTCATCAAGCTAACTAAACATGTGTTTTATGTACTTGGTCATTTAATTTTGTGAGTGTATGACTGAGTATAACCCCCAATAAAATTAAGTTCCAAGATATGTGAATCCAAATTAATAAAATGGGTAATGCGGCAAAGGCACCATAAATTGTGGAGTAGTTAGTTGAGTGGCTCATGATAATTGCAAATAAAAACTTGGTTGCTTCAAACAATAAAGAAATGATGACCCCAGAGATAAAGGCGGATTTAATAGGCACGTTTACTTTGGGTATGAACCAATACATGGCAGTAAAGCCGATGGCAGTAATCGAGTAAGAAATCACCTTTGCCCATATCGCCCAGTTAATAGCATAACCATAAATTTGTTGATTTAAAAAGCTAAGACCTTGTATAAATGCCGACGCTACAAAGGCAATCCCTAATACCAAAGGCACTATCGCAATAATCGTAAGATGACGAAATAAGCTATATACAAGTGCTTTAAATAATGATTTCGATTGATCGCGTTTAAAAATATCTATGTCCCAAATATGGTTAAACGCCACCTCAACTTTTATCAACGTAATGACGGTTGTAACAAATAACATGATGATACCAACTGCGGTTAAATTAAAAGACTGTTCTGTAAATTTATTAATGTACTCTTTAAGTTGAACACTCGATTGTGGCATTAGGTTGCTATAAATTAGGCTATATATTTGCTCTCGAGTGGACTCTAACGCAGGTATCGTTGATAGCACAATCAGTAGCACGGTAAGTATTGGCACGATAGATAGGAGCGTTGTATAAGTGAGCGACGCAGCTATTTGTGATGTGTTTTTGTTGAAAAAGTTTTTTAAAACAAGCACAAAAAAATGACTGGTTTTGTGTAACATGTTGGGTTTAACTTTTGTGTTTTTCATATGATACTTATATTAAGGTATTTTTGTGATGGCTTTATTTTACCAAAAAAACGCGTGTAAAAAGCCTGTAAACTTTGCATGTTTTTTTATGACTAGGCATAATAGAGTTACTTTATAAATTGCCTACATTTTTTGTTAATATTTTAAAAACACACATATTCCAAATAGGGAGTAAATATGGCAGAGCCTTACATTTTGGTGCTATATCAATCAAATTATGGCACAACAAAACAACTTGCATATCAAATTGCTCAAGGGGTTACTCAAACGGGTATGGCGGTAAAAATCCGCACAGTACCAAGTGTGGCAGCTGAAACCACAGAAATTAAGCCAGCCATTCCTGAAGAAGGCGACTTGTATTGCAGTGCTGATGACTTAAAGGATTGTGTTGGATTGGCAATGGGTAGCCCAACTTATTTTGGTAATATGTCTGCCTCATTAAAATATTTTTTGGATAATACCGTAACAGTATGGATGGCAGGTAATTTACAAAATAAACCTGCCTGTGTGTTTACTAGCACAGGTTCTATGCACGGTGGGCAAGAAACCACGTTAATGAGTATGATGTTGCCGCTGTTGCATCATGGCATGATGATGATTGGTTTACCGTATTCAGAACCTGCATTAAACCGAACCAACCGTGGTGGCACACCTTATGGAGTCACGCATGTGAGTGGAGCAACGCACGACCACCCAATGAGTGAAGATGAAAAACTATTGGCGGTTGCACAAGGCAAACGATTGGCAGAAGTAGCTAAAAAGCTTCTTTAATCGATACTTGTATCTTTTATGGCTATTGGTTACTTAAAAGTGCTTAACTAAAAGTATTGAATTGAAAAGTACTGAATTGACAGTTTTTTTAAATTAGTTAAAAAATAGGCACAAAAAAAGCCGTTCTGATTAATATAGAACGGCTTTTGCTTTTATAGCTTAAAGCTATTTTTACAAAATTGGTGGGCCCAGCAGGACTCGAACCTGCGACCAATGGATTATGAGTCCACTGCTCTAACCAACTGAGCTATGGGCCCTAGTTGTACACCAGTTATGGCAATCATTTAACTATTAACAACAATGAATAGAATAGATTGCATATGTGTCACTAGAGTAGGCGATATATAATACCTTAATTTTACAAATTTGCAATAGCTAAGCAAACATTGGGCGATTTTATTGTTTTATTTTTTTGATGCGTTCGTTAAAGCAGAAGCAATTTGTTCTAATAAAGGGGGAATGTCATATCTATCTGTCATGATTTCAATAAACACCATTTTATCTTTATTTTGATTGGCTTGTTCTAACGACTGTCTTAATGTGGCTGGTGTTTCGGCTTTTAGCATTAAACAATTGGTTTCATCTGCCCCAAAAGCATGTGGCATTAATTGCCAATCCACGCTTGGTATATCGTTATAAGATTGCTTTGCTCCATGAATGGCTCTTTCTACGGTGTAACCATCATTATTAATGAGCATAATGACTGGATTGAGTTTTTCACGGATCATAACCGCAAGTTCTTGTATGGTAAGTAGGGCAGAACCATCTCCAATCAATAATACAGGGCGTTTTTCTGGTGATGCCATGCCAGCACCTAAACAAGCTGGCAATGTGTAACCAATAGAGCCCCACATTGGCTGTCCGTAAAAGGTCACGCCTTGTGGTAAACGCACGTCGCTTATCCCAAAGTAAGAGGTACCTTGCTCGGCAAAAACCACATTATTACCATCAAAACATTGCGCAATAATTTGCCATAAATCATCTTGTTTTAGCGGGCTATTATCATCGCCTTTTTGTTTAAACTCTTCTGGTACATCGATTAACGGTTTGGCAATAACATTGACCTTAGTTAATACCTCATGCAAAGCTGATAATGAATCTTTAAGTGAGATAGGGGCAAACACTTTACCACCAACACTGGCACGCTCATAATGTAAGTCAACCACACGTTTTTCATCAATTTCTTGACTAAAACCGGCGGTTGTTGTGTCTGTATAGTTCACCCCAATTTTTATTAAGCATTCTGCATTTTCAACGGCATCTTTAACAACAGGGCGTGATGCAATCCCTGCATATGTGCCCGCCCAACGTTCGCTATGCTCATCAAGGAGTGTTTTACCCCAAGATAAGGTGCTAAAAGGGATGTTAGTATCTTTAATTAATGCCTTTAGTTCATTTTGTAAACCTTGTCTATGCACCATTAAATCAGCAATTAACGTGGTGGTTTTGCCATCTATAAACTTTGCGACATACTCTTTAAAATCGTTTAATGCCGCTTGGCTAGTGATATCTTCTACCGTATCAATCAGTTTAGTTGTAGGTGGGTAAATAGGGGTTCTGGCAACGTCTGGCGATAGCAGTAGATAGCCAGGTCGATTTTCTTGCAAAATCATGCGTATGACTCTATCAATTTCTGTTGCGGCGTTATCAGTGGTAATTTGGGCTTTAGCAACTGTTATCGGTTCAATCATGCTCATAAAGTGGTTAAACACGCCGTCACCTAAAGTGTGATGGATTTTGCGTTTGCTGTTTTGTAAAGCTAAGTTTGGGGCACCCACAATGTGTAAAACGGGTGCATATTCGGCATAAGAACCGGCGGTTGCATTAACTGCGGATAGCTCACCAACACCAAAGGTTGTGATAAATGCGGCAAAACCACGCTCTCTGGCATAGCCGTCTGCAGCATAGCCGGCATTTAACTCATTTGTGTTGCCAACCCAGCTAAGCTTGTTTGATGCAATGATATTGTCTAAAAAAGGGAGGTTAAAGTCGCCTGGCACACCAAAAATATCAGTTGCGCCTGCTTCATGGACTCGGTCAAATAAGTAATCGGCAATTGTATAGGGTGTTTGTTGTTTTGTCTTTTGCATTTATTTTTATCCTCTTTACTCAATAACTATTGGCAAAATTTAGAGGAATAATAATAGTGTATAAAAAATAATTATACAATATATAATCTAAAATAATAATTGGGCGAGTTGGTTTGTTATTTTATATAAATTTTTGTGCTAAAAAGTGTTGACACACAAAAATAAACCAGTATAATACCCTGCACATTCAGCGGGAATAGCTCAGTTGGTAGAGCACGACCTTGCCAAGGTCGGGGTCGCGAGTTCGAATCTCGTTTCCCGCTCCAAATTCTAAAAAGACCAAGTACACATTAAATTGTTACTTGGTCTTTTTTATTGCCTGTTATTTGGGCATCTTGCCCAGCACAACCAACATAACCCCACACAACTAAATGCCAAAATGGCCCTGAAGAATAATATTGAACAAAAGTAAAGGCACATAGCATAACAATGTTAGAGGCGTATGCTATATTGCAAATGGTATTTATCCGACTGACTGGGGTAATGGTGGTATATTAACTATAATGGACTTTGAATACGACTAGATTTGGTTAGGCAATGCTATTGCTGGGCTACAAGCCCAGCCTACGCTTGCTTGATGAATTACCAAAAGAATTTAACTAGAAAGGTTTGCCAATGATTTACTTTAAAGAAAAGTTGAAATTTTTAGAAAGTTTTACAAGTTTCTATTTATCATCAGCTTCTATATCAGTATTTCTTCTTATTTATCTTGCATTAGCTTATATACCGCAAAGTATTTGGGAAGGATATAATTTAATAATTATTTTTTGTGTACATCTTCTTCAATTAATCTTAGCAAGCATTCTTTATGCAAACAGGATTAAAAACTTTACACAAAAGTTTATTGCTAAAGTGGTATTAACAATAGTCGTATTGATATTTATTCATAAAATAATTACTTTTTTAATAGGTACAGAAGGGATTTTAACAACATTATATAGCAATATCTCATTAATATGTTTATTTCCTATTGGAATAGCATATTTAGGAGCCAATAACTTTAATAAAAGCTCTATCCAACGACTTATTATTTATAGTATCTTAATATTTTTTGCTGAAAGCATATTAAGTTATATAATACTTTACGTAAATGGATTAGATGAACAAGGTTTCTATAACCATATTTGGGAGCATATAATATCTTATTTCTCTTATCTAATGGCAATTATTACTTATTGCAAAAGCTATCCATTAATGCATCCATTTTTTGTGAAGCTGAATAATAGGTTTAACAATATTTATCTTTTTATACGTGGTTTAACATTTTTAATAGGGATGCCAACACTACTTTTATTGGTAATTTTTGGATAAACCACCAAATCCTTATTTTGTGTAGGCTTAAATAATACTTTGTAGGAACCGTAGGCTGGGGTTTTAACTCGTCATAATCAAATATTGATATTGTATATAATCACTTTTCCATGTATTTGCAAAGTGGGTAGACAATATAAATAGGATTATCGAGCTATGCTGTGTGATTTGCTAGCGAGTATAAGCCCATAATCTGCTTACTTCCTTTATTATCACTGTAAAAATCATCACAACATAGCTTCATTTCTAACAAAAATTAGTTAGCAACTTTTTACTTTTTTATCCATCTAGCTACAAGTAGGAGCACAATTATTAATAATACTAATTATCATTTATAATTGTATTTGTTTCTCATCTGATTTATGATGTTCAATCAATTAGATAAGTCTTTTATCAAAATAACCGTTTAAACACATTTATAGTATTAATGAGTAGCGATATGAACAATAGATTAAAAACACTAGGTTTGGCTATTTTAGTGGCGACTAGCCTTATTGGTTGTGAAAAAAACAATGAGCAAGCTAATAATAGTTTAAAAGAAGAAGCAACCATGCAAGAGGGGACTTCTGTAAATACGCAAATTACTGTTAACACAGTAAAAGGTGATGTTGTTGTTCCACTACAACCAAAACCAATTGCTGTTTATGATATGAGTATCATGCAAAACTTGGTTGCTTTAGGAGTAGAGGCAGATGGTTTGCCTACCAACCTATTGCTTGATACCTTTAAAATTAAAGGGACAGAGTCAGCTGACATTGGTACAGTTTTTGAACCAAACTTTGAGAAAGTTCACGCCTTAAAACCACAAGCAATTTTTATAGGTGGGCGTGCATCATCGCAATATGATGAGTTAAACAAAATTGCACCAACTTTAGATCTTAGCCTAGATTGGGCAGATATGTACGGATCAAGCTTATCCATGCTAACCACCTTAGGTAATATTTTTGACAAGTCTGACAAAGCCAGTGAGCTGGTGAATGATATAAAAACTGTCGTTGATGAGACAAAACAAGTTACCACAGGAAAAGGCAATGGTTTGATACTTATAGTAAATGGCAATAAAGTAACAGCGGCAGGAGCAGAGTCAAGATTTGGGTTTATCCATAACCAGCTTGGCATACCCATGGCAGATAACAATATCGAAGCTCACACCCATGGTGAGCCTGTCTCTTTTGAATATATCCAAAAAACTAACCCAGACTGGCTGTTTGTGTTGGACCGTACCTCAGCAATTGGGCAAGAAGGTCCTGGTGCCTTAGAAGTTTTAGATAATGATTTGATTCATCAAACGAAGGCATGGCAAAAAAATCAAATTATACAGTTAAGTCCAGATTCTTATCTTGCTTTTGGAGGATACTATCAATGGATGAAAGATGCTAAAGCTATCAAAGCTGCTTTTGAAAAGCTCAATTAATTAGATACCCTCATTTATATCACGAACAATGGATTTACTTAACTTTAACAACTTGAGTAATCCATTTTTTGTTTGTCAAAATTAATAACATTAAATCAGCAGATGCACGTTAACATCCAAAACCCGCTCATACTCAACCTTACAAGCATGATTGTGATGCTCGTTTTAGTGGTGATTAGCTTATCGGTAGGTGTTGCAGATTTTTCTTGGTCAGAAATACTTTATGGTGTTAATCAAGACAGTCTGTCATTACTTTTGGTAAGCCGCCTCCCACGTACATTGGCAATCATACTTGCTGGTGCCAGCTTGGCGATTGCAGGTACAATTCTTCAGGTAGTATTACGTAACCGATTTGTTTCTCCCAGTATGGTTGGTGCGACCCAAAGCTCTGGGCTAGGTTTGTTATTGATTAGTTTGTTGTTTCCTGCCAGCAGTTTGCTGTTAAAAATGGGAGTCGCCACATTTTTTGCCGTATTAACCATGCTGCTGTTTATGCGTTTGGTTGACAAGTTACCACCGACGCAGTACTTAATAGTGCCCCTGATTGGTATTGTATTTGGTGGGATTATTGACTCGATGACAGTGTTTATTGCTTACCAAACTGAGATGATGCAAATGCTATCAGTTTGGCAATTTGGTGATTTTTCTGCCATTTTATCTGGGCGTTATGAATGGCTTTGGATTACAGCTGTGCTGATTGTATTAGCATATCTGCTTGCAGATCAATTAACCATTGTTGGTTTGGGCGATGATATTGCCATTAATCTTGGAATAAATAAAAAATTTATTAGCAGATTCGCTATTGGCGTGGTGTCAATGGTAAGTGCCGTTGTTGTCATCACTGTAGGTTCGATACCATTTGTTGGTTTGGTAGTACCTAACATTGTTAGCCATATCATTGGTGATCAACTAAGACGCTGTCTGCCAGCTGTGGCAATACTAGGCGCATCTGCACTGTTATTGTGCGATATTATCGGAAGGACGATTCGTTTCCCTTATGAAGTTCCTGTCGCAACCGTATTTGGTGTTGTTGGTGCAATTATCTTTTTATGGTTGTTATTAAGGAAATAAAATAAACGTTATGTCCACCGCATTTACCAAACCAGTATGGTCATTAATTATTACTCTAATAATCAGTTGTCTGCTTTTTTTAACTTTAGATTCTGGTCTTTCGATTACTAAATTTGATGCTGATAGTTGGCAATTTATTTTAGGTTTGCGTAGCAAAAAATTATTGGCTTTGCTGATAGTTGGTTTTGCAGTTGGTGCTTCAACTCTTTTATTTCAAACCATTACTCACAACCCCATTTTAACCCCGTCTTTACTTGGTTTTGATTCTTTATATATATTATTACAGTCTTTGTTGGTATTTAGTTTAGGTGCGGTACATTTTAATAATATCAATCCAATTTTTAAGTTTACTTTGGAAGTAAGCTTAATGTTTACAGCTTCGTTTTTATTATTTGTACTAATGTTTAGGCGTAAAAAGGTTGATTTAGCTGCGATTGATTTAACTCGAGTGATTTTGGTTGGTATTATTTTTGGTGTGTTGTTTCGTAGTTTTTCTGCCTTGATTTCTCGTCTTATGGATCCAGAAGAATATATCACTATTCAAGTAGCAAGTTTTGCAGGCTTTAATTCGGTTAACCCACAATTAATGGTGATTAGTTTGTTATGTTGTGTGTTTGCCGCTTTTTTAATATGGCGGTGGCGTAATGAGTGTGATGTGTTGCTGCTAGGTAAAATACAAGCAGTTAACTTAGGTGTGAATTATTTTGGAATAGTTTTTCGTTTATTAATAATTATTTCATTATTAGTAGCAACGGCAACCGCATTTGTTGGCCCTGTTACTTTTTTAGGATTATTAGTTTGCGCATTGACTAATAAAATCTCTCGAAAAATGTACCATGGAGAACGTTTATTATTGGTCAGTTTAATAGCCATGACTTTTTTAGTTTTGGGTCAAACTATATTTGAGCATGTGTTGGGCATGGCCGGAATTTTATCAGTAGTGATTGAGTTTGTTGGCGGTATTGCATTTTTGGTATTAATTTTTGGGCTTAATAAGGCTAAAAAAATAGTATAGGAATCATCAGGATGTTGAAGATAGAAAATATTAGTTTTAAATTTGATAATAAGCCTATTTTGTCCGATATCAATTTAACACTACAAAGTCAGCAAATAATTGCGTTGATAGGACCAAATGGTGCAGGAAAATCCACTTTATTTAGTTTAATCGGTCGTCTCAACTTTATCCAGACAGGATCTATTTACTTTGAGCATGATGGTGTGCGCTATGATATTAGCGAAACGGATTATACAAAGTTATCTAAAATCGTGTCTATGCTTTCTCAAGAAAACCATATTCAAGGGCGTTTGCGAGTCAAAGAGCTGTTGATGTTTGGTAGGTATCCATATCATAAAGGACAACCGACTCAACAAGATCAAGAAATGATTACACATATGATAAAACGCTTTGAGCTTACAGAATTGGAGAATCGATTTTTATCCGAATTATCTGGTGGGCAAAAGCAACGTGTACTCATAGCAATGGTTGTGTGTCAAGATACGCCTTTTTTATTATTGGATGAGCCATTGAACAATTTAGATATGTATCACACGGGCCGATTAATGAGAGAGCTACGTTGGTTAACTGAGGAGTTAGGGAAAACGGTCATAATTGTTTTACACGATATTAATCAGGCTGCTCAGTTTACCGATACAGTGGTTATGCTTAAAGAAGGGAAGGTAGTGACACAAGGAACGCCGTTGGAAGTTTTAACTCAACAAAATATAAAAGAATTATATGGCGTAGAAACTACGATATTAATGCATCAGGGTAAACCTGTTATTGTTGAGCTATTATAAAGGTTATTATTTCAGGACTATTGCTGTTTTATGACATTAATGTATAATAAAAAAATAAATGATACTGAGTATCATTTATTTTTTTATTTAATATGTAGACTCAATAATAAGGTTTAAGGTAGAAACATGATATCTAAGCAATCACAAAAGGTTTTGTTAAAAATCAGTAGTTTGTCTATAGCAGTTACAAGTATTATGCTATCGACACAAGCGATGGCAGATAATAGCCCTCATACCACACTACAGACGATTACAATTAATGCAGATGTTAACAACAGAAGCAAAACCTCACAAGAAGAGGTTATACATGATGATGAATCTACCGCAATGCAGCAAGCAACGCATTTAAATAATTTTATGCACGAGGTTCCTGGGGTAGATATTGGGGGTACATCAACAGTTAACCAACACATATATATTCGTGGTGTTGAAGATAAAGATTTAAAAGTTACTGTTGATGGCGCAAGGCAAGAAAACTTTTTTTTCCATCATGCTGGTAACTTAGCGATTGATCCAGAATTTTATAAAGCAGCAGAAGTGTCTGTAGGTAATAACTCAGTTACATTAGGTAATAACGCATCTGGCGGTGCAGTTGCCTTTAAAACAGTAGATGCTGAAGATTTACTTAAGCCTGACCAAACAATGGGTGCAAGGGTTAAGGTTGGCTATCATAGTAACGACAAGCAAGTTAACGGCAATGTGGCAGTTTATGGAAAACCAACCGATAGTACCGATGTTTTGCTTGCCTACGGTATGCGTAATAGCGATGGTGGTGAAGATGGTCATGGTAACCATATTCAAGGTGATGATATTGAAATAGGCAACATTTTAGCAAAGTTCAGTTTTATGCCAACGGACGACCATAAAATTACGCTTGGTTATAAAAGCTTGACAGATGAAGGCAACTATCCGTTTAAACCAGAGTTTTCTTATACTTCACAAACACCATTCCCTGGTTACAATAACAGTGATGAATACACCTTAGGTTATGCTTACGATGCAAATAATAATTTTAAACTTGATGTTAACGCTTACCATACCGAGCGAGAATACCGGACACAAGGGCGAAGAGGCCCTAGAATGTTTGACTTACAGTTTGAGGGAAAAGTTGATGGCATTAATGCACAAGCACAAAATACTGTAGAACTTGGCATCTCAAACCATAACTTTATTTATGGGGCTGAGGCTTATCGCAAGTCAAGCACAGACACTGCCGACAACTCTACCGAGAAAGCCACCAGCTACGGTGTTTATTTAGAGGATCAAATCTACCTTGGGCGTTTTCACCTAACCCCAGGTGTGCGATACGACAAATACAAAGCATCATCACAAATTAACAAAGACTATGATCAATTTTCAGGTGCAATTGCTGCCAGTATTGACTTAACCAAAGATGTCAGTGTTTTTGCAAGCCATACCCAGTTTTTTAAAGGACCACCATTGCCTGAAACACTCAATAATTCATATGCTGATAGCCTGATACCAAATGCAAATTTAGAACCAGAAACAGGTACAAATACTGAGTTAGGTATCTCAGTTGTTAAAAATGATTTATTGATGACAAACGATAACCTAAGTCTGGTTGCAAAAGGCTTTAAGACCGATATTAGTGATAAAATTGAGTCAGACTGGAACAAGGTTAATGGAAAATGGCAATTTGGCTATGTCAATGCCGATGAAGATCAAACCGTAGAAGGCTATGAGATTGCCGCCAAATACCGTAAAGATAATGTTGTGCTTAAAGCCAGTTATGATCACTCAGATACAGACTCAAATAAAACACGGAATTTAAGAACAACTGGAGACCGTTTGAGCGTAGGTATGGATTATCTTATGCAAGATAACTTAAGCTTTGGCATGCGCTGGAACCATGTTGCAGGGATTGATCGATTAGAGTCTCGCTGGTTGCCAAACAATGGAGATGAGAGACGATTTACAAAGAGATTTAACAACCCATCATATCAAACTGTAGATTTTTATGGTTCTTATGTGCCAAATTTGCTACCAGATCTAAAATTAGATTTTGGGGTTTATAATGCAACAAATGCCTATTATGCTGAGCATACTTCTTACAATAATAGCGAGTATCCAGATTATGATGCAGCTGAGGGACGTAACGTAAAAGTTAGTGCCAGCTATAAGTTTTAAAAAAAACATTTAATCGACTATTGCTAGTTTCCTCCACTTTACAAAGGGCAATGGTCGGTTTTTTGTATAAATGTTTACTTTGCTAAACACTAAAACTTATAGAATTGACGAATAAGTTTTAAAAAGCTCAATTATAGTATATAAACTGTTTTGAGCTTTTTTTATGTCTGTTAAAATAGTATCCATGGTAATTAGCTTGTAATCAATCGATGGTAATTTTAAAATCAATATCAATGTGTTTTGGAGGCATTAGTGAAAGTCTATCTTGTTGGTGGTGCTGTGCGTGATAAACTGCTGGGCAGAGCAGTAACAGATAATGATTTTGTGGTTGTCGGTAGCACTGCCGAGCAAATGATAGCAGCGGGTTTTGAGCAAGTTGGGGCAGATTTTCCTGTTTTTTTGCACCCAACCAGCAAACAAGAATATGCTTTGGCACGCACGGAGAGAAAATCTGGTCAAGGCTATAAAGGGTTTATCGTGCATGCAAGCCCAAACATTACACTGCAAGAAGACCTACTCAGGCGTGACCTCACCATTAATGCTATGGCGGTTCAAGTTACAGGGCTAAACGATGCCACACCACTCTCAGGCGAGGTGATTGATCCATATAATGGTCAAGCGGATTTAGCCAATAAGCAATTGCGTCATGTCTCGGCAGCTTTTAGTGAAGATCCATTGCGTGTTTTGCGTGTTGCACGTTTTTATAGTCGTTTTGCGCATCTTGGTTTTAACATTGCTAATGAAACACTCGAGCTAATGCAACAAATTGCAAGCTCTGGCGAGTTAAATCAATTAACTCAGGAGCGTATTTGGCAAGAAAGTAGCCGAGCAACATTGCAAAACAGTCCACAGCTGTATTGGCAAACCTTGCATCAGGTCAAGGCTTTAAAAAGCTTAGTGCCTATGTTAGATGTTGCCTGGCAAAACGTGGATACCAAACGTACCATTAGCCAAGCACTCCTTAATTCAGCTAAACTACAACTAACCATGCCACAGCGTTGGGCAGTGTTAATGTCTAGCTTTCAATGCCATGATGATAGTAATACAACACATGCGACAATACACGCGTCAAATCAGCCTTGGTTGACTGAAATTGATGAGGTACATAAACTGCTTAAAGTACCCAAAGCTGAACAAAAAATGGCAAAAATGTATGCCCAACTTGCTGGTGGTTTAACGTGTGTTGATAGCCTATCGGCAAACCAGTTAATTGATTTGGTGCAAAACAGTGGGGCGCATAAAACGCCAATGAACTTAGAGGCACTTATACAAATAGCGACGGTATTTGGTGTTAATGTAAATCGACAAAAAATTAATCAAGCGATAGACAGCTTTAAAGCCGTTAGCATAAAAGATATTGATACAAGTTTGCAAGGCAAAGCAATTGGTCATGCGCTTACACAAGCTAGGGTAAATAAGTTACAGGGTGTGTTAGCACAATATGCATAAAAGGAGGGTTGCATGAGTACGTTATTTGATTTAAACACTAAACAAAGCAGCAAAGATAGCATTACTCAAGCTAACCCATCGCCAGTTATTTTAGTAACTGGGGGTGCAAAACGTATTGGAGCACAAATTATTAAAAGTGCGCATGCTAATGGCTATTCTGTCATAGTGCATTACCATCAAAGCCAAGCGCAAGCCAATGAATTAGTCGATGTTTTAAATAGTATAAGAGCCAATAGTGCTGCAGCTATTCAGGCTTCTCTTGATATTATCAATAATCCACCAGCATTACAGAGTTTTGCCCAACAAGTCATAAATATTTTTGGCAGATTAGATGCTTTAGTGCATAATGCTTCTAGATTTTACCCTAGCCCAATTGGTCAAATAACTCACAGCACGTGGAACGAGCTGTTTTTAACCAATGCCAAAGCACCATTAATGCTCAGCCAAGCATTTTTACCATATCTTAAAGATGCCAATGGATGCATCGTAAGTATTTTAGATATTCATGCCAATGCCAAACCTTTTAACCGTTATACCGTTTATAATATGGCAAAATCTGCCCACCAAATGATGGTGCAGTCATTGGCAATAGAGCTTGCGCCCAATATACGAGTTAATGGGGTTGCTCCGGGTGTTAATGTGTTTCCTGAAGCCGATAGCGATCAAGCAATTAGTAAGCCGCTTCAAAGTAAGATTGTTGCATCTGTACCATTAAAAAAAGAAGGTACACCCATAGATATTGCGCAAACCGTCATTTTTTTGTTAACCGCAAAATATATTACTGGGCAAATTATTGCGGTGGATGGTGGACGAAGTTTGACCTTACAAGGTGGTGATGCTGGGTAACGTTGGTTAAAAAACCCATAAGGAGTTATTAACTTAATCACATCATATAGCAATTTTTGCATACCAATTTACATACTATTTTTTACTCAAACCTATTAAATACTACTATTTAAGGAGTTACCATGACCCAAAAAACAAGCCAAGAAATTGAACATAATCCAGAATTTGATAATGGGCGTTGGTTTCCTACTTGGAGAAAATACCAAGGAAATTTAGAAACAGATCCGGTGGCAATTAATGAAAAATTGCCAGCATCTAGTAGTATTTTATTGGCAATACAACACACCTTTGCCATGTTTGGTGCAACGGTATTGGCACCTTTATTAATGGGGTTTGATGCCAACCTTGCTATTTTAATGTCTGGTATTTGTACCATCTTGTTTTTTATCATGACGGGCGGACGCATGCCCAGCTATTTGGGCTCTAGTTTTGCTTTTATTGGTCCTGTACTGGCTGTAACGGCTTATGCTGGTAGTGGCTTTAATGAAAACTTGGGTGTTGCGCTTGGTGGCATCATGGCGTGCGGTATTATTTATTCATTGGTTGGTTTGCTGGTGATGAAAACGGGTACAGATTGGATTGAGCAGCTTATGCCACCAATTGTCACCGGTGCGATTGTGATGATCATTGGTCTTAACCTTGCTCCAGTAACGATTCAAGGTGTTTCTGCTAATCAGTTTGATGCTTGGGTCGCAATGATGACGGTATTGATGATTGGTGGCGTGGCTGTGTTTACCCGTGGGATGATTCGTCGTTTGCTATTGTTGGTTGGCTTGGTGTTGTCGTATCTTATTTATATCTTGCTGACTAATGTGATGGGGCTGGGCAAACCAATTGATTTTAGTGCGATTAGTCAGGCAGCTTGGTTTGGTTTACCTCAATTTTATACCCCAACGTTTGATAAAAATGCCATTGTCATGATTGCACCAATTGCGTTTATTTTGGTGGCAGAAAACTTAGGGCATTTTAAAGCAGTAGAAGGCATGACTAAAGCAAGAGTCACACCTTACATGGGGCGTGCTTTTTTTGCCGATGGCGTTGCTACTACCTTATCAGCCAGTGTGGGCGGTACTGGTGTCACCACGTATGCTGAAAACATTGGCGTTATGGCAGTAACAAAAGTTTATAGTACCATTATATTTGTGCTGGCAGGTGTGGTTGCTATTTTACTTGGTTTGTCACCAAAATTTGGTGCGATTATTCAAACAATCCCATCTGCTTTGCTTGGCGGTGCATCCATTGTTGTGTTTGGTTTAATTACGGTAGCAGGTGCTAAAATTTGGATAGATAATAAAATTGATTTTAGCAAAAATAGTAATTTGATTATTGCTGCGGCAACCATCATTATGGGTGCTGGTAATTTTGGACTAAAAATTGGCGAATTTGATTTAGGTGGCATTGGTACAGCAACCTTGGTTGCTATTGTGTTGAACATCATGTTCCGCCGTGCAAAAGCTTAATAAGCTAACCTTGGTTTAGAAAAAATCTTAAAAAAGTACTAAAGTTAACAAAAGGGTGTCTATTGGCACCCTTTTTTGATTTTTCTTTTTTTGATTTGTAAATCAGATTTGATTAGCCAGTTTTAACAATAATTAAATATTGATACCGCTTTTTTATGTTGATATGTGAAGCCAATCACTTATCGATTTATCGTGAGTGTTCTTAAATGCTATGGTTTTTATTAATGCTGGTTATTTTTTATTAGACTTTAAAGACCCTAAATAAATTGCCAGCATGGTAAGCCCAGCACCAATCCATTGCATAAGGTTAATGGACTTATTCAACCAAAAGTAATCAATCAATAATGCGGCGACAGGCTCACTTAATAACAATAAGCCTGTTAACGCCAAAGACAAACGAGGGATAGAGTAGGCGATTAGCCCCCATGCCAAACATTGCATCACGGTGCCATATACAATAAGCCAACCCAAATCTTGAAATGTTTGAGGTAGGATTGCCTCCATATTAAAAACGAACATGGGCACAATCATTGCAATAGAGCCTCCAATACTGATTAATGTCATTAATGGCAAAATAGGAGTTGGTTGTGCATCATGAGTTTTACGAATAAATGTCATCGATAAAGCCAGCATACTGCCAGACACAATGCCCGAGATAAAACCCCAAGCTGCCTTGTTATTGAGGGCAAACTCTGGGCTAGCAATCATGGCAACCCCAGTAATGGCAATTAAAAGGCTAAGGAGCTGTAGATTGGTTTGTTTTTCTTTAAACCACACAAAACCAATGGCGGCTAAAAAAAATATTTGCAAACTATTTAATAGTGTAGAAATACCAGGACCAACTGCATAAATACTTTCATGCCATAAGGCTAAGTCAAAACCTAAAAAAACACCTGATATTAAGCCACATCGTAAAGCGTTTTTTGAGGTGGGGTACTTTTGTTTAAAGAGCTGTGCCAACACCGCAAATACCACACCGGCTATCGCAAGTCGCCAAAATGACATAGCATAAGCGCCTAAAGGCACATGAGCTACAATCAAACTGCCCAAACCAAAGACCACGCAGCCTATAATTAAACCAATAGATGCAGAGCGTGAAGAATCAGTTGTTGGCATAGCTTTACCCTAAATCGTACCTTTATGTTGATAGGATGCAATGATATAGCAGACTGACTATAAATCATATCGTTAATATGACTAAGTTGAGTGCTAAGAAGCAACTGGAAACGATTCATCATCGATTAACTTTGCTCGCTGTTAGCGATTCAATACATAAATCACATAGTCATTAACATAGGATGTTGATATAGTATATTTGTAATATTAAATTTTTTGATTTATTTGTTTATCTATCTATGATTAGTATCTCTAAAAAACTGAGTGTGTGTGCTGTTATTGCATTGTTGGTCGCACCCAATGTCCATGCCGCCAGATGTAAATTGCCTAAAAGTTATTACAAACATGTGTCTTGCACTGCCAGCCCTAATTATTTTTTAGCGGTTACAGATTCTGGCAGACCCGTTGCCTTGCTTAACAAGAAAGGTAAACAAGCGGTTAATTTGCAAAGATACCAAAAAGTTGCGGTAAATAAGTTGTCGGAGGGCTTGTTGCCAGTGAAACGGGCAAATAAGCTGGGCTATGTTAACATGCGTGGGGTAGAGGTTATCCCAGCAACTTATGATGTGATGTCTGGTTCTAATTGGGCAAGACGAGTGTCCAATGGTCGCATTGTGGTTAAAAAAAATGGTAGGTATGGTGTTATTAACACATCAAACTCTGTCATTGTCCCTTTTTCATCCCATATCTCTAGCCTTAGTGATTATAGAAAAGGCAAAGCAAAAATGGTACGCAGTGGCAAAACCTACTGGGTAAACTCAGCAGGCAAAAGAACAGCAATTAAACCTAAAACTGCCTCACAAACTAGTGTCACACAAAAAGCAAATGCAAATCAATCTAACCCTAATGACATAGAATTTTTGCGGGTTCCTCAAAAACCAGAAGATATGCAACTTAAACCGCACAGTAGTGATGGAAAGTGGGGGTTTGTTGATCAAAACGGCACAACGATGATTATTTATTCTTTTGATGAAGTGATGCCTTACTCTGAAGATTTGGCTGGTGTTAAATTAGGCAGCAAATGGGGGTTTATTGATAAAGGGGGGAATTTAATTATCCCCTTTAGATTCGAAGATTCTGGTATTACTCGTAATAATGTTGACCCAAAAAATCAGCAACCAGCATTTACTTTTGTAAATGGTAAAGCGTGGATAGGAAACTTGGTTAATGGCAAAAAAATGTGTATTGATAAAAGTGGTGTAAGTACCGACTGCAATTAGCCTTTAACGATACAAACCATAAATATTTATCACAAGAAATAGTTATTAAATAGCAAACAATCAATAACAAAAAGGTGGCTTTAATTATGCCACTTTTTTTTGGGGCATGTTACCATTTATTTGTTTAGGCAATCATAAATAAAGGACAATAAAGGAAAACCTCATGCCAAAAATCACTTATAGTATTGATAAAAAAAGAATCGAAAAAATTAGTCAGCTGGCAAGTGGCTATGTCGCAGAAAATCAACAATTACTCTCCCAATTTGTGCAGGTCTACTATCAAGAAATGTATGCCGAAACAGCACAAAAGTATAGTGATGAAGACTTAGCCGGTATGGCTTTGCATCATTTTACGTTATTGATGGAATACGATGCAAAAAAACCACAAATTGCGGTAATCAATCCAACTGTAGAAGAACATCACTTTCATAGCAACGCTAGTATTGTGCAAATGGTTGCCTATGATCGACCGTTTTTAGTAGATACCATGTTAATGACCCTAGAAGAAGCCGGCATTAACGTGCATCGTGTCCATAATACGATTATGGCAGTTAACCGTGATACAGGAAAAGTACCCGGTAAGGTGATTGGCATAGGCAGTGCAGACAGCAGTGACCGAAAACATATGTCGATTATCCATTGTGAAATTGATAGTCAAGCAACTGATAAACTGCGAGAAGTTGGTCATATCTTATTTGATAAAGTAGAGTTGTTGGATGCCATTAATAGTGACTGGCAAGCCATGCGAGATCGCTTAGAGCTGGCTCAATCGGTTGTAGTTAAACACATGCCAGAAGATTTTTACTCTCGTGCAGCGGTTAACGACTTTTTGTCATGGATATTAGATGATCATTTTATCTTTTTAGGATACCGAGAATATACGATTGAACAAAATGATAATGACATAGAGATGTATACAGTTGGTGGGAGTGGTCTGGGGGTATTACGTACCGATGACGAACACATTAAGTCTGAAAGTTTTGAGCAACTACCAAATGAGTTAAAACATCAAGTCACAGGCTCACGTAGTTTGTTGCTTTCAAAATCTAATCATGTTTCTCCGGTGCATCGTGCAGGGCATATGGATTTTTTAGGTATCCATAAATTTGATGAAACAGGCAAGCTGGTTGGTGAATATCGCTTTATCGGGTTATTAACGTCGCAAGCATATCAACTGCGTGTGCAACAAATTCCACTATTGCGTGAAAACGCTAATAAATTGTTGGCAATGGCAAACTTGCCAAAAGATGGACACGCTTACCAAAAAATGATGAACATCATCAATGAGCTGCCACGTGATGACTTGTTTCAGGCAAGTGCAGAGGAGCTGTATCCAATTGTTAGAGGCATCTCTCAATTACAAGATAAAACAAGTTTGCGTTTGTTTACGCGTATGGACAGTTATCAGCGATTTGTTTCTTGCTTAGCTTATATTCCAAGAGATAAGTTTAACACCCGCTTACGGAAAAAAGTTCAAGAAAAACTGGTAGAAGCCTATGGTGGTTTGTCTGCTGGTTTTACGACAAAGTTTGATGATACCAATCACGCTTGTGTTAGTTTTTACATCCGCACAAAACCTGGGCAGATTAAAAAGGTTGACGTAAAAACATTAGAAGCAGAGCTAATGGAAATGATGCAGGGTTGGGAAGATGGCTTTGCAAATGCGCTGATAGCGGAGATGGGAGATCAAAAAGCTAACCAAATTCAAAAAGTTTTTGTTAACAAGATACCAGCATCGTACAAAGAAAGCTTTGATACACGCACCGCTGTAAAAGACATTAACCGTTTAAATCAATTGAGCAAAGAAAACCCATTAAAATGGCACTTGTTCCAATCAACAGGGGATAAAAAGCATCAACTTCACTTAAAGCTTTATGGTAAAAACCAACCTGAAGTTTTATCTAATGTGTTACCAATTTTAGAAAACTTTGGGGTGGCGGTTAAGTCTGCTGATACGTATCAATTTAACTTGGACGATAACCCAGTTTGGATGCAAAACTACGCTCTTATTTTACGCAATGTTGAGTCGGTTGACTTGTCAGTAGTACGAGAGCAGTTTGAAAACAGCTTACAACAAATTTGGGATAACAAGGTAGAAAGCGACCGCTTAAACGAACTTATTTTGGTGAGTAAGCTTTCTACCTTTGACGTGGTTGTTTTACGAGCGTTATCACGCTATATGATTCAAGCAAAAGCGCCTTTTTCTCATGAATATGTGGTACAAACTTTAACCGGCAATGTGGATATTTCTGTTAAATTAATTGAGCTGTTTCATGCCCGCATGACACCAGCGTTAGAAAACCGTGAGTCAAAAATTGAGGCGATTCGTAAAGAGATTGACACTTGCTTAAAACAAGTTAACAGTTTAGATGAAGATCGTATCATCCATTGGTTGTTAGACTTAATAAATGCCATGTTGCGTACCAACTTTTATCAAGTAGATGAAAGTGAAAATAACCGAAACGAGCGTAAAGACAGATTATCATTTAAGTTTGATGCACATGCCATTCCAAACTTACCACAACCAAAACCCATGTTTGAGATTTTTGTTTACTCACCAAGAGTTGAGGCCGTTCATTTGCGTGGTGGTAAAGTTGCGCGTGGCGGTTTGAGATGGTCTGACCGTATGGAAGACTTCCGTACAGAGGTGCTTGGTTTGGTTAAGGCACAAATGGTTAAAAACTCAGTCATTGTACCTGTGGGCTCTAAAGGTGGTTTTATTGTAAAAACAGACACCAAAGGCATGGATAGAGATGCGTGGTTAAAAGAGGGCGTGGCTTGCTATCAAACCTTCATCCGTGGCATGTTAGATATTACAGACAACTTGGTTGATGGTAAGGTGGTTGCACCAAAAAACACCACGCGTCATGATGACGATGATCCCTACTTGGTTGTCGCTGCTGATAAAGGTACTGCAACATTTTCAGATATTGCTAATGCGCTGGCGCGTGAATATGGTTTTTGGCTTGATGATGCCTTTGCTTCGGGTGGTTCAGTGGGTTATGACCACAAAGCAATGGGGATTACTGCAAAAGGTGCTTGGGAGTCGGTTAAGCGTCATTTCCGCCTGATGGGTAAAGACATCCAAAGCAAAGATACCTTTACCGTGGTTGGTATTGGCGATATGAGCGGGGATGTGTTTGGTAATGGCATGCTGTTATCAAAAAATATACGTTTGCAAGCCGCCTTTAACCATTTGCATATCTTTATTGACCCAAAACCTGATGTAGCAGCAAGTTATGCCGAGCGTGAACGTATGTTTGCCTTACCACGTTCTAACTGGGCAGATTATGATACTAAGCTGATTAGCAAAGGGGGTGGGGTATTCTCACGAAGTGAAAAGTCGCTAGTGATTACCGATGAGATGAAACAAGCCTTTAACATCAGTGAAGATACGTTGACACCTAACCAGCTTATTAATGCCTTATTGAAAGCACCAGTCGACTTGTTGTGGAATGGTGGGATTGGTACTTATGTTAAGAGCCGTGATGAAAGCCATGCCGATGTAGGCGATAAGGCGAATGATAGCCTTCGGGTAAATGGTTGTGAAGTTAACGCTAAAATAATAGGTGAGGGTGGTAACCTAGGTTGTACACAACGTGGGCGTATTGAATATGCGCAAAAAGGTGGCAGAATTTATACCGATGCCATTGATAACTCTGGTGGGGTTAACTGCTCTGACCATGAAGTTAATATTAAAATTTTATTGGGCGATGTGGTAGCCAAAGGCGATATGACAGTTAAGCAACGCAATAACTTGTTAGAGAGTATGACGGATGAAGTGTCAGAGTTGGTATTACGCCAAAACTATTTACAACCGCAAACCATTGAACTGAGTGCTTATGAGGCGGTACAAAGGCTAAATGAGCATCAACGTATGATGCAATTGTTTGAATCACAAAATCTACTGGATCGTGAAATTGAACTCTTACCAAGTGATGAGCAAATTGCCGAAAGAGTGGCTGCTGGTCAAGGGCTAACCAACCCAGAGCTTTCTGTTTTATTAGCTTATGGAAAAATGTGGGTATATGACCAATTGTTAGCATCGGACTTACCAGATGAAACCTATTTCCAAAATGAGCTGCGTAAATACTTCCCAGATGCTTTATTAGCCAATGGAGATACGCCTTATTTTGAGCAAATGACTCAGCATCGCTTGCATCGAGAAATTATTAGTACGTATTTAACAAATGGCTTAGTTAACCGCCTCGGCATTGAAACGGTTTTCCGTTTAATTGAAGAAACAGGGCAAGATATTGTAACAATCACTCATGCTTATGCAGTCGCACGTGATGTGTTTAACATTTATCAAACTTGGATTATGCTAGAAGCATTAGACAACAAAGTCGATGCAAAGTTACAAATTGAGCTAGAACTGGAATTACGTAAATTTATTAAACAGGTAATTATTTGGTTTATTAACAACAAGGGTACGAGTCAATCGTTAGATATTGCAGAACTGACTCAGCAGTATCAGCATGCAGTACAAGATATTTTAACGGATAACGATTTTGTTGCTAATTTTGATATGCAAATTAAAGCAAGTCAAAATCATTACCAACAACAAGGGTTGTCTGCCGAGCAGGCTGATATTTTTGCTAAATTACCCGTGTTTGTAAAAGCATTGGATGTTGTGCAACTTGCCCAGCAGTCTAGAAAGCCAATTAGTGAAGTGGCAAATGTTTACTTGAGCATATCTGACCAATTAAATGTGGGCTGGTTGTTTGCACAAAGTGAACAACTCCCTCAACAAACCTATTGGGATAGACGTGCTAACAATGCACTGACGCATGAAATGAACAAGACTCTAAGAGGCTTAACCCTAGATGTTTTACAAGCGGATGATACCAACAAAGCAATGAAAACTTGGCTAGCACAGAAAAAACAAGTGTTAGATAACTTGCAAGCAGCAAAAGAGAGTATGGAAAATCAGCCCGTTAAGCTTTCTGCATTATCGGTTTTATTAAGTGAGATGAATGGGTTGCACTCAATAAGTCTGTAAGTACAAATAGCCATATTATTTGTCAAGAATAAATCAGCTAGCAAACGCTTGTTAGCTGATTTTTTATGGGCAGTTATTTATGAGCCGTTGTTTGCTTTGTAATTCAAATTGCTTTGTCATTAAAATGACTTATTAACTTGCTAAATTATGACTGTCGCAATATGCTTTTGGTAAATTATGACTGCATAAGGAGCTTGTTTATGACTTGGATTAGTCTGTTTAAACAATGGTGTTGCCAGTTGATTAATGAGGGTGCTTATGAGACCCAATAACCGACAGCAACGACTCCGAGACTGGTGGGAATTTCAACATCTTTACCAGATACTATCTGACCTCTCTAACAAATCAAAACAAAAATCGGCTTCTTATTCTCCCCAACAGTTATCTAAAAACAGTCAATTCACTTCTCAAATTAAAACAAATATAGTCACTTCTAGAACGCAGATACCGTACAAAAATTCAGTTGACAGTAATCTTTTAAACCATAACAATAATATTGTAAATAATAATTCTGCTTCTTATCGTCCCAACCATCATCGTCTTAAAATGTTAACCAGTCGCCAAAATCAAAGTAAACGCCAAAGAGAGTGGATTTATTTAACCCATTACCTTGCGATTACGGGTTTAAATCCTATCCATATTATCTCGGGTAATGATGATGGGCGAGAACCGGACTTCACTTTAGTTTTTTATCATGATTCTCGCTTATATTATGTTGGTGTAGAGTTAACCACTTTACCAAGGCTGCGTGATAATATGGGAGATAAAGCTTTAATTAGCAAACGTTGGTACTGGCAATCGTTACACAAAATAGCCCGTTTACGCGAAAAAGAAGAAAACTTAGAGACGGGCGCTGCTTCTCAGTCTGTTATGTATCATTATGATAGGTTTAGAGTACCAATGTCTACGCTTTATATGCCAGCAGAAGAATTTGCTAAACGACCCAGCAAAAAGTCGATGATTTCACAAGATGATATGGATGCGGTTATGGAAAAAAAAGCACATAAGGTCGAGGCTTACCATACTCGTAGACCTTTGCAAGAGTTATGGTTGTTAGTACATACGGATAAATATCAACCCGAAAATGTACTCACCGCACCAGACTATAAGCTTTTTCATGACAGTGGTTATGACCAGATTCATGTTACCCGTTATCCAAGTCATAAGGTGATTAATGTGAATAAACAAGGTGCGCTAATCAATTAGTTAATTTTTCTAAACCTTTTTCTAAAGCTTATAGATACTAAAAAACCCCAAACTTATTAACTAAGTAGGGGCTTTATATATGATTGCTTATATATTGGCTTTGCTAGGCTGATTTATCCTTCTAGCTGTGCCATGATATCATCGTTAAAGTTTACGTTGGTATAAACTTCCTGTACGTCGTCTAAGTCTTCCAACATATCAATCAGTTTCATGACTTTTTCGGCATCTTCAATGTTATCAATATCAGCTGTGGTCGATGGCGACATAGTAACCTCTGCGTTATCTGCTTCTAATCCAGCAGCATCTAAAGCATCTTTAACCGTACCAAAAGCATCAGGTTCGGTCACAACAATTAGGGCTTCACCATCGTTTTCAATGTCGGTTGCGCCAGCGTCTAATGCTGCCATCATAACGTCATCTTCAAGTGATACATCAGAAAAAATAATTTCGCCACGTTGGCTAAATAAATAGTTAACAGAGCCAGATGTGCCTAAGTTACCGCCCATTTTACTAAACGCATGACGAATCTCCCCAACAGTACGATTCACGTTATCTGTCATGGTTTCTACTAAAACAGCAACGCCACCAACGCCGTAGCCTTCGTAGGTGATCTCTTCCATATCACCGCCTTCGCCAGTACCTGCACCACGCTCAATAGCACGTTTAATGGTGTCTTTAGTCATATTGGCAGAAAGTGCTTTTTCTACAGCGGCACGTAGGCGAGGGTTGGTAGCAGGGTCAGGGTCGCCTTGTTTGGTTGCTGATATAATTTCACGAATAATTTTGGTAAAAACTTTACCGCGTTTGGCATCTTCTTTTGCTTTTTTATGCTTAATGTTAGCCCATTTACTATGACCTGCCATAATATTTCCTTAACGTATTTTACAAGTATGACTCAGCAATAGAGTTAAAACCTGTGTTGTTTGTTACTAATTTTTGGTAAAATAATTAGGTTATTAATACAAATTTTGAGTGGTATTATACCCAAATCATGGTTTTTACTCCAATTAATATCACAAATATATCATTGTTGTGAGTTGGTTTAAAACTTGTACCATACTTTGTTTAAGTGTTATGCCTAGCTAAGGTTTATTACATGAAGTTGCTAACTAAAAAAAATATTGCAGACTTGCGTGAGCGTATTCATATCGTTATTGATGGAACTGACACTCGATTAGGTAAGTTTTTTGATATTTTTTTAATGGTTGCTATTATTGCGAGTGTGGCTGTCGTCATGCTTGATAGTGTGTTGTACATACGGCTCAAATATAGTGAAATATTGTTTTATGCAGAGTGGATATTTACCATTTTGTTTACACTTGAATATACACTGCGGCTATTTTCAACCCCTAATAGGGCACGCTATGCCTTTAGTTTTTTTGGCATTGTTGATTTATTGTCGTTATTGCCAACCTATTTAAGCTTGTTCTTAGGTGGTGTGCAGTATATGACCGTTGTGCGCATTTTGCGTATTTTACGGGTTTTCCGTGTATTAAAACTGGCAGCTTATATGAAGCAAGCAAGTTTTCTTGCTTCTGCGCTTAATTCTAGCAAGCAAAAGATTTTTGTATTTTTCTTATTTGTTTTGTTAGTGGTTACCGTTTTTGGTTCGGTATTGTATGTTATTGAAGGGCCTGAAAATGGCTTTACCAGTATTCCCATATCCATTTACTGGGCAATTGTGACACTGACGACTGTCGGTTATGGTGACATCTCTCCTAAAACGCCATTGGGGCAGGCCGTAGCCAGTATGATTATGATTGTGGGTTACTCAATTATTGCGGTGCCAACTGGCATTTTTACCTCTGAGCTTGCTAAAAATATGCGCCCGCAATTACACCCTGTTACTTGCCCAAATTGTGGTAAATATGGTCATGCTTCAGGCGCGCATTATTGCGACCGTTGTGGACATGAACTGCATTTTTAATAACATAAAAAAGTCCATTGATAAAAAAGCCGCTATATCCAGTGTATGAGCGGCTTTTTGTTAATGTTGCTTAAGTAGCATTTTTTATTTTATTCATATAAGTTGTCAATAAAATAACTTAATGCCATTTCATAGCCTTTTGCACCTAAACCACAAATGACACCCACTGCTTTATCGCTTAAAAAAGAGTGCTTTCTAAATTCTTCACGGGCATGTACGTTTGATAAATGAACTTCAATAAAAGGTTTATCGGTTGCTAAAATGGCATCTCTAATAGCAACTGAAGTGTGTGTAAAAGCAGCAGGATTTATAATAATGGCATCTACTTGTTCCTCGCAACTACAAAGTAACCCTTGTTGCTGGATAGCATTAACCAGCTCACCCTCATGGTTAGATTGAATAAAAGATAACTCAATACCTTGTTGCTTAGCTTGTTCGCTGAGTGTGTTTTGTATATCGGTTAAAGTGGTCGTGCCATAAATAGTTGGTTCACGCTTACCAAGCAAATTTAGGTTTGGTCCATTAATGATTAAAATGCGTTTATTCATAACTGTGTATTTAAAAAATTGTCTAATAAATGAAAATACCTTATAAAATAGCACGAATGGGGCATTATTTTTAGTAATATTATTAAATTTATGTTAAAAAACTTTGTGTTAAGTGGTATACATGCTATGATGACATCAGATAAGAATTATTGCTGTTTTCTTGCTGTTTGTTAATAGTTGATAATTGTTGTGGTTCCTATCTAAAAAAATAAAGTTTTAATAAAAAGTGATAAGTTATCTACTCATAATCATAAGATGCGTGAGGTGTTTGCTGGTTGTAAGTAAGATTATTCACTGCATTTAGGAAGTAATTGTATGGCAGAGCGTGAACAAGGTGTTGTTAAGTGGTTTAACGACTCAAAAGGTTTTGGTTTTATTCAACGTGAAAGTGGCGAAGACATCTTCGTACATTTCCGTGCTATCCAAGGTGACGGCTACCGTTCACTAAAAGATGGTGAAAAAGTTGAGTTTGAAGTGACTGAAGGACAAAAAGGCTTGCAAGCTGAAAACGTTATTAAGCAAGCTTAACTGATGAATAGCGGTTACGTAAGTTGCCGTTATTTTTTTGTCCGTTATCATAAAAACCTGTTTAAGTGTTTAGTTTTTTGCTAAGCGCTTATCTGGTTTTTAAAAAGGCTAAGTTTGGGCGTGGTTGCATCGCTTTAATTGTATGTAATAAATTTAGATTATGGTGTTTGCCATAACCTAATTAAGGTACAATACAATAAAAGAGCGGTGGGATTTTGCTTAAGCTTGCCTTTTTTTGTTTTTTAACTATCATTATGCATAAGGATTTATCTTGAGTTCATTCACCACTTTTGAGCAACTTCCCTTAACGCCATCATGTCAAAAGGCGATTCATAAGCTTGGTTTTTCTACCCTTACGCCAATTCAAGCCCAAATCTTACCTCATACACTTGCTGGGCAAGATGCGATTGGTCAGGCTCAAACTGGTACAGGCAAAACGGCTACCTTTTTAATCACTTTAATAGAAGCATTGCTAAAAAGACCTTTTGAAAAAGCAGACAAACGTTTTTTAGGAGAGCCTCGTGCGGTTATCCTTGCACCCACGCGTGAGCTTGCACAGCAAATATACGAAGACTGTGTAGAGTTAACACGCTTTACTAAATTGCACAGTGTGTGTGTCATGGGTGGTACCGATTATGCCAAGCAACAATCAGAATTTGATAAGGGTTACTTAGATATTTTGATAGCAACACCTGGCAGGTTAATTGACTGGGTGCATAAACATGAGATTTTTTTAGATCGTGTGGAAGTTTTGGTATTGGATGAAGCGGATAGAATGCTTGATATGGGCTTTATCCCTGATATTAAACGATTGGTTAGACGCATGCCAGCAAATACAGACCGTCAAAGCTTACTGTTTTCGGCAACGTTTAACCAAGATGTGATGAACCTAGCATATCGTTGGTTGTATCAACCAGTTTTTGTAGAAATTGAACCAGAAAATAAAACCAGTGATTTGGTCGACCAACAGTTTTACTTATTAATGGAAGATCAAAAGTTGTTAGCATTACGCCAAATTATCGAACAAGATGATGTAAAAAAACTCATTATTTTTGCTAATCGTAAAGATCAGGTTAAACGTTTGTACTACAAGCTTAAATCAGATTATAAAACAGTGATGTTGTCAGGCGATGTTGATCAGTCTCGCCGTGAAAAGTACTTGCAACGCTTTAAAGATGATAATGCCAATGGTGGTGCTAAGATTATGGTAGCCACCGATGTCGCAGGACGAGGTATTCATGTAGATGACATTAGCCATGTTGTCAATTATACCTTGCCAGACCAACCAGATGATTATGTACATCGCATTGGTCGTACTGGGCGAGCAGGGCATACAGGCGTTAGTATTAGCTTTGTTAGTGAGGATGATGCTTTTAATTTGCCAGCGTTAGAAAACCACTTAGAAACCAAGTTTGATTTACAGCAGTGGCAAGGCTAATCATGCGTTTTTCTACCAAAACTTAGTGGGTTTTGTGTTAACCCCATAACTAACTTATTAAAATCCTTTAGTGACTATAAACTAAAGGATTTTTTGTTTTTTGTGGTTAACTGTTTCATATTATTGTCATTTTTTTTTATTAGTATTATTTTGCTTCGATACGCTTAATATATCTATATTAAAGCAAAATTTATATTTAGGTTATATAAGCAAATTAATAAACTAACTAACAAACATTAATAATGGAACATACTATGGCAATTTCAATCATAAAACCGCTTGCTTTTGCAGTAAGCGCTTTAAGTTTAGCAGCATGTGCTGGTACAGCAACAACGACACAGCAAACAGGTACCATGACACAAGCCACCAGCAAAACTATGCCAAAAGGTACTTATTTTAATCGTGTGGCAAGTTTTGGTATTTGTGAACAGATCAGTGCAAACTGTGATACAAACACAGAAACGGTTGCTGAAATTGCCTCAGTGTCTGAAGATGGTATGACCCTTGTATACACAGATGGTGAGCAAAAGAAAATAGGATTTGTGGATATAACGAACCCTGCCAAACCAATGCCAAAAGGGGGTGTAGATGTTGGTGGTGAGCCAACATCTGTATATGTAAAAGGCAATTATGCTTTGGTTGGGGTTAATACTTCAGAAAGTTATAGCAAGCCATCTGGGGTTTTAAAAGTGGTTGATATGACAAGCAAAAAAACCGTTGCTAGCATTGATATGGGCGGGCAGCCAGATTCTGTTGCCGTGAGCAAGGATGGCAAATATGCTGCCATTGCGATTGAGAATGAACGTGATGAAGATGCCAAGGTAAATGGCGAAGAAGGTGCGCTGCCACAGTTGCCAGCGGGTAAGTTAGTTATTGTAAATTTAATGGATAAAAAGCCAACTAAATGGCAAGCAAAAACAGTTGAATTAACCGGCTTAAAAGGCATGTTAGCCAACTCTGATCCAGAGCCAGAATACGTTGACTTTAATGGTAAAAATGAGATTTTGGTCACAATGCAAGAAAACAACCACATTGCGATTGTTGATGCGGCAACTGGCAAAGTGACATCTCATTTTTCAGCGGGTTCTGTGAACTTAACCAATGTGGATATAGATGAAGAAAAACCACGGTTAATCACCCTTGATAAAAAGTTATCAAATGTTGCCCGTGAACCAGATGGCGCTAGTTGGATTGATGATACCTATTTTGCCACAGCAAATGAAGGTGACTGGAAAGGCGGTAGCCGTGGCTTTAGTATTTTTAATAAAAATGGCAATGTTGTGTTTGATTCTGGTAATTTTTTAGAACATTTGGCTGTTAGCTTAGGTCAATATCCAGAAAAACGATCTGCCAATAAAGGTAATGAGCCAGAAAATGCCGAATTTGGTAAATATGGGAGTGATAACCTGTTATTTATCGCATCAGAGCGGGCGAATATGGTAACCGTTTATGATGTTAGCAACCCTGCCAAACCAAAGTTTAGACAGGCGTTACCAGCGGGCGTTGGTCCTGAAGGTATTTTAGCAATACCAAACCGTAACTTGCTTATTGCCGCAAGTGAAGTGGATAACCGTGGTGACAAAATGCGTTCTGTATTAAATATTTATCAGTATCAAAACGTCGCTAAACCGACTTATCCTTCACTCCGTTCTGCTACCGCAAATGGTGTGCCAATTGCGTGGAATGCAATGTCTGGTCTTGCAGTTAATGGTACGACTTTATATGCGGTTAATGACAGCTTTAACGGTAAAAACAGTATCTTTAGCATCAATACTAATGGCTACCCAGCCATGATTAACAAAGAGATGAAAATTAAAGATAGCAACGGTGTGTTGGCGGCATTACCAGTTAAACAAGTAGCAAAAGCTGGTGCTAAAAGTGCTGAACGCAATACGGTATTTGATAATCAAGATTTAGCGAAGCTCATCAATGCGGATAAGACGGTAAATATTGATCCAGAGGGTATAGCGGTGGCAAGTGATGGTGGTTTTTGGATTGCGTCAGAAGGCTCTGGCACATTGACAGAAGCTAAAAAACGTCCACTTAATAGTGTCAACATGGTATTAAAAACAGATGAGATGGGTAACATTACTCAGGTATTTACATTACCAGAGGCGGTCAATGAAAAACAGATTCGTTTTGGTTTTGAAGGTGTTGCCGAGCAAGATGGCAAGGTTTATATTGCCTTCCAACGTGCTTGGGCCGGTGAAAAACATCCTCGTATTGCTATTTTAGACCCAAAAAATGGAGAATGGATGTTTGTCCATTATCCATTAGATACAGCTGAATCACAACGAGGTGGTTGGGTTGGTTTGTCTGATATTGCCCCACTTGGTAATGGCAAATTTGCCGTGTTAGAGCGTGATAACCAAGGTAACTATGATGCGGCAGTTAAGCGTATTTACCAAATTGATTTAAGTAATGTACAAAAAGAGAGCCTTGTTAAAAAAACCCTGGTACGTGATTTAATTAAAAAAGGTGATTTAACAACGGGTGGTAATCTGGCATTTGAAAAAGTTGAAGGACTGGCGGTTGATAGCGCAGGTAATGCTTGGATTATCAATGATAACGATGGTGTTGATGACAACAGTGGTGAAACCATGCTTAAAAATTTAGGTCAGCTATTTTAAGCTCAAAACAGGAATATCATAAGGTTTAACTACAAAACGCCAGCGTAATGTTGGCGTTTTTTTTATTAACTATATTATAATCATCTAACATATTAAAAAATAACAGTGCTTTGGATACCTCTGTCATCAAATAAAAGTATTCAAATAAAAATTGGAAACTAACTCAATGAACAGTGTCTTTGATACAGAGCAGTATAACTACCCACCTTTTGATACGGTGACGAAGCAAAAAATAGATGAACTAAAGCTTGCTATCAATCGTTTAGAAAGTAATTTAATCAATCCAGAAGATAACAGCAATAGTTACGATAACATGTGTGTTAGCAGTCAGCTTGCTGTTAACTATGCAGATGAGTTAAATGCCAGCCAACTGCTTGCGGCAACTACCACCCAAGGGCAAATGTTAGTGATTGCTGGGGCAGGTTCTGGTAAAACTAAAACATTAACTTATCGTACCAGTTATTTAATTGAACAAGGGGTTTTGCCAAGTCAGATTCTTTTATTAACTTTTACTCGCAAGGCCGCAAATGAAATCAAAGCGCGTGCAAAACACCTGTTGGGAGATAAACTGCAAAATCTTGCTGGTTATGATATTGCCAGTGGTACGTTTCACTCCTTTTGTAATATGTTACTTCGCCGCTATGCAAAACTGTTAAACATTAATGCTCAATTTACCATTTTAGATACGGGGGATTCAGAAGATGCCATCGACTTAGTTGTAAAAGAAAATAACTTTAAAAAAATAGGTAAGGTTCATTTTCCTCGTAAAAAAACCTTACAAGTTATTATCTCAACTTGTCGTAATCGCAGACTAACGGTAGAGGCACTTGTTAATAAAAATTATCCAGATTTATCAGGTTATATTGAAACGATTGAACAAATTGCCAAACAGTATCATAACTATAAACGTAAAAAAGATTTATATGATTTTGATGACATCATTTCTCAGGTCGTTAGGCATTTGCAAACTAACCCACTATTTCGTGAACGGGTTCAACAAGCCTATCAACACATTATGGTAGACGAGTATCAAGATACCAATATTCCGCAAAAAGAGTTAATTGACTTGATTAGCACAAAAAGTGGTTATGGATCCTTGATGGTGGTGGGAGATGATAACCAAAGTATCTATGCTTTTAGAGGTGCCAATTATCAAAACATTTTATTATTTGGTCATACATACCCTGATGCAAAACTCATTAAGTTAGAGCAAAATTATCGTAGTAGCCCTGCGGTTTTGGACTTTGTAAATGCGTTATCTGACCAAATCACATTGGGTTATAAAAAAAGTTTGTTTTCGGATAACTCCATAGATGGTGAAAAACCCGTATTTACTAGATGCCGTGACGAGCAAGCAGAAGCAAAGTACATTGCAGATACTATCTTACAATTACGAGACAGCTTTGATTATAAAGACTTTGCGGTACTGGGTAGAACCTCCTATCAATCAAACTATGTTCAGCTTGAATTTATGGAAAAAAATATCCCTTTTGTTGTGGTGGGTGGTATTAAGTTTGTAGAAAAAAGACATATTAAAGATGTACTTGCGTTTGTCCGTGTATTGCATAACCCAAATGATGTGATTGCATGGCATAGGATTTTAACTATTTTAAAAGGTATTGGTGCGGTAACAGCCACTAAAATTGCAGAGGCGATTAGTCAGGCAGAAAATAGTTTTGAGCCATTAATACAAGCAAATTTTGCTAGCCGTAGTGAGCAACTACAACCGTTATATCAAACGTTAACAAAAGCAAATCAAGCCGATTCGATTGAAGAGATACTAGAGATTCTTTTAGATTTTTATTTGCCCGTTTTACAGCTTTTAGAAGAAAACTGGAAAGAAAGAGCAGAGGACTTTAGAGTGCTAAAAGGGTTAGCAAATGAGCACCAACGTATTGACAGCTTTTTAGAAAGTTTGGCATTAGACCCACCCAATGATTCTGTTGCGGTTCAAACCAATGAGCCAGCCGAGGAGGATGTGGTAACTATCTCTACCATTCATAGTGCAAAAGGGCTAGAGTGGCAAGTGGTGTTTGTGAATAGTTTAATAGATGGCATGATGCCGCACTATAAGTCTTCTCATAATTTTGAAGAACTTGAGGAAGAACGTAAATTGTTTTATGTGGCATGTAGTCGAGCAAAAACACGTTTATACTTAACGGCGCCTAATTATCTTGCAAGTTACGCTGGTTATTTTGATAAGGCGTCTCGATTTATTGCAGAAGTACCTAGCAGCTGTGTAATTGCAGACAGTGTAGAAAAAGAAGAAAATGAAGCGGTGTGGTGGTAAGGTGTAAGGCTATTTAAGCCGTAAGGTTATAACGTAACGGAGTAAATAAACTAAGGGATTCAATAGAATTTAAAATGATGGTTTAAGTTAACTCGCTAAATTTTTCAGGGATTTCTTTGCCTTCATATAATAGCTGATAGACTTGTAAGGTTTCATTAATGGTTTGTTTTAGTTCAAACTTATGGGTCATGGCAGGGCGTTGCACAATGTCTAACTGAGTTTTTACAGCTTTGCTAACCGCTTGCGCATCTGTTTTCTTTACCATCCCTTGAGGGTAAGTTGCGCGTAATATTTCTGCATGAGCAGCTTTATCCCAACCCACAACGGGAGTACCAAGGTGTATTGCCTGCAAAACGGGGATACCAATGGATTCTGGTTGATTTGCTAAGGCTAATACAAGATTAGATCCTGATAGCCACTCTTTCATATCGTTGCGCTTGCTACCTACATAAGTAATGCGCTTATCCAAATCTAAAGCAAATGCCCGTTGACGAAACTCTTCATAAGTAACATTATCAGGGTGTTCTTTATCATCATCCATGATAATGACATGAATGTTTGGAAAATGTACCTGTAAATTACCTAAGATATCGAGCAACCATTCTTGACCATATTCTTTATCAATAATACTGGGGAACAGTAACCATTTTTTATGTTCAAGTTCAGGAAACTCAGCAAAAATATGACGTAGCCAGTAAACTGATGGGTTATAGCGGTAGGGGAAGTGACGTACATCAACCCCACGATAAATGCGTACAATGGGTTTGGTGTAATGGTAACTTTGTTTTAGGTTGTCTTTTAAATATTGAGTAACACTATCGGATACAGAGATAACCACATCCGAATAAAACAAAGCTTTTGAGTAGTTGTTGAGCGTATAAAAACCATAGACCGTAGAAACAATCTTTGGTGGCTTTTTAAGCCTTGCGCCTTTTAATGCCCAGTGCAGAATCCAAGCAGGGGTACGAGAGTGAACATGGATCACATCAGGTTTGTTTTTTTCTATTAGTCGACGTAACGCAAAAGCCTGAGTAATCGACCACCATGATTTTTTCTTCATTTTTATTTGGTGGTAGATATTGCCATCACGCTCAAGGCGTTTTACCAATTTGTCATCTTTATCTGCACTTGCCACCACAATGGATGTATGACCATTTTTTACAAGCCTATGTCCTAGATGATAAATACCCCGTTCGGATTCATCATGCTTTAAAGACGAGAGCAGACGCATAACAATCATAATGTAAACTAATAAAAAACGTTATTTAATGAAAGGCTAAATTATAGCACTTTTTTTTAAATAGCTTAAATAGATAAAATGCTAGAACAGACCAACAATTTTGCCATCTTCATTAATATTGATATGCTCAGCTGCTGGTACTTTGGGTAGTCCAGGCATTTTCATGATATTGCCACAAATGACAACGATAAAGCCAGCACCGGCAGATACGTTGATATCACGTACATGCAAAATAAAATCAGTTGGCACGCCCAGTAGTTTGGCATTGTCACTAAATGAGTATTGTGTTTTTGCAACGCAAATAGGTAGTTTATCTAGCCCTAAGCGTTCAAGGCGTTTGATGGCATTTTTGGCAGAGAGGCTCAAATCTACATCTTTTGCGCCATAGATTTTTTTGGCTAACTGATGGATTTTGTTGATAATGCTATCATTCACATCATAAGCAAATTTAAATGTATTGATAGGGTGGTCATCCAGTGTTTGCATTACCATATTAGCGAGTTGTTCACCACCTTTACCACCATGCTCCCAAACTTCTGTTAAGGCAACTTTTACCCCCATATCAGCACAAGCTTTAATAATCATCTCTAGCTCATCATCGCTATCAGAAACAAAGCGGTTTAAAGCAACGACCACTGGCAAACCAAATACTGTACGCATATTTTCGATATGTTTCAGTAAGTTGGGTAAGCCTTTTTTTAGGGCGTCAAGGTTTTCTTCGGTTAGTAGATCTTTTTTAACGCCACCATTATATTTTAATGCCCGAACTGTTGCCACCAATACGGCGACATCGGGTTTTATGTCGGCAAGTCGGCACTTGATGTCACAAAATTTTTCTGCACCTAAGTCGGCACCAAATCCAGCTTCGGTAATCGTATAGTCAGATAAATGCCTTGCAATCTGTGTTGCTATTACAGAATTGCATCCGTGGGCGATATTAGCAAATGGACCTCCATGCACAATGGCAGGTGTGCCTTCTATTGTTTGTACAAGGTTGGGTTTAATTGCATTTTTAAGTAGTGCCGTCATGGCACCTTGTGCGTTTAGCTGTTTGGCAAATACCGGCTGTTTATCATGGGTATAAGCCACTACCATGTTACCAAGGCGCTGTTTTAAATCAGTTAAATCGTTAGCTAAACAAAAGGCAGCCATTACTTCAGAAGCAACGGTAATATCAAATCCATCATCACGCATAATGCCATCTGTGGTTTTACCAACACCACTGATAATGTGACGGAGCTGACGGTCATTCATGTCGACTGCTCTTCGCCACATGACACGTTTTGGGTCGATATTTAGCGCATTTCCTTGATATATATGGTTATCTAACATGGCAGCTAGCAAATTGTTAGCCGCACCAATAGCATGAAAGTCACCTGTAAAGTGTAGGTTAATGTCTTCCATTGGTAAAACCTGAGCATAACCACCACCAGCAGCACCGCCTTTAATGCCAAATACAGGGCCAAGTGAAGGCTCGCGTAAGGCAACTATAGCGTTTTTGGTATTGTGGGTATTGATACGGTTGAGTGCGTCAGCAAGCCCAATAGTGACGGTGGTTTTACCTTCTCCTGCCGGTGTTGGGTTAATGGCGGTAACTAAAATGAGTTTGTTATTATTTGATTTAGCAGGAGCAGAGAAGATGTCGGTTGGGTTTAGCTTGGCTTTGTCATGCCCGTAAGGTTCGATTTTTTCTGGTGTTAACCCAAGTTTTTTAGCGATGTCTTCAATTGGTTGGATGTGTGCTTGTGTTGCTATTTGGTGGTCGTTGGGTATGTTTGCCATGTTATGTTAATCCTTAATTATTATTTATTAATAGATAATAACATAACTGATATTTGTGATTAATATTAACTTTTGGTGTGTGTTGTTTATTTGCCAAATAAAAAAGCAGGTTTTGACAATGTGTAGGATTTTGTGAATGCAATGTATCGAGATGAATAAAGCCAGTTAGAAGCTGTATTAACACTAATGAACGCATGGGGGTTACGTACCGCTATGCGGCAACATAATTGGAAAGTCATAGCTAAAACTTGGAACGGAAGTAAATACTGGGTACACGGCTATCATAATAAGCTAAAACACGCATACTTGTGATACAGTTAACAATGAACAACAAAAAACCCCGCTCGATTGAGTGGGGTATCATGTCAAAAACTTGTCAAAAATATATCTAAAATTACAAGTTATTGATTTAAAACATAAAATATGGTGGAGGTGGCGGGAGTTGTTTTTATCTATACAGCCCTTTATTTAAAAGGGATTAAGGTTTTCGTATTTTAAATATACCGTAAAATATACCGTAATTTTACAAAGTGTATTGCCTATTTGGGTATACCCCCTGCCGACTTTTGACCACATAAAAAAACGCTGGGGCTCGATGGTCTTTTAGACTAAGCCTTCCCACTTTGTACTCCCCCCTAGGTAGCTAAAAGCTCTGCCTATATAATTTGCAAATGGCTTTTCTCTTTTGTCCTTGTCATGTTTATTGCTCATACTCTTATACAGTCTACTACCGCCTTTTTGTCTATTCCATAAATTCATAAGACAAAAAAGGGAAATTTTTTTTCAAAATAGAAATTTTTTTATGAATGAGAGAGGGTGTGGTGTCCGCTTGGTATACCTTCCCAAACTTTTTGATACCCCCCTCCTTTGGGTAGGATGTTGGCATTACTATTATTTACTCTGACCTAAATAGCTTTTGGTTGATTGCATTTATTGATTAATTAATGTCACATATGAGGCTTGCTATATTTATTGTTGGTTGACTCTTGAGGTTATATACTTATCATAGAAACGCCTTCAATTGCTTGCACACGCACGCACCCCCAAAACACGCTATTATGCTATTAATTCCTTTCTATGCTATGCGTACCAAGGGATACGAGGGATTGAGCTGTCTGCTATTGCGTGCTATTAGGTGCTATTCATGCTATTAATTAGTGTTCTATCGTTGGGTGATTGTTCAATTCCAGTTATAATCACTTATCCTCTTATTAGGTTGACACAGTAATGACTATCAAAATACTTGGTAAACTTTCGGCAAAAACATATCAGCCCTTACCTTTCTTTATTGAAGCTGTACCGGCTGGCTTTCCATCACCAGCAGAGGGCTACGCTGACGCAAGTATTGATTTAAATGAACTTTGTATAACTCACCCTAGTGCAACCTTTTTAGTACGTTCTAGTGGGCACTCAATGATTAACAAAGGTATCTTTGATAATGACTTATTGGTTGTAGATAGAAGTATAGAAGCTGTATCAGGAGATATTGTTGTGTGCATGGTAAATGGGGAGTTTACTGTTAAGGAGCTAGTACTAGAGCAAAAACCTATGCTAGTTGCCCATAACCCTGAATACCAAAATATAGAGCTTAACAGTGATATGGACTTTGAAGTCTTTGGTGTTGTAACAAATGTGATACGTAGTTTTAAATAAGACAACTATTGTTGCCTAACATGGTTCCGTTTTATTCTCTGAAAAATAATCATGATATAGTAATCTCACTTAATAAATGAGTGATACCCATGTATGCCTTAATTGATTGCAACAGCTTCTATGCCAGTTGTGAAAAACTATTCAGACCTGACCTTAAATATAAACCCGTTGTTGTGTTATCTAACAATGATGGTTGTGTGGTTGCACGCTCTAAAGAAGCTAAAGCCTTGGGTATTAAAATGGGCGTACCATACTTTAAGGTAGAGGGCTTCTGTAAAGCAAATGATGTAAGTGTGTTTAGTTCTAACTATACCCTGTATTCCGATTTGTCTAACCGTGTTATGTGTACGCTTGAAAGCCTATGCCCTACGGTAGAGATATACTCTATTGATGAAGCATTTTTATACCTTGATGACTACCCAACAGCCATGCAAGATTTAGAAGCATACGGGCAAATGATTAAACAAACGGTATATAAACATACTGGCATACCTGTGGGTGTTGGTATAGGAAAAACCAAAACATTGGCTAAATTGGCAAACTATGCTGCCAAAAAACACCCCGCTACCGATGGCGTTTGTGTATTAGATAATAGGCGTTGGATTAACCGCTTAATGCAGATAACGCCCGTTGGCGAAGTTTGGGGCGTGGGTAGAAGATATGCCAAAACACTTAACGACATGGGTATAAACACAGTAGCAGATTTGGCGAATATGCCGTCAGGGTTGGTTAGGCAAAAGTATGGGGTGGTATTAGAACGCACACAACGAGAATTAAACGGTCAACCCTGCCTAGATATTGAGCCAGTACAGTTAAAAAAACAGATTGTATCCTCTCGCTCATTTTCTAAACGCATTACCAATAAGCAAGATTTAACAGAGGCGTTATGCGGTCACACAGCTAAGGCGATGGCTAAGCTAAGGGAGCAAGATAGTTTATGTACAACCATAAGCGTATTTGCTCGTAATAGTCCGTTTAGTAAGCATGAAAAGTTTACCCCTGTATCAGGGCAATATACTTTTAATGAGGCGACAAATAACACTACAGAGATGATAAAAGCGGTTAGGCTTGTTATAGATAATATGTATCAGGACAAGGTTAATTATGCAAAGGCTGGCGTTATGCTATCAGGTATTGTACAAGAAGATGAGGTGCAACCCGATTTGTTTAGTTTTGCAGGTTTAAACCCAATCAAAAAAGCAAAAGATGATGCCATTATGCAGTTAATGGATAAACTGAATACAAATAACAGCCATCAATTATTTATTGCCAGTGAGGGTGTAAGGAATAAACAAGAATGGTTAATGAATAGGCAGTATTTAAGCCCGTGTTATACAACTAGGGTTAGTGATTTGGTTTGTGTTAACTGATAATCCATTTGCTTGTATACGAACGTACCCAAAACACGCTATTATGCTATTAATTCCTTTCTATTCTATGCGTACCAAGGGACACAGAGGATTTAATAAAATGCTATTGCGTGCTATTAGGTGCTATTTATGCTATTAATTTACTAATTTTAATATAACCTGATGAATTTAAAAGATAATTTAGAGCCTAAATAATGGGTGTAGGGGTTGTAGGTATTTTGCCTATAACTGTAGGATGATTGCTCGCCTGATTAGGCTTGCTGATAGGGTGATAATGATATTGTGAAGTCCAAATTTGGGCTTTGCTTAAAAATCAATAATTTAAAAAAATAAAGGGATACGCTTGGAACGCACCCCTTTATCAACCACATTTAATACTTATTAAGATTATATTTATTTGTCAGTAAATACTTTTGGGTTGAGTTCTATACTGGCTTTGTTGTCGTGTTTAATCTCTCGTATGTGGTTATTATCTTTTAATATCTTGATAAGTGGGTCTAGCTTTTTCTTTTTGCGTAAGCTTGTAGGTGTTATGCCTTGCTGTAGTTTTACCCTAGGAACAATAGTTATATTATTCTCACGGCAATAGTTAATAAGCCAGTTTTCTACTCTATCTGCTTGTACTAGTTTTTCATCAAAATCCGTATAGCCTCCATAGCGTTCCCACTCCATGAGGCTATGCTCTGCCAATTTAATGCCACTGACCATTAGTTCGGGTGTTATTGCCTCTGACCCTTCAAAAAATGCCAACACGGTTGCAATGCGTATTGCGTTTGGTAAGGCTCTACCTGCAAATGACTTTAGGTGTACAAACTTGCCAGCACGTCCAACCTTTTTTTCAATATCATTATAAAAGTTCATTGCTAGGGTGTCGGCTTCATCGGTAAGGGGTATAACAGGGCGTTCAATGCGTCCGTCTATACTTTGAGGTGGTATTTTATCGAGTAAAAACTGGCAACGCCTCCAGTATTCAACTAAGCGTTTATCTTTGTAAAACTCTCTATTATTTTTCCATGTATCTGCGGTATGGGTACGCTTGCCCGCCAAGGTGTCGGGGGCAGTGAATAAAAACCTACACAAAAAGCCTTGCTCCATCATCATTTTGTCATTTAGCACTTTTTCTAAGGCTACCTTTTGCCCTAGCATGTTAATACACAAACGCACGTCATAAGCCACGCCTGACCCATTCGCATTTGAACGTGAGCGGTGACGTGCTACTGGCTCACCATCCCATGTTTCTGTACATATGGATAGGGTAGACCCTTGATTATCTGCACTAAATGAGTATGACCCAAATACTTTGCTTGCTTCACCGCCAGTGATATAAGCACTTTTAAGGTGTTCATGAATATAAGAGCCCACAAGGCTGTCTATTGTAAAATCGCTATATATGGCTTTTGGGTTTAATGGTTTGGGGTATTTTTGTTCGTATTCCTCTTTCGCTTTATTACCTTTGCATTGTGCTAGGGCTTTGTTATGCTCTTCTAATCTGTCTAGGTATTGGTTGTATTCTTTTTTGTCATGCTCAACTATCCGTAAATTAGCTTTATTGATACAAGAGGATTTTCTATCTCCACTATCTCCCTCAATCATAATAAACAAGCTACAAGGCTCGCCATATTGATGTTGGAATGAGCGGGCATTTACATGGTTTTGGGCTAAATAAGCCATCGCCCCAAGTACCGTATGACCAGCCATAGCTATGCTGGCTTGTGAGTGCTGTGCTATAGCACTAACCGCATTTTTAGCCAGTGGTGGAAAAGCGTCTAATGGGTATCGGTTGGGTTCGCCCCGTTCATTTATTAATAAAGTAAAAGGCTCGCTTTTATTAATTTCATCCCAAGATAGTTGTTTTTTTTCATCATCAGATAGGGTAGTAGATGTATTGGCTATATTCATACGGTGGATGTCTGCATTATCCATTAATCGTATAACCTCTGTATTATCTATCTCCCAGTCTATGGCAAATTCTAGGGCATATATAGCAACATTGGTATTGGTTAGTAGGGTCTTGTAGTCGCTAAGCTCATGTATGCCTATAGGGGCTATTAAACGCCCTTTGGCTTTAAATTGCCATTGCTTGGCTACATAGGCAAGGTTTGCAGGTGTAAAGCACACCATGATGGTTGCTGTACTATCTAGTTTGTAAAGATTTAGCCCCGCCTGTAGGTCTGCTACCAGGTAAACTTTATTATCCGTGGTAAAGGAAGAGCCGATAATAAAAGCACCTTGCGGATGTATTATTGGTTCAAAAATGGTTTTACCTTGAATACCTTTATCATCAATGGGTGGAATCATGGCGGTGTTAGTAGGCTGTAAATCACTATTTACCAAAGGTAATAATAAATGATTAATGCAATTTATATTGCCATTGTCTCCTTTAGTAAAGCCTTCTTTAGTGAGCAGTATATTACCGCTAATAATTGCACTTGCAGGTAGGTGTGCTAAAGGCTCATGGTATTGGCTTATTACATCATTGGTAGCACGGTTATTCTCAAATAATCTTATGAGTTGTTGTGCAGGATTTTGATTTAATGATGGTTCATTTGCTGGCGGTTCATTGCCACCTTTGGTTGTACTTTGCTTAGTTTTATCGGTTTGGGTATTCACTGATTACCTCTGTTTTATCTATTTCATTATATGAATGGGTGGTATTTGCTTAACGTCTGCCATAGCGTGATAGTCGTCTTTTTTGGTAGTGACGTTTGCGTTTTTTGTAGCGGTTTCGTCTTTGTTCGGCTGTTGTGTTTAGCGTGCTGTGACTTAACCTGTACTGGTCGCATTGCCTAGAAGGGTGTAGATGTTCAAAGCCTGTAATGCAACCTATGTGGATAGTGCATTGCTCTACTTGCCAGCCATATTGTGGTTTGTCTGCTTGTAGAGCTAGGCAAGTTTGCTTTGCTTGTTCTAGGGTCAGGGGTATGCCAGTAACCCCAAAGGGGGCTACTGGGTTGCCTGTTTGATTGACGGCATAGTATTGGATATAGTCGCCATCTAATACACACTCAAAGTCGCTTAGGTCGTTAAGGCTGGTTATGCTTTTGGGCAGGTCAATACTCGATATAGTGGTACTGGTTGTATTTGTATTCACAATATACCCCCAACACGTCCGTTAGTAGTTTTTGCCATTTCATCATTTAGTCTATTGATGGTATGACGTATAAAATCGGCATTGGTTTCACTGCTTAGTTGTGCTAGTCGTGCAAGGGCTTGGATTTGGCTTATACTATCTAGTGCTTTGATTGTTGCAAAAAGGCTGGTTAGGTTGTTTAAGGCTTCATAAACGCATAATAAATCATCTATATTGCTTCGTGCCTCACCAACTGGTAAAGAGATGGTTTCATTTTGGATATTTGCATTACCTTGTGGTATATCAGTTACGTTATTAGAAGGGTTATTACTGGCTGGTACTATTGCGTCACTGGGAGGTCTAATCACCTTATAACCATCATATTCTGCCTGTAACTCTTGCATAGTGACAATATTGCTTAGGATATTATCCATTGCTTCTAGTTTCGCTTTACTGTTACGGGTGTCTAGCCCTGCTTTTTGGTTTAATTCAACTTCTGCATTTAGTTGATTGAGTGCATTATGAGCATATTTGCACCAGTCGTTAAGGGTAGGTGTTTGATGATTAAATGCCTTTGTTGGCTCACTTGCCAGCTTGGCGGGCATGTGCGTTTGCAACTGAATACGCATTAGGTCGATACTTTTTATTACTTCCTTACTGTCTGTTGTAAAATCCATGGTTAGGATTTCATCAATAGTTTGTAGGTGTCTGATTGTTTGTGTATCGTGCGAGTGGGTTTGAGTATAAGCCTTGGTAGCCGTTTTTAGAGCGTCTAATAGCTCTATTTGCTCTACCTTGCAGGTAATGCTGTCTTGACTGTCGCCAAGTAGCTGTAACAGCTCATCACGGTTAATTTGTGTGGTTATTGGGGTTTGGTTTGATGTGGTCATGATTGACCTCCTAATAGATTTTGAGTTAATGCCACGCTATGAAAATTCATAGGGTAACGGGTCTTACTCTCGGTACTATTAGTAACCGCCCTGCATATTCGCCTAATGGCTTTTGTATTTTGCAACGTCAACCCGTTATAAGGTGGTAAATTGATTACCATAGATACAACGGTTTTACCCTGTTGGGTAAATTGCTTTGTACTTTTATACTGGTTTGGTTGAGAGCCGTGCCAGTTTTTTTGCACAAAAAAAGCCAATGGTTCACGGATTGGCTGTCCGCTAATAGTTTTAGAGAGGTCTCCAGTATAGGCGAATGCACAACTAAAAGGCAAGCACAATAATATAAATATGATTATTGCCATGCAGGTATCTTTTATTCTTTTAGCTAGTTTATGTTTGGGTTGTTTGGTGGTCATTTGTTTGCTCCGTTATTAATTGAGTCACTTATAGACGCAAGTAACAATCCAGCGGGGTTGTAATGAGTTAAACCATGGGTCATGGCATGGTCAAAGATAAGCCCTGTCTCTCGGATTATCGCCATAGCTTGGTCGCTGTCTGCTTTCTCTTGAACATCAAGCATGATGGCTTCAATATTGCCGTGTGATATATCCCTAATATCCATAGAACCAATCAGCGGTTTAACAAAATGAATATAGGCAGCATACAAACGGTCGTTTGTGCTTTTATCTAGTTGAGCTTTATGCTCTGCAAACCACCCTTGTGCAATGTCATCAAATAGATTGGAGCGGTGCATGGTTGTGGTTTTTACTACTGGGGAGCTTGGATTTAAGTGTATAAAGCCGTTTATCTCATCGCTAAAGGTTTGTAGCCTTGTTTGTAGAATTTGATTAATTACGGCTAAATGGTGGGCGTTATCGTCTTTGCTCATCATGATAAAACCAATATCATCACGGTAAAGGTTGTGGTTATGGCGTGTGGTTGTATCTTCAATGTTGTTTAAGGGGCTACTCCCAAAACTTGCACAGTCGGCAATAAAGCGGTGTCCTTTAAGTGTAACCATTGTGAGGAGATACTCGCCTCGTTTTGACGGGTAAACGTCATTTATATTGAGGGGGTCAGTAGGCTTGATTTGCTCTATGTCGTGAACATAGGCAAAGTTGCTGGCACGTGTACTCCACTCGTCATTATGTGACTTGTATTTAGTAGAGTAGTCGGGGTGGTTGCGTATGTCATCATTGGTTAAACCATTGTTAAGGGCATGAGATAACTCCTCATAGTCCATATATTGGCGGTTAACAATTAATATACTATCTACGGTATCATTGATACATTCTAGCCAGCCATTGGCTATGTGAATGGTCATATCCGCTACATAATCCCAATCGGTACAATCAAAGCCAACATTGATATGGTTGCCTTTTTTACTGGTAGCAATAAGCACATACTTGTGTTGCTTTGCCTGCTCTAGGTTAGTTACCCAAGGTTTACCGTTAGCAGTGGCGTTGTCATTAAATGGGTCGGGGTGTACGGTATGAATTGGTTGTTTAGTCATGATTAAGCTACCCCGTCATCGTTATAGTTTTCGTCATTTGAGGCTTGGGCTTTGAACCAAGCGTGCACGTCCTCATTTGCCCATGCTGTTACTGTTGGGCTTAATTTATGAGGTTTAGGGAATAAGCCCTCTTTAGTCCATTTCCAAAGCGTGCTTTCGCCAATGGGTAAATAGGGTAGTAGCTGTTTTGCTCGACTAAAGCCATTAACGGGTAAGGCTGGGGGCTGGGTGTTGCTAGTTTGTCTATCTAATTCGCTTTTATTTGCGTTTTGAGAGGTGTTTGCGGTAGTCATAGTACAATTCCTTATCTTTAAGTTGTAAATGCTTAAATACACTATTGTCATCTATCACCGTGGTAATGAATGACGCTAGATGTTTGGAATTGTAGAAGTTGGAGCGTTTCAGTGTTCTAATTAGAATAATTAGTTTTATTTAGAATGTTAACTTATTGTTTTTTAATATTTTACATAAGAATACCGCTCTAATTAGAACGGTATTCTTTTGCTTCATCAATAACTTTTTTAAAGGTATCTTTACTTATAAAGTCTATATCATGAGTATCTGCATGAATTTTTAATTTTTGGTACAAGGTGTAAGGATGTTTTGTATCAAAGCCTCCTTCGTCTAGTAATAAGTGAATTAGTTTTAAATATGATGATTTGCTTTTATGGTTAAGTTTATCTGATGGTTTTATTAGCTCTTTTGACTTTTCTTTAGTTGAGGTTGATTGAAGCTTTGGCTGGCATATCACTTGTACTTGGTGATTTGGGATGAAGATAGTATCTTTGGTTAGTTTCGCCCCTTTGATAATATCTTTTGGTAATTCGGATGGTTTTGTTTTATTAGGTAGCATAAATGATAAGGTATATTCAAAAGGCATAAAAACAGTTGAAGTTTTTTTAGCTTCTTCATTCATCAATACTGCATATCGGCAATACACCTCATTGGTTATGCCCATAAGTAAATTTTTAATAGTTTCGCTATATCCATGCCAGCCAGTAGCAGAAAAATACCCACCAATAGGTTTTAACTCTGTAGTTGTTGTATTCCATTTTTCCAAGTATTTATTTATGTCATCATGAGAATAAAAGTCGTCAGTAACTAAAAAACCATAACTCGCTAAATTAAAGCAAATGTCAATCTGATTATTAAAATATAGGTTGTATAAATCTATCATCTGAAAGCTAGGATTAGACAATCTTAATTTATGTAATGCAGTCTCTATTGAAATATAATCACTCATAAATACACCCATGCACCCACAAAGTAAAATAAGAGCTATGGCGGGCAAGGTTAGGGTGCATAATGCCCTTGCGTTCGGGTAATTACTCCTAGCCATAGCAAACTGGTTAACCCATTGGAGGGTTAAAATAGTTTTTCTAATGCCTCATGTTTTAAAGTTATTAAAGCGGTCTTGTCATCTTCAAATCTTATAAAAACCGTTACGTCATCAACATTGCCTGTTAAGCTGTATCCTGCTAGACCACCGAGTAAAGCACCAACGCCACCAGTTAGCATACCTGCTGTAAGTGCAAACATGCTACCTTGGAATACACTGTAGCCATGCTTTTTGGCTTGGTGGTGGTCGATTATGTCAATGCTGTATATCTCGTTAAGTTTACGACCTTTTGCCACTGGTTTTTTTCTTTAAAAAAACGTCCTTTTTCTTCCATCTCATAAAAATAAATAAAACTGCCACTAATCCAACCATCTTTGATTAAGTAGTGGTTACTGTCATGCGTTGTAAAATTGTGTATTCCTAAAAAAGCCATCTTATACCCTCGTGTTGGTATAGCACAGTTAATTTATGGTCATTTGACTACACAGGTTTTTAATTCCGCGTTTCAAACGCGAAACTAAAAAAACATCATGCTATTTTTAAACCTTTAAGTTTTTATTTAAAATCAATGATTTAGTTTGGCTTTAAAACAATAATAGCATTAATAGCACGCACTAGCATTTTATTAAATCCTCTGTATCCCTTGGTACGCATAGCATAGAAAGGAATTAATAGCATAATAGCGTGTTTCGGGGGTGCGTGCGTGTGCATATCTGCATAGATAAATTACGCCTAAAATGGGGTTAGGTTTGCTCGGATTTCAAATCTGACCAAAAACTAACCACGCATGACCTGCCAATATTGCCATTTAAAAAATCTTGTTATGATAATATATATAATAAAAACAATAACTTAATAAATAAAAAAGAGAAAAAACAAAAAATCACGCCCGATGGGTAGAAAAACGGGCAGGGCTGGCAAGTGAGCCAACACGGTGTAACCGTGTGTGTAAAACATTGGCTATGGTGTGGGTTGGTAAGATGTAAAGACTAATAAGGATATATGTAATATATAATATATATATATTTATATATCTATTAATATTCTTAATCTATTTCTTACTTTCCCCTCTATACCAGTGTATCCTTTTTTATTTTATTAAATGGTTATCATTACTATTTAATATTATTGGTTAATAGACTTTCCTGTATCAGATTTAAAATCAACGTGTATCACATTATCCAATGTGCCAAGCTTTGCATTATCAATAATTTTAGCCCAATCATTCATCATCTTGGTTCTATACTTAATATACATAGCACCATCATAAGCTTTGCTTACCTTGTTATCTTTATCGTGGGCTAATTGTAGCTCAATAGCTTCGTGCATATATTCAAGTTCATGTAGGGTTGTGCTGGCAAGACCTCTAAAGCCGTGTGTGGTCATCTTCCCTTTGTAACCCATTTTGTATAGAGCATTTATAAAAGCATGTGAACTTAAAGGCTGGCGTTTGCTGGTGTTATAAAATACATATTTTTCACTAAACCCCAATCCTTTGATTTGTTGTAGTAGCTCAATAACAGGTGGTGCTAACGGTACCAGGTGTTTACGTTTTACTTTCATTTTTTCGGCTGATAAACGTATTATTTTATCTTTAAAATCAATATCTGCCCATTCAAGCATTCTTACCTCATTGGTTCTCAAAAAGGTGTAGCAAGTAAACCACAAGCCTAGTTTAACCAATACATGCCCTTTATAGTTGTCAATATCTTGTAATAGCTGGGGTAGTTGTCGTATCGTAATACGGTTGTGGTGCTTTGTTATACTCGGCTGTATGGCTTCTGTGAGGTTTATAGCTGGGTTGTGAGTAGCTAAACCTTGCCTAATAGCATGCTTAAATATTTGCCCAACCTCACGTATGGTACGTTTTGACATCTCTATTGCTCCCCGTTTTTCAATGGCTTTTCCAATAGCTAAAATATCAGGAGGGGCTATATCTGTAATTATCATATGTCCTATAGCGGGTTTTACATCCCTTTCATAAGCAGAATAATTACGGTCATATGTTTTCTTAGCAAGGTAAGTTTTACGCTCTGCATACCACTCTTGTGCGATGTTATCAAACAATAGAGAGCCATCTACTTTGGCTTTTTGCTCTTTTTTGTGTTGCTTAGGGTCTGTGCCTTGGGCAATCATTTGGCGGACGTGTTGGTGTTTTTGGCGGGCTTGTGCCAATGACAGTATAGGATACTTACCAAGAGTAAGGCTTTGGCGTTTACCGTTAAATTTATAGTCTGATACCCAAACCTTATTACCAGTATGACGTACCCAAAGACGTAAGCCGTCTCCATCACTGTATTTGTCAGGGCGGGCAGGGGTACATTTATCGGTTGGCTTCAACCGTTTAATGGCGGTATCTGTTAGAGGCATTGACGGTATATTTCCTTAATTAAATAAATATACCGTAAAATATACCGTTATTTTAAATAGATTACAAGAGACTATACTAGACTATATAATAGTCTAAATCCCCTGTAAGCCTTTAAAAATATAGCCCAGTCGGATTATATCAGACTGGGCTATATTGGTGTATGGTGGAGGTGGCGGGAGTTGAACCCGCGTCCGCCAGCACTACGCTCATGAATCTACATGTTTAGGGTCTGTCTATAAATTTAATCCGTTCCGAACCGACAGTCAGGTAAGATTGGACGAGTCTTTAAATTTAGTCTCATTAGTCAAGACACCTAACAAGACGGACCTATGTGCGTTCGCTTCGGGGTGATCAACCTAACCATAGGTAGTTAGTGACGACCCAAGCAGCCCTTAGGCTGCTAGAGCGTAAGTTTCGTCGTTTGCGACTATTTTAAAATATACTTGATTTACGAGAGGGTATAACTCTCGACATGCATCATTGAGTTTCATCACCAGCGTCGAAGCCAGAACACCCCCCAATTGCTAACCATTATATAAGGTCATCTGCTTAAATATCAAGCCATACTAAACCTATTAAATAATGATGAATAAAAAAGCCAGCAAAACGCTGACTTTTAAATTTGAAAAAATTCAAATTATTCAGCAGTTTCTGCTTCTTCACCGTCTTCAGACAGGATAGTAACAGTAATATCTGTGCTGATATCGTGGTGTAATTGAACGTTTACATTGTATTCACCAACCTGACGGAAAGAACCTTCAGGTAAGTTGATTTCTGCACGATCAACTTTAAGACCAGATTTTGTAAGGGCTTCAGCAATATCACGAGTACCGATAGAACCGAATAATTTACCTTCTTCACCAGTCTTAGCACGCATAATAACATTAACGTCTTTAAGTTCTTCAGCACGTTTGTTAGCTGCTGCTAACTCTTCTGCTTCTTGAGCTTCTAGTTCAGCACGACGTGCTTCAAAAACTTCAATGTTTTTTGGGGTAGCTGGTAAAGCTTTGCCCTGTGGGATTAAGTAGTTACGACCGTAACCTGGTTTTACATCAACTGTTTCGCCAAGTTTACCAAGGTTGACGATACGCTGTAACAAAATAACTTGCATGAGTCACTCCTAGATTGACGAATTACTGATGGTTGTCAGTGTATGGTAGTAATGCCAAGTAACGAGCTTGCTTAATAGCAGTCGATAATTGACGTTGGTATTTGTTTGAAGTACCTGTAATACGGCTAGGTACGATTTTTCCATTTTCTGCGATGTATTGTTTTAACAAGTCTACATCTTTATAGTCGATGTAGGTAACACCTTCAGCAGTAAAACGGCAGAACTTGCGACGACGATAAAAACGTGCCATGAGTATGCTCCTTATGCTTATTCTTCGTTGTTAGCTTCTTGTGCTTCGTTTTTTGGCTCTTTGTCAGCAGTTTCTTTTTCTGCTTGAGCTTCGTTACGACGCGCTTTGCGAGTACGTTTTTCTTCGGCACTCTTCGCTAGTGGAGATTCTTCAGTGATGGCTTCATCACGGCGGATAACTAAGCTACGGATAACAGCATCGTTATATTTAAATAGTTCTTCTAGCTGAGCTAGTGTTTCACCATTTGTTTCGATGTTCATTAGCACATAGTGAGCTTTGTGAATTTTGTTGATTGGGTAAGCTAGTTGACGACGACCCCAGTCTTCAAGACGGTGGATGCTGCCATCATTTTCTTTTACCAAATTCATATAACGTTCGACCATACCAGGTACTTGGTCGCTTTGGTCAGGGTGTACAATTAACACCACTTCATAATGTCTCATTACATTACTCCTCACGGATTAAACAGCTATTAACCCCATGTTAATAGCAAGGAGATTGTTAAATCACTAAAAACAATATTATAAAAATATAAAGTAAGTAGATTTAACAAAGGCGAACATTATACTGATACTAAAAAAAATAAGCAACCAAAAAATGTTTTTGTGGTTGCTTACTTTTAAAAAATCTTTATAAACTATTTTTTGTTGTGTGATGTATCAAGTTGATTATCATCGGCGGTAACAACAATTGTTTTGGCAAATTTGTCATGAATGCTTTGTCTATCTTTATTAGTAAACATAGTTAATATATCTAACCCTATGATAATAATACCAAAAGGCAAGCTATAGGCAATGTTAGTAATAATAGAACGAATTAGCACAATATTTGTGATAGAAGGTAGTTTTTTGCTTTGTTTATCTAAAATACGTAACCCAGTAATCAGCTTACCAATTGTTTGACCGCGGCGTATTAGGAGCATCACTTGTACAAAAAACATGGCCAGCATTAAAACAACCACTATATTTGCAATATGGCTTGGGATGAGCTCAGTTAATGCCCTTGCTTGCTCAACAGCGCTGGTGTTTGAACGCATGACATTAGTAAATTTATCCATACCAATGGTAAAAAAGATAGGTGCAAATGCTGCTGTCATGATGATATTGTCAATTAAGGTGGCTAAGATACGCGTTGTGGGACTGGCAAGCTCATAGGTTGGTGCTGATTTTTTTGCACGGTTTTTGCGCATGGTTGATTTTGTTGGAACATGGGCAACCGGATGTGGCTCTTGTGCAGGTTTATCAATGGAGTCAGCAGGGCGATTACCATAAAGCTCATCTACGGTTGTTCTTGTACGCGTGCGTTCTTGCTGCTCAAGATGAGTAGTGACTGTTGGCACAAAGCCTTCTGGATAGTAAGTTACTTGACCATTGGTAACTTCAGAAATGGTTTTCCAGTCTTCCATACCTTGATGCCAAATTAGGTCGTTTTGTAAAACGTCACCATTGGCTAACATTGAGTTAAGTTGTTCTATTGAGTATGGTCCGGCTTGAACATTATTACGTGCTAAATAAACTTGCATTATTTTAAGTTGTTCCTAACTATTAAGTTTTTGTCTATGCTCATTATAATAGAATAATGGGTACAAGTGTACTATTGTTCAAGTCTTACAGGATGCGGGTAATAAAAAACCGTCTTTATAATTTATAAAGACGGTTTTTAAGAGATAACTAATAGTAATTACATATTGTAACTTTTAATAGTTAGCTGACATCCAATTAGCTAATTTCTTCGCCCGCTAAGAAGAACCAAGTATCAAGAACGGTATCTGGGTTTAATGACACAGAGTTAATACCTTGTTCCATCAACCACATAGCTAAGTCAGGGTGGTCTGATGGTCCTTGTCCACAGATACCCACGTATTTGTTTTGAGCCTTACAAGCTTTAATTGCCATAGAAAGCAGCTTTTTAACAGCAGGGTCGCGCTCATCAAATAAACTAGAAACAATACCTGAATCACGGTCAAGTCCTAACGTTAATTGCGTTAAGTCGTTAGAACCAATCGAGAAGCCATCAAAGTATTGTAAAAACTCATCTGCAAGCAAGGCATTTGTCGGTAGCTCACACATCATGATGATTTCAAGACCATTGCTGCCACGTTTTAGACCATTTTCTTCTAACAGCTCGATAACTTTTTGCGCTTCTTCAAGTGTACGCACAAATGGGATCATAATCTTAATATTGGTTAAGCCCATTTCATTACGTACATATTTTAAGGCACGGCATTCAAGCTCAAAGCAGTCTCTAAAGTTTTCTGAGATGTAACGACTTGCACCGCGGAAACCAAGCATTGGGTTTTCTTCTTCTGGCTCGTATAGCTTACCGCCAATTAGGTTTGCATACTCGTTTGATTTAAAATCAGACATACGAACAATCACAGGTTCATCTTTAAAGGCAGCAGCAAGCGTTGCGATACCTTCTACCAGTTTATCAACATAAAAGTCTTCTGGGGCACCATAGCCTGCAATACGCTCATTAATAGCCTGAGCGACTTCACGAGGTAGGCTGTTCATGTTAAGTAGTGCTTTTGGATGCACACCAATCATACGGTTGATAATAAACTCAAGACGCGCTAAACCGATACCAGCGTTTGGAATTTGTGCAAAACTAAAGGCACGATCTGGGTTACCAACGTTCATCATAATCTTAAACGGCACTTCAGGCATGCTGTCTACTGAGTTTGTTTGGATGTTGTAATCTAAGATGCCTTCATAAATAAAGCCAGTGTCACCCTCAGCACAAGAAACCGTTGCTTCTACACCATCCGTCAATAACTCGGTTGCATTACCACAACCAACAACCGCAGGTACGCCAAGTTCACGGGCGATAATCGCTGCGTGGCAAGTACGGCCACCACGGTTTGTAACAATGGCAGAAGCACGCTTCATCACAGGTTCCCAATCTGGGTCTGTCATGTCAGAAACTAAAATATCGCCTTCTTGTACTTTGTCCATGTCGTTTAAGTCATCAACAATGCGTACTTTACCTGAACCGATACGTTGACCGATTGAGCGACCTTCACACAATAGTTTTGCACCGTCTGATTTGATAACAAAGCGTTCCATAACATTGCTGGTTTGTTGGCTTTTTACGGTTTCAGGACGTGCCTGAACGATAAAGATTTGACCTGTGTCACCATCTTTTGCCCATTCAATATCCATGGCATGACCGTAATGCTTTTCAATAATCAATGCTTGTTTAGCCAGTTCATTTAACTCGTCGGTAGTTAATGAAAACTGCATGCGCTCTTCTTTTTCTACAGGCACCACTTCTACCGATTTGCCCGCTTCACCAGAAGTAGTATAAATCATTTTTTGATGCTTGCTGCCTAAGTTTTTACGGATAACGGCAGGTTTGCCCGCTTGTAATAGCGGTTTAGAAACATAAAACTCATCTGGGTTAACAGCGCCTTGTACAACCATTTCACCCAAGCCATAACTTGCTGTAATAAATACAACTTCATCAAAACCGCTTTCGGTATCAATGGTAAACATAACGCCAGATGCGCCTGTTTCTGAACGTACCATGCGTTGGATGCCTGCAGATAGTGCAACGCCGGCATGTTCAAAACCTTTATGAACACGATAAGCAATAGCACGGTCGTTGTATAAAGAGGCAAACACTTCTTTAATCGCAATCAGTACGTTGTCGATACCACGAATATTAAGGAAGGTTTCTTGCTGACCTGCAAACGATGCATCTGGTAAATCTTCAGCCGTGGCTGAAGAACGTACGGCAACAGAAATATCATGACCATCACTCATTTCTTCAAATGCTTGGCGAATCTCTTGCTCTAAATCAGCAGGTAGTTCTTGTTCAATAATCCAGTTACGGATTTTTTTACCAGTTTCGGTTAGTAATTGTACATTATCGACATCTAACTCTTTTAATTCACTATTGATTTTATTTAATAGGTTTGTGTCTATTAAAAAACGGTTAAAAGCATCAGCGGTTGTAGCAAAACCACCTGGTACGCTAACACCTAAATCAGATAAATTGCTAATCATCTCGCCTAAAGATGCGTTTTTACCACCAACGACTTCAATATCGTCTTTTCCTAATTGATCAAGATTAATGACCTGAGATGTCATAATAACTCCTAAAAATGCGGGTATTTAGTAAAGGTTATAAGCAGATTATACACAAAAATTTGCCTTAATTTAATGACTTTTACATACTTTTGGTAAATTGAATAATTAATTTTGATAAAAAATGTATTTTAATGTTAAAAAATCAGCGTTTTTGCTCTAATTATCATATTGTTTTTACAGATATATTAATTCATTTGTATCCCGCTTTTTTGTGGTTTATCATTGTTATGCAATAAAGCATCAGAGCAAACAATAAAAGCACTGTGATTAGCAAAAATTTGTTCAATCAGTACAGCTGCTTTATAAAAGGAACCAAGATTGTGCGAGCAATGAATAACACAAAATCAACGATTCAAAATAGCCACGCTTTAAGTTTAGATGACCAACAAAGGATAAGAAGTGCATTTTTTATTTCTGACGGTACCGCCATTACAGCAGAAACACTCGGTAGGGCAATTTTGAGCCAGTTTGATAGTGTACCATTTGAAACCCGAGTTATCCCTTATGTTGATACCTTAGAACGTGCGGATGAAGCCGTACGCCAAATTAATGCAATATATGAGCGTGATGGGGTGATGCCACTTGTTTTTGATACGATTGTAAAACCAGAAATTAGAGAAGAAATTAACTCGGCAAATGCTTGCAACCTAGACATTTATGAAGGATTAATAGGAAAAATAGCAGAAGAAATTGATGAAGAACCTGGCGGTGATGTTGGACATTCTCATGCTGGTGTAGACTCAGAAAGTTATAAGTCGCGTATTGATGCGGTGCATTTTGCTTTAGATAATGACGATGGTGGACGTACTCGCCATTATGAGAATGCAGATATTATTTTAATTGGCGTTTCTCGCTCAGGTAAAACACCCACATCACTATACTTGGCGTTACAGTTTGGTATTTTTGCGGCAAATTATCCCTTAACCGAAGAAGATTTGTTTTGTGATAACGACTTGCCAAAAGCACTTAAGCCATATAAACACAAGTTATTTGGACTCAACATTGATATTGAACGCTTAGTTAGAATCAGAAATGAGCGACGTGCAGGCAGTAAATATGCAAGTTATAGCCAATGCCAGCAAGAAATGAGGGCAATACAGGGCATTTATATTTCTCAAGGGATACCAAATCTTGATGTGTCAGAAATGTCGGTAGAAGAGATTGCCACAAGGATTTTACAAATATCAGGATTAAAACGACGTATTGGTTAGCAATGGTTTAGCTGTTTATAATCTGTTAAAATTGCACTAAATTTTTTACAAACTATCAGTTTGATACTTGCTAAAATTAATAGATAAATAACCAATGCTCTGTAACTAAAAAAATGAGAAATTTATGTTAAATATTAAAAAGGTAGCGGTTGCTACAATTGTTAGCTCAACAATGTTAGCTGGTTTGGTGGGTTGCCAAAGTACTTCAAATGGGTTTGCGAACCCGTTTGTTAAAAAACAGCCTGTGCCTGCACCGCGATACATCCCAAATTTAATTGAAGGTGAATTAACCAAGTTAGATATTGCACCACAAAAGCAGGTTTGCCCTTCAAAGCTGCCGATGCAGTGTATTTTGATAACACGGGTTAGTACCAATGAAAGTATTTTACTACCTTACAATGCCATTAAAGGCTTTCAACACAAGCAGGGTGAGCGTTATACGCTTAATGCACGTCCTTTGATAGACCAAAACAATAACCAAGCAACCGGTGAGTGGCAATTGGTTAATATCGTATCAACTACCAAAGTGGATGGCACTAGTTGGGGTCATCGCTAATAGTAAATATTAAACCATAATTGCTAAATTACAAAAAATAGCAACTAACGAAAAATTAATAGACTTAATAAAGAGGAATTTATGAGCAAGCAGGAGCATGTGCAAAAAAGCGAAGGAAAAGATGACGTTGTTTTAAAGAATAAAGTTGAGCCTGAAAAAAAAGAAGTAACTGCGCAAGATAAAAAAATTGATGCCGATCATCACCCAAGCTTAATTAGCCCACTTGATTCAAAACGCATCAAGCTAGGTAGCCTAGGAAAGCGTCCTAATAAACGCAGTGCAAAGTATGAGTTTGATGCCGTTGTTTTGGGGGCAGGTCCTGCTGGAGAGGCAGCTGCGATGAAAGTTGCCAAATCGGGTAAAAGAGTTGCTGTGATTGATCCCCGTGATCAGGTGGGCGGTAACTCTACTCACGTTGGTACTATCCCTAGTAAAGCACTTCGTCAAACTGTTTATAACTTAATTAACTATGGGCGTGATCCGTTATTTAACCGTGGTAACACAAACTATCAGCAGGTACCACTCTCTAGAGTTTTAGACAAAGCACGCCGGGTGATTCGTCAGCAAGTTTCGACGCATACTAGATTTTATGAGCGTAACCAAATTACGATGATTCAAGGCTGGGCAAGTTTTATTGATAAACATACGCTTCGTATTGATATGAGTGATGGTTCTGGCTTTGAGACCATTACTTTTAACAAAGCAATTATTACGGTGGGTAGCCGTCCTTACCGCCCAGACATCTTAGATTTCGAGCATCCACGTGTATTTGACTCTGACAAAATTCTACAAATGGATTATGTCGCACATAAAATTATTATTTATGGTGCTGGTGTGATTGGTTGTGAATATGCCTCGATTTTTACTGGTTTGGGTTACAAGGTAGACTTAATTAATAACAAAGGTGAACTATTAAGCTACTTAGATAGCGAGATTAGTGATGCGCTATCACATGACTTTAGACAATTTGGGGTATTGATACGCCATAATGAAGAGATTGATCATTTAGAAACACATGATGATTGTGTTGTGTTGCATTTAAAAAGTGGCAAAAAAATTAAGTCAGATGCCATCTTATGGTCAAATGGTCGCTCTGGTAACACAGATGGCCTAAATTTAGAAGCGATTGGGCTAAATGCAAACAACCGTGGGCAATTAACCGTTGATGATACCTACTGTACAGAAATTGATAATGTTTATGCAGCGGGTGATGTCATCGGCTGGCCATCATTGGCATCCGCCGCTTATGACCAAGGTCGCTGTGCAGGCGCATTTGTGTTGGGTGAAAAAAATGCAGAGCCAGTATCCAGCGTGCCAACTGGCATTTATACCATTCCAGAGATTTCTTGCATTGGTAAAACCGAGCAAGAGCTGACCGATGAGCATGTGCCATATGAAGTGGGGCAAGCGTTTTTTAAACACTTAGCACGCTCTCAAATTATTGGTGATCGCAGTGGGGTTTTAAAAATATTATTCCATAGAGAAACCTTAGAAATTTTAGGTATCCATTGCTATGGTAACCATGCATCAGAAATTATCCATATTGGTCAGGCGGTGATGAAGTGCAATAACACGCTAGAGTATTTCACCACAACGACCTTTAACTACCCAACCATGGCAGAGGCATATCGAGTTGCTGCACTTAATGGATTAAACCGAGTATTTTAAATAAAAATTAAAAACGCTTTAGTCATTAACTAAGGCGTTTTTTTTGTCAAAAAGTCATGATAAAGCAATAGCAAGGAGCAAATCATGTCAGGATATATATTGGCGATTGACCAAGGTACAACTTCTAGCCGTGCCGTTATTTTTGATGACAAAGCACAACCAATTGCCATTGCCCAAAAACCAACAAATTTATTAACACCTAAATCTGGCTATGTTGAGCAAGATGCCATGCAAATTTGGCAAACTCAATTAAGCTGTGTGCAAGATGTGATTAACCAAGCCGGTTTATTAGCAACGGATATTGAAGGTCTGTCTATTACTAACCAACGAGAGTCTATCGTTGTGTGGGATAAGCTAACACACAAACCGCTTGCACCTGCCATTATTTGGCAAGACAGACGCACATCAGACTGGTGTGAAAACATACAAAATGAAAATCCAGAACTCGAAGCATTTATACAAAAAACAACGGGCTTACGTTTAGATCCTTATTTTAGTGCCAGTAAAATTAAATGGTTGCTTAACAATAATGACGAGGTTAGGTCACTTGTCGAAGCTAACCGAGTCGCAGTTGGTACGATTGATAGTTGGCTAATATACAAGCTGACAGGGGGTGAACATGTGGTAGAAGCCACTAATGCCTCACGCACTTTATTGTTTGATATTAATGCCATGCAGTGGTCTGATGAGTTAATGACAAAGTTTGATATCCCTATGTCAATTTTACCCAAAGTTGTTGCATCGGATGCAGAGTTTGGTAAAACCCAAAAAGGATTATTTGCCAAACAATTACCAATTTATGCGGTGTTGGGTGATCAACAGGCGGCGCTTTTTGGTCAGGGCTGCCTTGAGCCGGGTATGGCAAAAAATACTTATGGTACAGGCTGTTTTATGCTAATGAATGTGGGAGATACTCCAACCTTTAGTCAGCATCAACTATTAACAACGGTAGCATGGCAACATCAAAAATTAAGTAGCTATGAGCATATTAGTAACCCATCAACTCATCAGCTTAGTAATCAAATAGGTAACCAACTAGGTAAGTTGGTTAAGTCTGGCAAACGCATATTGCATACACCACCAAAGCAAACAACCTATGCACTAGAAGGCAGTGTTTTTATGGCAGGTGCGATTGTGCAATGGCTGCGTGATAACCTTGGTATGTTTAGTAATAGTGAAGATGTTGAGGCACTTGCTGCCGAGGTTAGCGATGCAGATGGCGTTGTTTTATTGCCGGCATTTACAGGGCTAGGCGCACCTTATTGGAAACCAAATTTAACAGCCAGTATCTCTGGAATGACACGAGGGACAACAAAAGCGCATATTGCTAGAGCAGCATTAGAAGCCATTGCATTCCAAACCCATGATGTATTGGTTGCCATGCAAAAAGACAGTATGTATGATTTAACTGAGTTAAGAGTGGATGGTGGGGCTGCAAAAAATGACTTATTAATGCAGTTTCAGGCAGATATATTGGGTGTGCCAGTATTAAGACCAAGCAATACGGAAGTTACCTCTAAAGGTGCAGCACTGTTAGCTGGTATCAAATCTGGCTTGTATGATGAACAAATGATTGTTGACTCCTGGAAATTAGATAAAAGGTTTGAACCATTGATGAGTCAAGATGAGAGAGAATACCATTTACATAAATGGCAGCAAGTTATCAACCGTTATATTTAATGCAAATGAGTGATGATGAGTAAAAAAGTCTTATGAGAAAAGTAAATAAAAATGGACACGCTTTTTATGTTGCTACCAGTAACTTATCAAATTTTGCTAATCCACACCGTGTGTTTTATAAAAATGCCACGCCTTATGATGATAAGTCGTATCAAGCAAAATTAAATGGGTTGACTCAATTGCTAGCGCCTGCACAGGCAAATGTAATCGCCGTGCAAGAAATTTGGGATAAAAATGCGTTAACGGATTTAGCCATCAACCTTGGTTTTGATGAAACGGATGTGATTGCACCATTAGCAAGCAATGATGCTACCAGCAAATATACAAAAGGAGAAGGCGCACAAAACACGCCTGCCTTGGGTTTTATTAGTCACTATCCTTGTTTGGATGTGGCGGTATTAGGACAATTTCATGATAAAGCCGTTATAGATATTCCTGATGTGGGAGAATATGCAGTATTTAATCGCCCAGCATTAATGGCAACATTTGATATTGCAGGCAAGCCAGTAACTTTTGTAAATGCCCATCTAAAAAGTAAGCGCCCCCATTTTTTAAGAGATGCAAATGGTATTGCTTTAGAAGATATAGACGACCCCAATATTCGGGTTCGTGCAAAATTACGCAGCTTGTGCATGCGAGCCGCTGAAGCAGCAGCCATACGTATGCAAGTGATTAAAAAATTAGACAATACGACTTGCCCGTTGGTATTAATGGGAGATATGAATGACGTCACCATGAGTGTCACTACCCAATTAATGACCGAAACAGGGGAGGTTAACTATGATCGCAGCATGCGAGATACCGCCTTGTTTGATGCGGCTCGTATCCAAACAAGATATGGTTGGATGCATGATGTTGCTTACAGTCATATTCATCAGGGAATGCCAGAAGTCATTGATCAAATTTTTGTATCAGAAGAGTTTTTAATTGATAGTAAGTTTGCGGCTGGGTATGTTGAAAGAGTTGATTATTTTAATGATCATTTAAAGTGGGATTATAAAAATAGAGCAAGTGATCATGGCGTTGTTAGAGCCAAATTGGTTTTAAATAGTTTAAATTAAAAAAATAGTAAGCCATCTGGTGTTTTTTAGCTACTTTTGCAAGAAACACTATTGCAGTAATACTGCTAAAATTGGCGTTATCTTGCTAATACTCTGTGTTTAATTACTAAAATAAAATTACGATAGATAATAGTTACAATCCTGTTGTGTTAGTTGCAAATAGTGTCTAGTCAGGTAACGTAAAAGCTGTCAAAATGTGTTTCATCAAAGTGATGGTGTTATGAAACAGCCTGCTTGATTAAATGATTAATAAACAATCCTAAAGATATAATGGAGATAACGATGCAAGCCAAAAAAACCATATCAGCGATTTTATCGGGTACATTGTTAATGGGTGTGCCTATGTATGCAACAATGACATCGGCAGTCGCTGCAACTACTGCGGCAGATAATTTGACGGCATCCAAGCGTTTAAATGCGTTATTAGTAAATACCAAAAGCATGACTGCAAACTTTAAACAAACTACAAAAGGCGGTAAACAAGCGTCTGGCAATTTTTCTGGCACTATGGCGGTACAACGCCCAAGCAAGTTCCGTTGGCAAACAACTAAACCATCAGATCAACTGGTTGTTACCAGTGGTAGTAAACTTTGGATTTATGATAAAGACCTAGAGCAAGCCACTTCTCAAAGTGTTAACAACCAAGTGGGTAATACCCCAGCATTATTGTTGTCTGGTGACCCTAGCAAAATATCTAACAACTTTAAGATAGCCCAGCCGTATGGCGATAAAAACTACTATGTGTTAACACCTAAATCAAAAAGTGCGAACTTCCGTAACATGTCAATTAGTTTTAATGGTGGCAAGCCCGTTATGATGGTTTTAAATGACAACCTTGGTCAAACAACTACGATTAAATTTAATAATATTAAATTAAACCCCTCAATTAATAGCAGCAAGTTTAAATTTACGCCGCCAAAAGGGGTGGATGTGATTCGCCAGTAATCTCACTAAAGATTGCTTGTAAAAAAGCCACCAAATATTCTTTGGTGGCTTTTTTTGACATATAAAACCAACTAATTTTTAGATAATTGATACAAAAAGTGAGTGATAAGCTGCGTTTTTGTATTAAAGTATGACAGAATATAAATAAAGAGATTGTTTAAAACTTATAAGCTATAAAAGTGAGATGTAACATGAGTGACTTATTAAACTGCGTTATCGTAGAGCATAACCCGAGCAAGCAACCAATCGACAAAGCGGTAATTTGGCTGCATGGCTTGGGTGCCAGTGGGCATGATTTTGAGCCTATTGTACCAGTATTGGGTTTAAGTGATGAGTTAGCGGTGCGTTTTGTTTTTCCACATGCGCCGCAAATTCCGGTTACCATTAATGGTGGCTATGTGATGCCTGCTTGGTATGACATTTTAGAAATGAGCCTTGAGCGTAAAGTCGATGTTGCACAAATTGAGGCATCAGCTCAACAAATTAGAGATTTAATTGCTGATCAGGTTAAGCAAGGTGTTGCTGAAGAAAACATCGTGATTGCTGGTTTTTCACAGGGTGGTGCCGTGGCTTACCATACAGCGCTTAGCTATCCGAAAAAGTTGGCAGGGTTGATGACACTCTCTACTTATTTAGCAACAGAAACACAAATCGACTACAGTGAGGCTAATCAAAATATTCCTGTAAAAATTGACCATGGTAGCCACGACCCTGTTGTGCCTGAGGTTCTTGGCGAGCGAGCAAATCAATCATTACAAGCAAAAGGTTATCATGTTGATTACAGCACCTATCCTATGGCACACCAAGTATGCCCACCACAAATAAAGTCAATAGGGGCGTGGTTAAATAAAGTGTTGGGTGATGATTTTTTAGGACTTTCAGTTGGGTAAATCCACGCATGACGAAGAGCATTCAATTAGTTTGTGGTTTGGTATTAATCCTACTTGCTGGAACATTTTTTTATAAACCCTACATGAACTTTTCTGCTTTTTTAAGAGCAAAGTGTTTTTTAACTAATACCTGTGTGATGGATTTATCTGATTATAAAAAACACTATGATTGGGATGAGTTTTGTTTACAACACCGCAGAGGAGTATTTGCCAGTCAAGTAGCAAAAGTGAAGTGTGATTTTTGCTATTTAATCTCTTTAAAAGATGATAACGATAATGTGTTGGTTAAAGATTTTGTTAGAATTAATGTGGCAGATGAACTTTTTGATACCAATATAGAGAGTAAGAATACTTGTTACAGCAGAGATGACACCACCATCTTTGTGGATAAATATTCTCGGTTTAGTATTTTAAAATATCACGTTAATTTCCATGAGGATAACCAGTAAAAGTTACACAGCTAAAACAATATTTTGCTTAATTGGCTAAACACACGTAAAATACACCTACACCATACAAAAACATTGTGAAATGTTTCCATCTTAATCCGAATCTTGGAGTCTTATTAAATGAGTACCACAACAACCGCACCCAGCGAAAAACTACAAAAAGCCCTTGCCCGTTTAGGTTTTGGCTCACGCCGCCAAATGGAAGAAGTAATTAAATCTGGTCGTATCTCAGTTAATGGCGAGACCGCCACCATTGGTGATCGTGTTTCTCAAGGTGATGAGATTCGTATCGATGGCCGAGCAATACGCTACACGTCAGAAAAAGAAAAACGCCGCCGTGTGCTTGCTTATTATAAACCAGAAGGTGAGATTTGTTCGGCACATGATCCAGAGGGTCGACCAACTGTTTTTGAGCGTTTACCAAAACTTACTAATGACCGCTGGGTAATGGTAGGACGCTTGGATATTAACTCTACAGGTTTGTTATTGTTTACTAATGATGGTGAGCTTGCTCATCGTTTGATGCATCCTTCTAACGAGATTGTGCGTGAATATGCTGTGCGTGTACTGGGTGAAGTAACGCCAGAAATAGCTCGAAACTTAACCCAAGGTGTGATGCTAGATGACGGTATGGCAAGCTTTGATGACATTAAAGAAGGCGGTGGCGAAGGCGTTAATAAATGGTATCACGTTAAACTAAAAGAGGGACGTAACCGCGAAGTGCGTCGTTTGTTTGAAACGCAAGGTTTGAGAGTGAGTCGTTTATTACGTACGCGTTATGGCACGGTTAACTTGCCAAAAGAATTACGCACAGGACGATTTATTGAATTAGAAAAAAATGAAATTAGCAAGTTAATTGATCCAGTAGGTTTACGTCCTCGCTATAGTGGTCAAGGTTTGCATGGCAGTGCGAAACGTAAACAAGAACGTTTCCAGAAAAAACCGATGAAGGCAAGAAAAGGTAAAAACTTGCGTCGTCGTTAAAAGTTAATTTGAGAGTTCATGACGAAAAAAGGATTAGAAAACTTCTAATCCTTTTTTATTTATATATGTATCTGCTAATGCGATTAGTTTTAAGACCTATCAAAGTTAGAGTCAATTGGCTTTAATAAATCCATTAATGCTTCTACACTGGCAGAAGGTGTTAAGCTTGGATTAACAACCACGCCAAGATGGCGTTGTAACTCGATATCTTTTTGTAAGTCAATCGGTTCAAGATCTTGGTTAATTAAAGTTTTAGGCAAAACAGACCAGCCCAAACCAACCGATACCAGCATGCGTATAGATTCTAGCGGGTTTGTGCTCATTGTGGCATAAGGCTTTAAGTTATGTTTTGCAAACTCTGATAACGTAATTTGGCTTGTGAAAGTGTTTGCTGCTGGCAAGATAGCAGGTGAGTTTGCTAATTCTTCAAGAGTCACATTGATTTTATTTGCTAAGGGTGAGAGTGTACCCGTAACAAAATATAAAGGATCAGACCAAAGGGTATGATAACGTAGGCGTTTGTCGTAAACAGGTGGTAATGTTAAAAATGCCATGGATACATCGCCATCGAGCACCGCTTTATGCGCCTCTTCAGAATCTACAAAATTAACCTCAATTTGTACGGCAGGATACATTTGAATAAACTGTTTTAACACTGCAGGCAAGTGATGCAACCCTATATGGTGGCTAGTTCCGATTACCAACTTACCAGAAACCGTTTGTTGTGAGTTTTTTAAGTTAATTTTAAAATTGTCATAGTTATCTAACCATTGTTTGGCATGAGGCAATAAATCGTTAGCAGATTGAGTGGGGACAATACCACGCCCAACCGTATCAAAAAGAGTGACATCAAACTCATCTTCAAGGTTTTTAATACGCTTACTAACAGCTGGCTGAGTAATGAATAGCTTTTCTGCCGCAGCAGAGATGCTACCAGTTTGCATAACAGTAATAAAGGTTGTTAAATTTGTGGTATTCACGAGAATATCCTTAGGTCTATTTAAGCCTGTAATGGTATGATAGCTATCTATTGGGTCTATACAAACCAATGGTTAAAAATTAACAAAAAGTTTATGATTTCATAAAAATCATCAATTATTATTATATGATGATACTGTTATAATCACAAGTATTCACTGAACAAGATTAAGGATAATCTCAGTACCCACCATTCATTATATTTTTTATTTATCTATTGCATTTAATAATTGCGTGTTGGATAGCGCAAAATACAATTGATAAATTGACAGATTAAGGAACGACAATGGCAGGCAACAACACTGACAAAAACATGGTTAAAAGCCAAGCAAAAACATTGTATGACAAGCTTTGGGATGATCATCTAGTGAGTCAACGAGATGATGGTTCTAGCTTGATTTATATTGACAGACACATTTTGCATGAGGTGACAAGTCCTCAAGCTTTTGAAGGCTTAAGCTTAGCAAATCGTCTGCCTTGGCGGTTATCTGCAAATATTGCGACACCTGATCATAATGTGCCGACAACCACAAAAGAGCGTAGTGAAGGCGTCTCAGGTATTAAAGATGACGTCTCTCGTTTGCAAGTAACCACGCTTGATGATAACTGTGACAAATTTAACATTAAAGAGTTTACTATTAATGATGTTCGTCAGGGCATTGTCCATGTGGTTGGTCCTGAACAGGGCTTGGTATTACCGGGTATGACCGTTGTTTGTGGTGACTCACATACCGCCACACATGGTGCGTTGGGTTGTTTGGCACACGGAATCGGTACGTCTGAAGTTGAGCATGTTTTGGCAACTCAGTGTTTGGTGCAAGCCAAAATGAAAAATATGTTAATTAAAGTCAATGGCACACTTGGTCAGGGCATTACACCAAAAGATGTGGTGTTGGCAATCATTGCTAAAATTGGCACCGCAGGTGGTACCGCTCATGCCATCGAGTTTGCAGGGCAAGTGTTTGAAGACATGAGTATGGAAGGTCGTATGACCGTGTGTAACATGGCGATTGAAGCCGGTGCACGCGTCGGTATGGTAGCGGTTGACCAGACCACCATTGACTATGTAAAAGGTCGCCCTTATGCTCCGACTGGAGAAGCTTGGGACAAAGCCGTTGACTATTGGCAAACTTTGCATTCAGATGAAGGTGCGGTGTTTGATACTGTTATTGAAATGGAAGGCAGTGAGATTGCGCCTCAGGTTTCTTGGGGAACGTCTCCAGAGATGGTCGTGGATATTACTCAAAATGTCCCAACACCAGAACAAGCCAGAGATGATGTACAAGCCAACGCATGGCAACGTGCTTATGAATATATGGGACTCACAGCAGGGCAACCAGTGACTGAAATCCCGGTTGATAGAGTGTTTATCGGTTCTTGTACGAATTCTCGTATCGAAGATATGCGAGACGCTGCATCGGTAATCAAAGGGCGTAAAGTGGCAGAAAGTGTGAAGGAAGCCATTGTGGTGGCAGGTTCTGGTGTTGTTAAAAAGCAAGCAGAAGAAGAAGGCTTGGACAAAATATTTGTCGAAGCAGGCTTTGAATGGCGTGAACCTGGCTGTTCAATGTGTTTGGCGATGAATGCCGATAAATTGCAACCAAAAGAACATTGTGCCAGTACCTCCAATCGTAACTTTGAAGGTCGCCAAGGGAATGGGGGACGTACCCACTTGGTTAGCCCAGCAATGGCTGCCGTGGCGGCATTAGCAGGTCATTTTGTGGATGTTCGTGAATTTTGATGTGTTGATATTTCTTCTTTAATATTTTTATCAGATAATACGAATTTGTATTGAATAAATGAAAGGCTATTTTATGAAAATAATATTAACTATCATAAACTTTGTTTTCTTGAGTATCTTAGTTACAAGTTGTCAACATAGTAATACAATAAAACCATCAGTATCGAAAATATCTCATCAACCAGAAGTGATTGATAAAAGTTGTCGAGATGGTAATGCAAAGCTCTATGATGAATGTAATAATCAAATTCAAATTTTACAAAAAGCAGTTCAACAAGCTAGTAATGAAAATAAAAATGTGATAGTTGTATATGGTGGTGAATGGTGTATTTGGTGTCATGTATTAGATAAATATTTTCATGGGCAATTTCGTACTTTTGATTATAAATGGCGTGATAGCAGTGGAGACATATTTGAATGGCTAATGAATGAAACAGTAACACAAACAGAAATTGATGATGCTATAGCATTGAACCAATTTGTTGCAGATAATTTTGTTGTTGCCCATATTGAATCAGAATATACAAATGGAAGAGATGCTATTGACTCTACAGGTTTTGATTCTAGTAACATATATTATTACCCTTATATTTTTGTTTTAAATGAGCAAGGTCAATATGTGAGTTCAATGCCGTCTACAGATGCTATAGAAAATTTTGAGATTCGAGAAAGTGGTGGTGAAGAGTATCGTGGTTATAATCGAAAAATACTCTTAGAACAATTGAAAAAACTAAAAATTGATACTAATAACGAATAGCGAAAATAAGTTTATGAATGAAATCATTATTTCATTCATGTGATTTATGAAAAAGAAGCATTAATTATTAAGTAGGTTTAAATAAAATGTAAGAGGAAACAACATGAAACCATATACCACACAACAAGGCTTGGTCTGCCCATTAGACCGCTCAAACGTGGATACCGACTTGATTATCCCAAAACAGTTTTTAAAATCAATCAAACGCACAGGCTTTGGTGTCAACTTATTTGATGAGCTAAGATACTTAGACGAAGGCTATCCTGGGCAAGACAATAGCAAACGCCCAATTAACGAAGACTTTGTATTAAACCAACCACAATATCAGGGTGCAACGGTATTACTTGCTCGCAAAAATTTTGGTTGTGGTTCTAGCCGTGAACATGCCCCTTGGGCATTAGAAGAGTATGGCTTTCGTACAGTTATCGCCCCAAGTTTTGCTGATATTTTTTATAACAACTGTTTTAAAAATGGTATGTTGCCAGTGGTTTTGAGTGAAGCGGAAATAGGTGAACTTTTTGACGACTGTTTTGCCAATGAAGGGTATCAGCTAACCGTTGACCTTGAAACGCAAACAGTGATTAGCCCAACTGGAAAAGAATACAGTTTTGAAGTTGACGCATTTCGTAAACATTGCTTATTAAACGGTTTGGATGACATCGGTTTAACCTTGCAACAGCAAGACGACATCAAAGCTTTTGAAGAAAAAGCGAAAGCCAGCCGACCTTGGGTGTTTAATGAGATAGTATAAATTGCCAAATGGTGATGATTAGATAACAACATACATAATTAGTTAAAAGGTATAAAGAAAGGACAAACTATGAAAGTTTTAACGCTGGCAGGTGATGGCATTGGACCTGAAATTATGACGCAAGCAGTTGCGGTATTAAACAAAGTCAATGAAACGTTTGCATTAGGTCTGGAACTAGAAGAAGGTTTGATTGGTGGTGCTGCCATTGATGAGCATGGCGAACCTTTACCAGAAGTGACGCTAAAAAAAGCACAAGTTGCCGATGCCGTTTTGTTGGGTGCGGTTGGTGGTTACAAGTGGGATAACATCGAGCGTAGTATCCGCCCAGAAAGAGGGCTGTTAAAAATTCGTAGTGAGCTAAATTTATTTGCTAACTTGAGAGTAGCAAAACTTTATCCTCAGCTTATTAATGCCTCAACCATCAAGCCTGAGGTTATCAAAGGCTTGGACTTGCTGATTGTGCGTGAATTGACAGGCGGTATCTACTTTGGTGCACCTCGTGGTATTGAAACCTTGGAAAATGGTGAACAACATGGCTTTAACACCATGACTTACAAAACCCATGAAATTGAACGCATTGGTAAAGTTGCCTTTGAAATGGCAAAAACCCGTGCTCAAGCATCTGGCAAACCAGCCAAAGTTTGCTCAGTTGATAAAGCCAATGTGTTAGAAGTGACCGAACTTTGGAAACAAACCATCATTGATATGCAACAAGCAGATTATCAAGATGTTGAGTTAAGCCACATGTATGCTGATAATGCGTGTATGCAATTAATTAAAGACCCTCGCCAGTTTGACGTTATGGTAACGGGTAACATGTTTGGTGATATTTTGTCTGATGAAGCGGCAATGCTCACTGGCTCTATTGGTATGTTACCATCAGCAAGCCTTGATGAAAATGGTAAAGGTATGTACGAGCCTTGCCACGGCTCTGCTCCAGATATTGCAGGTCAAGATAAAGCCAACCCATTGGCAACCATTTTATCTGTGGCGATGATGCTCCGTTATACCTTTAAGCAAGAATCCGCTGCTCAAGCAATCGAACAAGCAGTAAGTGATGTGTTGGATGACGGTTTGCGTACCGGTGATATTATGGATAATTCAGAAGAAGGGCTAACCGTTGTTGGTTGTCAGCAAATGGGTGAGGCAGTTTTGGCTAAGCTTTAATCTTAAATTTTTGTAGCTTGAACTTCTGAATATCTACATACCAAAAACCAGCTTTAAATGAGCTGGTTTTTTTAATAAAAATTAATGGCTGTGAAACATTTATCTACTTATTATTTTAATGACGTGCTAAAATGGAGAGTTCAGGTCGTTAATTGACCATACCGTTTTCATAAATGCCATTATCCATTAATTTAACAGCTTTATAAATATGTTTGCTACAGCAACCGACAAACAAATACAAGATGCAATGCAAATTTTGGCAGCTGAGCCAATTTTTGATAAATCTCAACTTTTTAAAATAACAGCAGACTTTGAGCAAATAAGCGGGCTCTTATATGCTGCTGCCCAGCAATTAAAGCTAGACTTAAATGCTCAGCAATATTGGCAGCTCCTTAAATATTTAGATACGCTGTTAATGTGGAGTAAAACCTACAACCTAACGGCAATCACCCAACCTGTTGAAGCCTTAGTTAAACATGTCATTGACTGTTTGGCGATTATTCCTTTATTGCAAGATCTCCCTCAAGAAGATTTACTAGATATTGGTACCGGTGCAGGGTTACCTGCCGTTATTGTTGCTATTTGTGAGCCACACAGGATGTGTACGCCTTTAGACAGCAATCAAAAAAAGATTCGGTTTATTCGTCAAGTCGTAAGTGAAATTGGGCTTACTAATGTCAAGCCAACCGCAAGCAGAATACAAGCATATCAAAATAAACATACGTTAATTACATCGCGTGCTTTTGCAAGCCTAGAAGATTTTATAGACTTAGCAGAAGAAAAACTAGCGGATACAGGCTGTCTTGTTGCTATGAAAGGGAAAGCACCGACAAATAATGAAATGGAGCAGCTATCCAAGGACTGGTTGATTGAGGTTAAACCATTAACTGTACCTTATCTTGGCGACTCTCGTCATTTAGTTACACTCAAAAAGAGATAACAAAAAAGTAAACTAAAGTCACTCTTTGTGATTGAATCGTCTGCAAAAAATAGCTAATCTAGTAAAACTAGTTTGGCGAGACTGAGTGATGTAATTTATATTAATTTTTTTAAAAATTACAATGAGTAATAACATGGAAATCATAGCAGTAGCAAACCAAAAAGGTGGGGTTGGCAAAACAACAACCGCAGTTAATTTGGCTGCTAGCATACATGCAAAAAGAAAAAAAGTGCTGATGATTGACCTTGATCCACAAGGTAATGCAACGACTGGTACTGGGCTTGAAAAGTTAGCACTAGAATACACCTTGGCAGATGTGTTTATTGATGACATACCCATTAATGAGACCATTGTGCGTAGCCCAGCAGGGTTTGATGTTATTGGTGCAAACCGAGAGCTTGCAGGCACTGATATTAGCATCATGACCATGACAAACAGTCATGCGTTATTAAAAACAGCCATGGAGTCTGTCAGTGGTTATGATTATGTCATTATTGATTGTGCGCCTAGCTTAAATTTGTTAACCGTCAATGCATTAGTAGCCACACAGGGGGTGATTATCCCAATGCAATGTGAATACTATGCGCTCGAAGGTTTGGCAGATTTATCACAAACGATAGAAAGGTTAAGTGAGCTTAATCCTGACTTATATATACGTGGTGTTGTACGTACGTTGTATGATGGGCGAAACACCTTAACAAGAGATGTGTCTGCAGAACTTGAAGCACACTTTGGTGAGTTAATGTACAAAACGATTATTCCAAGAAATATTCGTTTAGCAGAAGCGCCTGCACATGGTATGCCAGTGCTTGCCTTTGAAAAAAACTCAAAAGGGGCAAAAGCTTATCGTAAACTTGCAACAGAAGTTGTTAAGCAAAGTAGAAGTGCTCAGTAAACGTTAATAATTTTAAATGAATGTCGTATGTTTAGTACAAATGGTTTAGAGGTTAAGTAAAAATGGCAAAAAAGCGTGGGTTGGCAAAAGGTCGAGGCTTGGATGCTTTGCTCGGCTCAATTAAAAAAGAAAAACAGATTGTGGAGTCAACACAAGTCGATGTTGGGTCTAGTAAAACTGTGCCTGTAGAAACGCCAGTAAATAGTGCAAATAGCACAAAAACGTCTGGACGTAAACTAACCAATACTTCTAAATCTACAAAAATAGTGGCGGAAGTCAACACCAATCCAGCGGATGATAATATTAGTTTAATTAGCATTGAGGTAACTCGTCTTCAATCTGGTAAATATCAACCACGTCGTGATATGAATGAAGCTGCATTAGCTGAGTTATCTAGTTCTATTAGCCAACATGGGGTGATGCAGCCGATTGTGATTCGTCCATTATTAGCAGGCGAAAACAAAGAAAGTCCAACAGTGACGCATGAAATCATTGCTGGTGAAAGGCGCTGGCGTGCAGCAAAAATGGCAGGCGAAAAAGTAATTCCTGCCATTGAAAGAGCGTTGTCTGATGAATTGGCGATTGCGTTGGCGTTGATTGAAAATATTCAACGTGAAGATTTATCGGTGATTGAACAAGCTGCGGCATTGCAACGTTTTCATACCGAGTTTGGTATGAGCCATGCCATGATTGCTGATGTGGTTGGCAAAGCAAGAACAACGGTTTCAAATTTACTGCGTTTAAATGCGTTGCATGATACGGTAAAAGACTATTTAGCAAATGGGCTGCTGGATATGGGGCATGCTCGTGCGTTATTGCCGTTATCATCAGGGCAACAGCCAGTGGTTGCTAAAAAGATTATTGATCAAAAAATGACAGTACGAGATGCTGAAAAGTTGGTTAAATCTATTTTAAATCCAGCCCCTAAAAAAACCAAAAGAGATTTAGCAGATGCAAGAGAGTTAGAGAAAATTAACCAGCAGCTATCTGATAAATTTGGTGCAAAAGTAAAACTTAAGCAAAAAAAGAGTGGCAAAGGTAGTGTGGAAATTTTCTTCCATGATCAAGATGAACTTGCTTCTTTATTAGAACAGTTGCAACACTCAAAATAATTATAACGTTAAGTTGTTAAGCGTGTTGTTAGTAAAAGCTGGTGTTAACCAGTTTTTTTTGTTTAGGTGTTTATATTATAGATTTATTTAAACAGTGAAATAGCGACTAAATCTGCCTAATAACTAATAAATAGAGTCAAAACTTGTATTGTGTGATGGTGCAAACGTACTTTAAAGTGCAGATATCATAATTTTGATCGATTTACTTGCTACACTTTTATAATTCTTTGACTATAGTAGATAAGCAGTGCGTGTACAATCATGTTAAAATGCAACATTAATTTATAAATTTAATATTCTTTTTTATATGGCCGATAATCAAATTAATCTAACGACTCCACAAAAATCAGTCACAAAATTTCAAACTTTTTTGCGATTAATGGGCTACATAAAGCCATATTGGTGGGCAATTTTATTAGCACTTGTTGGCTTTATGTTAAGCTCTTCAACGCAGGTTGCGACAGCTAAGTTGTTAGAAGAAGTCATTGATGCAATTAGTACGGGTGACCAATCTAAAAAAAATATTTTACCGCTTTTAGTTATTGTTTTTTTTGTTGTCCGTGGTATTGGTTCCTTTTTAGGAGGCTATTTTACAGCGCTTATCTCTCGCAATCTGGTTTATAAGTTACGTATTGCGGTGTTTGATAAGTTGCTTAAGCTACCAAGCAGCTTTTATTTGCAAAACTCAGCGGGGACTATCTCTTCAAAGTTGATTTTTGATGTAGAACAAGTGACCTCGGCAAGTACTGATTCGTTAAAAACACTCATTAAAGATGGCTTAACAGTTATTGCCTTATTAGGCTATTTATTATATTTAAATTGGAAGCTTTCTTTACTGTTATTTTTGGTTTTACCACCCATTTTTTTGCTTGTGCGTTATGCTTCTAATCGTTTTGCCAAACTATCAAAAGGTATCCAAGAGTCGATGGGCGATGTTAGCCATATCAGTAATGAGGTGATTACCGGTTATCAAGTGGTTAAAAATTATGGTGGTCAAAGTTATGAGTTAAATCGTTTTAATAAGGTGTCACTAAGTAACTTACAACAAGGCCTAAAAATTGTGGTTACAAGTAGCATTAACTCGCCATTGATTCAATTACTATTAAGCTTTGGGCTATGCGCTGTTATGTGGATTGCTTTTCGTCCAGAAGTCATGAGCAATACAACAGCGGGGGAGTTTGTTTCTTATTTAGTGGCGGCAGGTTTGTTAAGTAGCCCTGTGCAAGCACTTACTAATGTTAATCAAAAGTTGCAAAAAGGTATTGCTGGTGCAGAGTCAATCTTTGCACTCTTAGATGAAGATGAAGAAGTTGATACTGGAAAGCAGGCGAAAGATATACAAGGTAATATTAGCTTTAATGATGTTGGGTTAACTTATGATGATGGTACTCAGGCAATTACGAACTTTAGTTTAGATATTAAAGCAGGCGAAACCATTGCCGTTGTAGGAAGAAGTGGTGCTGGCAAAACTTCTTTAGTGAATCTACTAACTCGCACATTAGACCACACATCGGGCAATATCTATATTGATGATGTTAATATAAAAGAGTTTAGCTTATCTGGCTTGCGGACACAGATTGCCATGGTAAATCAACAAGTAACCTTGTTTAAAGACAGTGTTCGTAACAATATTGCTTATGGCACACTGCATGATAAAAGCTTTACTGAGGTTGAGCAGGCTGCAAAAGCCGCTTTTGCTTATGATTTTATTCAAAAATTGCCAAATGGTTTTGACACCGTATTAGGATCAGATGGCTTGCAATTATCTGGAGGGCAACGCCAACGTTTATCAATTGCCCGCGCGTTACTTAAAGATGCCCCAATTTTGATTTTAGATGAGGCAACCAGTGCGCTTGATAACGAGTCAGAATATTATATCCAACAAGCATTAGAAAACATCATGAAAGACCGAACGACATTGGTTATTGCACACCGACTAACCACCATTGAATCAGCTGATAGAATTGTTGTTATGGATGCTGGTCAAATGATTGAAGTGGGTAGCCATGCAGAGCTGATACAAAAGAAAGGTGTTTATGCACAAATGTATGAGCGTAGTTTTGACGACGATTGATGAGTAACCACAATGTCCTTAGAAACCAGCATAACCCGAGCATGGCAAAAAAAAGCAAAGTGGCTTTATCTATTTCTTCCACTATCTTGGCTTTATAGTGCGGTTAGTAGCATTCGAAGAATGTTCTACAAACAAGGAGTCTTATCAAGCTATCGTGCGCCTGTTCCTGTTATGGTTATCGGTAATATTACGGTTGGTGGCAGTGGTAAAACGCCATTAATTATTAGTTTAGTTAAGCATTTACAAAGACGCGGCATAACCGTGGGTGTTATTAGCCGTGGCTATGGGGGTGATAGCAAACAAATGCCAGCAATCGTAACATTAGATAGCACGCCTAATGTTGTTGGTGATGAGCCTTGTTTAATTGTTCAGTCCACTTTGTTTTATGGTAAAAAAAGAGACGCACGCCCTGTTGATATGGCAGTTTGTCCTAATCGTCAGCAGGCGATAGAGTTGTTACTAAAGCACAACCCAGATATTGAATTTATCATTGCGGATGATGGCTTACAACACTATAAATTACAACGTGATATTGAATGGATTGTGGTAGATAGCCACCGTGGATTTGGTAATGAAAAGGTGCTGCCAGTTGGCTTTTTGCGAGAACCATTAAACCGACTAGATGGGGCAACGATTATTTATCATCAAACAGAACAATCTGATGATGAACAACCATTAACCATGCGTTTGAAGCCTGCACAACTTGAGCCTCTACTAACTGGTTTAACCGATTATCAAAAACCACAAGACGAGGATACGGTGATAGCAATCAGTGGTATTGGCTATCCAACTCGTTTTTTCAACACATTAAAAGCGCTTGGGTTTTCAACTATTGAATGTCCATATCCAGATCATCACGATTTTACTTTTGATGATTTGTTGCAATTTATTGAGCAGCCATATCCAATTATTACGACTAGCAAAGATGCGGTAAAGCTGTGGCAACTTGCTGATAAAGATTTAAAAGGGTTTAGTGACGCGGAAGTTGATCAGCTAGCTAAGTTGTTTACCCGAATTTGGGTGCTGCCTGTAAGTGCTGAATTAAGCCTGGCCTGTTATGACGCATTAGATAAAGAACTAAAAGCACATAACATTTTGTAGATTGTCATTTATAAGTTATATAGAAAGGGAAGAAACTATCATGTTAAATCCAAAAACCCATATTGTCATCCCAGCCCGTTTTGCCAGTAGCCGTTTGCCAGGCAAGCCCTTATTAAATATTCATGGCAAACCTATGATTTTATGGGTAGCAGAAAAAGCCAGCCAAGCAACTTTTGCCGATGATTTGTGCATTGCTACGGATGATGAACGTATTGCCGAGGTTTGTATACAGGCTGGGTTTGACGTAGTTATGACATCAAGCGAGCATGCATCTGGTACCGATAGGCTTAGTGAAGTGGTGAGTAAAAAAGGTTGGGCGGATGAAGACGTGGTAGTTAATATGCAAGGTGATGAGCCACTTGTTCCAGCCAGTTTGTTAGAGCAAACTAAAGATTTGCTACTTGCTGATACTGGAGCCGTGATGGCAACTTTATGCGAGCCAATTATTTCACACGATGAGTTTGTTCGTCCTTCTGTTGTTAAAGTTGTGTCTGATAATAATAAGCGCGCATTGTATTTTAGCCGTGCGCCTATTCCATGTGATCGTGACCATGCAATGGCTTTAAATAGTCGAGATAATATTACCGATGATAACTTAACAACGCCTGCTAATGCCTATCGTCATCTTGGTTTGTATGCCTATCGTGTAAAACTGCTTAAAGAGTTTGTGACTTGGGAACAAGGCACGTTAGAGCAACTTGAATGCCTAGAGCAATTGAGAGTGTTAGAAAATGGGCATGCCATTAGTATTGATGTTGCGACAGTGAACCTACCAGCAGGTGTAGATACTCAAGAAGACTTGGATAGACTCAATGCGATGTCTGTTTCTGAGTTTATGAAATAGCGATATTTGCATACAATCACTTGAAACGAGTAGATACGATGAACGAAAAAGCCTATTTTGCACCCTTATTACCATGGCAACAGTCATTGTGGCAGCGTATGACAAATGCTGCTTTACAGCAAGATGGCAAGCTTGCGCATGCTTTATTGGCAAGTGGTGTGGAAGGCATTGGTAAAAGAGCCTTTGTTTGGCGCTGGGTAGCTTGGCAACTTTGTGATAATAAGCAAAATAATAGTGATGGTGCTTGCGGAGAGTGTGAAAGCTGCCAATGGCTAAAAGCTGGTACACATCCAGATTTGGCTGTTTTACCTATAAGTAGTCTATTAAAGAGTGCTGAAAGTGATAAAGCGGTTGAAACAGTTAGAAAAACAAATAGCAAAAAAAGCAGTAAAAAAAATGAGGCAGAAAAACAAGTCAAACCGCGCATAAAAATTGATGACGTACGTAGCATTCAAGACTTTGTGCATCAAGGCAGTAGTAACTTGCGTATTTGTGTGTTTGATTATGCTGAAACTATGACAATTGCTGCGGCAAATGCGTTATTAAAGACATTAGAAGAACCAAAATCAGGGGTTCAATTAATCTTAATTAGCGATAAACCAGATATGCTATTGCCAACGATTAAAAGCAGGGTGCAACAGCTGGCGTTAACAGAAATTAATCAATCTCATGCTATAGACTATGTTAAACAGCGTTTAACACAAAGCGGACATAAAGATGCTGAGTCAATGACTAAAGTCTCTTATGATGATGAAAAAATTAAGCAGCTGTTAATAATTAGTGCTAATGCCCCTTTAAAAGCGGTTAGTATGGCACAATCAAAATGGTATGGTATGCGTGAGTTATGGCTTACTACATGGCAAGCATTGCGTAGTCATAGTCGGACACCGGTTATAGCAAGTGATTATTGGCAAAGCCAGTTGTCTATTAATGAATTTATAGAGCTTAGCCAAGTGATGCTAGCAGATGTACAACGATTAGTTTTTGATTTGCCTGCTTATCAACAAGATATTGATTATTCCTCCATATTACAAAGCTTACCTGAGATGCAGAGGTGCATTGATTTGTGTGAGTATATTCAAACTGCAATTCAGTCTTTGACACAAAACATCCAAGAAAAACTGATTTATGATGACATGATGCAAAGGTTACGTAATTTATAGTGTGTTTTTATCACTTTTTCTTTTATCTAAAAATCCTACCATACCCCAGCATCATTTTTGTAAATAGGTTAGTAAGTCGTTGGGATAGTCGGTAATAATGGTATTCACTCCCATATTTATTAGATTCTTTGCTCTTTTAAAATCATTGACTGTCCAAGCGGTTATTTGCAAATTGTAACGCTTGCAAAGAGTAACTACTTCTTGGTTAATTAACTTTTCTTGTAACCCAATTTGATAACAGCACTGTTGAACGGCGGTTTGTATCAGTTGAAGCTGATTTCCTTTTTCTTCTGACAATATTCCTCGTGGGTAGTGAGCTAATATTTTATGATGTTTCAATAAGTATAAAAGCTGCTTATCAAAGCTGGTTAAGACAAATGGTAAGTCTTTAAATGGTTGTTTTGTTAAACAACAGGCCAAAGTTTCTATCAATGCTTTATGGTTTGTTCGATTATGTGTTTTTATTTCTAATTCAATGTGCTGGTAATTTGATAAAAAAGGTAACAGCTCTTCTAAAAGTATTAAAGTGCTTGGCAATGAGTTTGGTTGATATGGATTTATAAAACTTGGTAAGTATTGGTGATTAACTGTAAAAATATGTTTGGCTTGCTTGGCTGTTATTTGCTCAATTCTTACTTGTGTGTTTGCAATGCGATTAAAGCTGTCATCATGGGCAATCAATAAATGATTGTCAGCAGTGAGCTGGATATCAAATTCAATACCAGCCATACCCGTTATTTTTGAGCAATAGTTAAAACCAGATAAGGTGTTTTCAGGGCGCTCTCCCTTTGCGCCACGATGTCCTAAAATTTTTATGTCGTTTTGGTGTTGTACATCAAATGGCTGACTCATAACTTCTACTCTTTTAGCTCATTAAACAATTTAAGCATATGTTTTTGTTTTGTTAATTTTATAACAAAAAAGCTGATACCGCTTAATAAACACAGTATAATGAGGTTGTATTGTAACTTTGTGATTTTTTGTTTTCAGTAAATAATATGAAGAGGTTTTTATGGATAAGTTTAAATTAACAAAAAAAGCAGTGGCACTAAGTATTGTATGTGCAGTGGCTGTGGTTGGTTGTAAAAAAAATGAAGAGCAACCCGTAAAAAAAGAATCAGCAGAAGTAAACAATGTTGAACAGGCCAAAGCCGCAGAAATGGCAAAGCCAGAAGTTGAACCAAAATCAGTTGTAACAACAGAACAAAATGCAAATGTTAACGCCGATACTGAAGTAAAAACTGCAGAAGAACAAGCAGCTGAAGAAGCGGCAGCTAAGAAAAAAGCAGCAGAGCAAGCAGCAGCTAAGAAAAAAGCGGCTGAAAAAGCGGCTGAAAAAGCAGCTGCAGAAGCGGCAGCTAAGAAGAAGGCTGCAGAAAAAGCGGCAGCTAAGAAAAAAGCAGCAGAGCAAGCGGCACCAAAAGTTAAAGCTGGCCCTAAACCAAAAGTTGTAGAACCAGAAACCAATAATCTTAAAGCGCCTACTGATGATAGTGTTGAACTAGAAATTGTAACCTCAGAGGATACATATTAATCAGTTTTTTTGAATAAAAAGCCCACAATCTAAATATTGTGGGCTTTTTTATTCAAATTATTGATAAATCAAGCAAATGGTTTTAATACCTCTTTATTCCATAAAACTTCGTTTTGTTGTTGTGCTTTGGCAACAAAACGAGCTGCAACAAACAAGAAATCAGAGAGTCTATTTAAAAATTTAGCTGATATTGGGTTGATACTGCTATGTTGGTTTTGTAGCGTGCAAAAATTACGTTCACAGCGGCGGCAAATGCTACGTGTGATATGTAACTGACTAACGGCAATAGAACCTGATGGTAAAATAAAGTCTTTAAGTGCTGGTAATATGCTGTTCATAGAATCAATTTTTTGCTCTAACCAATCAATATGTAACTGTTCTATGGCAGAGTAAGGTTCTTTATTGTTTAACATGGCAATTTCGCCGCCCATATTAAATAACAAGTGTTGGATAATACTAAGTGACTCAGAAAAATCTGTTTTATTTAAAGATTCTTCTGAAAAATTAGCTATATCATCAAACAAGGATTTTGCCATACCAATGTGAGAATTTAACTCATCAATTTCGCCCATTACGCCAAATATAATGCTGTTTTTGTCAATACGTTTACCATCTGCCAGTGCCGAAGTACCATCATCGCCAGTCCGTGTATAAATTTTACTTAGCCGATTGCCCATTTTATACTCTGTTTTAAATTAATTAGTTTAGGTTATCATAGCATTTTTAGTTTATCTTAGTTATGATAATGGGCTAAATTAAAAAATATGTTTTATTCAGTAAGAAGGCGATCGAATGCTACAAGAAGCACAAAAAGAATTAACCATCTATGATTCACTAAAAGGTGAAAAACAACGCTTTGAGTCCATAAAAGAAGGGCAGGTTGGTATATATGTGTGTGGCATGACGGTATATGACTATTGCCATATTGGGCATGCGCGCGTTATGGTTGCTTTTGATGTGATTGTGCGCTGGATGCGACAGCTGGGGTTTGATGTAAATTATGTACGCAATATTACCGATATTGATGACAAAATTATTAATCGTGCTAATGAAAATGGCGAGTCAATTGAGGAATTAACTAGCCGGTTTATTAAAGCGATGAATGAAGATGCGCAAAGCTTGGGCTGTGTGCAACCAAATCTTGAGCCAAAAGCGACAGAGCATATAGAAGATATGCAGGCGTTAATTAGTGATTTAATTGATAAAGGGCATGCCTATCCAACAGGCTCTACCGAGGTGCATGGCGATGTATTTTATGCTGTCGATAGTTTTAAAGACTATGGTAAATTGTCTAAACGTAATCTAGATGATATGCAAGCAGGGCAAAGGGTAGAAGTAGATAGCAATAAACGAAACCCGTTTGACTTTGTACTGTGGAAATCAGCCAAACCAGACGAGCCGCATTGGCAGTCGCCTTGGGGTAATGGTCGCCCTGGGTGGCACATAGAGTGTTCAGCAATGTCACAAAAATGCTTAGGGAATACTTTTGATATCCATGGTGGTGGGCATGATTTACAGTTTCCACATCATGAAAACGAGATTGCACAGTCTGAAGCCCATACCGGTTGCACCTATGCTAATAACTGGATGCACGTTGGCTTTATTAATGTAGATGGCGAGAAGATGTCTAAATCATTAGGCAACTTTTTTACTATCCGTGATGTTATCGCAAAATTCCATCCAGAAACGGTACGTTATTTTATTTTATCTAGCCATTATCGCAGTCAGGTTAATTTTTCTGATGCAGCACTTACCGAAGCACATTCTGCCCTTAGCCGCTTGTACCAGGCGTTAAAATCTGCTGAGCAGTATTTGAGTAACGATGTTGAGCTGATTGATGCCGAGCAAGCGTTTGCAACAGATAGCGGCATGGCAGTTATTAAAGCTATGAATGATGACTTTAACGTAGTACAAGCATTATCGTCTTTATTCTCTTTAGCTAAAGATATTAATATTGCTATTAAATCAGATGATAAAGCACTGGTTAGCCAGCTAGCAAGTGTGCTAAAAACACTGGCTCAGCCGTTAAATATTTTGCAGCGAAACCCAGCAGAGTTTTTACAGGCAAGTGTGGGGGAGCAAACGGATGGTATCGATGCAGATGATATTGAAGCGCTGATAACCGAACGCACACAGGCCAAGGCGGATAAAAACTTTGCCCGTGCCGATGAGATTAGAGCAAATTTATTAGAACAAGGCATTGAGCTAGAAGACAGTCGAGAAGGGACAACCTGGCGTAGAAAATAAAAACAGTAACTTTTTTTTAAAAAACATAGTGATTATCGCTATGTTTTTTTGTTTTAAAAGCAGATAATAGATAAAAATATATTCTTTAAAACTTAATCTTTATGGTATAATACGGCGTTATTTTATACCCTGCTGTTAGTTAAAGACAGTTAAAATAACCACCAAATACGAGGTGTTCTATGTTGCGTATCGTTGATGAAGCATTAACCTTTGATGATGTTTTACTACTTCCTGCCCATTCAGAAGTCCTACCAAAATCTGTTGATTTAAAAACCCGTTTAACTAAAGATATTACCTTAAACCTACCCGTTATTTCTGCCGCTATGGATACAGTGACAGAAACAAAAATGGCAATTACTATGGCGCAGCTTGGTGGCATGGGTATTTTGCACAAAAACATGAGCATTGAAGAACAAGCGAGTAAAGTGCGCAAAGTTAAAAAGTTTGAAGCAGGGACGGTAATCGACCCGGTAACAATCACACCAGATGTAACGGTTGGTGAGTTGTTGCAAATTACAAAAGAGCATAACTTTAGTGGTGTACCGGTTGTTGAAAAGGGCAGTGATAAAGTAGTAGGGATTGTGACGCATCGTGATGTTCGCTTTGAAACAAACCTGTCTCAACCTGTTAGCAACGTGATGACACCAAAAGAAAAATTAGTCACTGTAAAAGAGGGTGAAAGTAACGAACGCATTAAAGAGTTATTGCATGAACACCGCATTGAAAAAGTGGTTGTGATTGATGATGACTTTAAATTAAAAGGTTTGATTACTGTTAATGATTTTACGAAAGCAGAAAACAACCCAAATGCTTGTAAAGATAGCAAAGGTCGTTTACGTGTTGGTGCTGCGGTTGGTACAGGGGCAGACTCACAAGCGCGCGTTGAAGCGTTGGCAGCAAATGATGTAGATGTTATTGTTGTTGATACGGCACATGGTCACTCTAAAGGGGTTATTGAGCGTGTGGCTTGGGTTAAAAAGAATTTTCCTCATATTCAAGTTGTTGGTGGCAACATAGCCACAGGTGATGCTGCGCTTGCACTACGTGATGCGGGTGCTGATGCGGTAAAAGTAGGCATTGGTCCTGGCTCAATTTGTACAACGCGTATTATTGCAGGTATCGGTGTTCCGCAAATTTCTGCTATTGATAGTGTGGCAAGTGCATTAAAAGACAGCATTCCATTAATTGCAGATGGTGGTATCCGTTTTTCTGGCGATATGGCAAAAGCCATTGCGGCTGGTGCCTCTTGCATTATGGTTGGCTCATTGTTAGCAGGTACAGAAGAAGCACCAGGTGAGGTTGAGTTATTCCAGGGGCGTTACTATAAAGCATACCGTGGCATGGGCAGTTTAGGTGCCATGTCTGGTCAAAATGGTTCATCAGACCGTTATTTCCAAGATGCTAAAGATGGCGTGGAAAAATTAGTACCAGAGGGCATTGAAGGACGTGTCCCATACAAAGGGCCTGTTTCTGGTATTGTTAATCAACTTGTTGGTGGTCTGCGTTCATCAATGGGCTACACAGGTTGTGCCAGTATTGAAGCCATGCGTAGCAAGCCAGAGTTTGTGCGTGTTACCTCGGCAGGCATGAAAGAGTCACACGTGCATGATGTGCAAATAACGAAAGAAGCGCCAAACTATCGTGTCGGCTAGTTACTTTTTTAATACTTATAACGCAGCCAATAAAGTTATGCTTTATTGGCTGTTTTTTTTGGTACAATGGCTAATAGGCTATAAATGAAAAGCCATAAAAGCGGTTTTGATAGATAAGGATTTAATATGAGTTATTTTGGTACTGATGGTATTCGTGGTCAATTTGGTCAGTTTCCAATCACCCCTGATTTTATATTGGCACTAGGTTATGTTACGGGGCAAGTGTTGTTAGAACAAAGTAAACATGAAAACCTTAACCCAAGTGTTGTGATTGGTAAAGATACACGACTTTCTGGCTATGTAATTGAAGCATCATTACAGGCAGGGTTTAATGCCGCTGGGGTAGATGTTTATTTACTAGGCCCATTACCAACACCTGCGATTGCTCATTTAACGCGCAGTTTTCATGCTGATGCCGGGGTGGTTATTTCTGCCTCACACAATCCTTATCAAGATAATGGCATCAAGTTTTTCTCGGCTGAGGGCAAAAAGTTGTCTGATGAAATGCAAGAAGCAATTAATGTTAAATTGGCGCAGTATTTACAGGCGCAAGCAGGTTTTGCAAATGAACTCATTCAATCTGATAACCCTTCTCTGTTAACACCACTAATGCCTGTTAGTGACCCTTCAGGTTTAGGTAAAAGCAAGCGTATTGCAGATGCCAAGGGCAGATATATTGAATATTGTAAAGGTACTTTCCCTTATCAACATAGCTTAGAAGGTATGAAAATAGTCATCGATTGTGCTAATGGTGCCGGTTATAGTGTTGCACCGCGAGTGTTACGTGAATTAGGTGCCGAGGTTATAGCCATACATAACCAACCAGATGGCGTAAACATTAATAGAGACTGTGGCTCAACACACCCAAAAAGCTTACAACAAGCTGTAATAGATAATAAAGCGGATGTTGGTATTGCACTAGATGGAGATGGTGACCGCATTGTTATGGTAGACGACAAGGGCAACTTGGTTGATGGTGATGGTATCCTTTATGTTTTGGCAACCCAGTCACACGAAAAACCTAAAGGGGTTGTGGGTACACTTATGACCAACATGGCACTGGAGCTTGCCTTTAACAATCAAGATATTAAGTTTAGCCGTGCAAAAGTGGGTGACCGTTATGTCATGCAACAGTTAGTAGCCAATGGCTGGATACTCGGTGGTGAAAGCTCAGGGCATATTTTATGTTTAGATAAAAGTACAACAGGCGATGCCTTAGTTGCAGGTTTACAAGTTCTTGCATTGATTTCTACCACTGGCAAATCATTGAGTGTATTAACAAAAGGTTTTGATCTATTTCCGCAAAAACTGGTTAATGTACGCTTAACACAAATGAGTGACCCTTATGACTACCCAGAGTTGGTAGAGGCTTTTGAGCAAGCCCAAGCAAAATTAAAAGGTCGTGGGCGTTTGTTAATCCGCCAATCAGGAACAGAGCCAGTCATTCGAGTAATGATTGAGTCTGATGATGAGATTGAATGTGATGTGATGGCAAATGAACTGGCAGATCGCGTTAAGGCAGTGATGTCATAGCACATTTTTTACAAAACATTTTGTAAAATTTTAAATTTTAGAACTGATTAAGGGGCATGTTATGACAATGGATTTTTCTGCAGAGCGATTATCGTACGAAAAAGGCGAACTGATAGAAAATAATTTACCAAGTCATCCTGTAGAGCTGTTGACCAATTGGGTGAAAACAGCCGTAGATGAAAAGCTGATTGAACCCTATGCTATGAGTTTTGCAACCTGTGGGGACGATAACTTACCTAGTGTCAGAACCTTATTGATGCGAGAAATTACTCAACCAGAAGATAGCACCGGCAAGCTTGGTGTTGTTTTTTATACCAATTATGATAGTGATAAGGGCGATGACATACTGCAAAACCCCAATGCACAGGCGTTGTTCTTTTGGCATAGTTTAGAAAGACAAGTACGTATTAGTGGCAAAGTGCGTAAAATTAGTGAAAAAAAATCAACAGATTATTTTCATAATCGCCCACAAGATAGCCAAATTGCTGCATGGGTGAGTGAACCACAAAGTGGTTTGGTAACAAACCGTGATGCAATGGAATCAAAATTTGAGGAATATAAACAAAAGTTTTCAGAAACTTCACAAATTCCGATGCCAAAGTTTTGGGGTGGTTATGAGCTGGTTGCAAATAAAATTGAATTTTGGCAGGGGCGTGCAAACCGCATGCATGACCGAATCCGTTATAACTTGCAACCTGATGGCAGTTGGTTAATGGAGCGATTACTGCCTTAACCGTTAAAAAAAATTTTGATAGACAAAAAACCATGCGTATTTATTTGCATGGTTTTTTTATTTAGAGTCGAAACGTCTGTATCTTATTGATTCATTGTTTTAACTTATTTTTTTATGATTTTCGATAATTCGTCAATCATTTGTGGATGGTATTTTTCTTGGACTTTATGGGCGTGTTCTATTATGGTTGGCATGATGTCAGTCATGTAGGCTTGAGCAACAACCCCTTGTTTTTCTACAATGCTTTTGCCAAGGTCGCTTGAGTAAAAGTCAATCATGGCATCTACTTCTTTTTGCGTGTAATACTCTCCTGCCGTGGCAATAAAGCGTTCAATCAATTGATTCTGAATCTCTGGTGTAAACATCTCTTGGTTTATTTTTTTTGAATAAGTTGCAATAACTTCTTTAATGCGCTCAAGCTGTTCAGGCGTTATTTCAGCATCTTTTAACTGTTGTAATTCTGATTGTATGACATTATTTAATAAATCGTCATTCATAGAAGCCATTTTTTTAAACTGTGAGTTCATGAGAGAGACTTCTTGCAGTTTAACTAAAGATTCAGCGGATGGCTTAGCTGCGTGCGCTAGGCTCATAGTTGCAAATGTTAAAGATAAACTTAGTGTTGCTGTGGTTAAAAAACGTTTCATACTTAGCTCCTTATGGATGTGTCAGTTTGTAGTTTTAAGGCGTTTGCCGCTCAGGTTTATCCTGCTTTAATTTTGATATTTATTCTAAATTAATCTAATAGCAACCTTTCTAAAATACCTTCATATATTTGGGCAAGTTTGCCTAAATCATCGACTTCCACTTTTTCATTAACTTGGTGGATGGTGGCGTTACGCACCCCAAGCTCTACCACATTTGCACCGGTTGGGGCAATAAAACGACCATCAGAAGTACCGCCGGTGGTAGAAAGCTCTGCGGTGATGTTGGTAATTTTTTTGATTGATTGCTGACAAGCGGCAACAAACTCACCAGCGCTGCCATTATCAACAGGGGTTAAAAATGGGTAGCCTGATAACTTCCAGTCTATGTGATAACTTGCCTGACTGTCATTAAAATATTTATCAAAAATGGCATGTGTTTTGGCAATTAGCTCATCTTTGGTTGTCTCGGTAGAGAATCTAAAGTTAAAAACAACCTCAACAGTTTCTGGTATCACATTGGTTGCCCCAGTGCCACCATTAATGTTAGAAACCTGTAAACTGGTTGCAGGGAAGTAATCATTACCTTGATCCCACTCAGTTTGGATAAACTCTGCCAATGCAGGTGCTAAAGCATGAATTGGGTTGCAAGCAAGGTGAGGGTAGGCAACATGCCCTTGTTTGCCAGTGACTGTTAATACAGCACCTAATGAACCACGGCGACCATTTTTAATCACATCGCCTAAGGTGTCAGAGCTTGATGGCTCGCCAACTAAACAATGTGTGATTTTTTCATTACGTGCTTCTAATGCTTCTACTACTTTTACCGTCCCATTTTTAGCAACGCCTTCTTCATCGGCAGTAATAAGCATGGCAATAGAGCCTTTATGATTTGGGTGGTTTTTAACAAAGTTTTCTGCAGCAACAACAAAAGCCGCAACTCCAGTTTTCATATCGGCGGCACCACGCCCCCAAAGGTAGCCATCGGCAACAGTTGCCGAAAAAGGCGGGTATGTCCAACGATTTTCATCACCAGTTGGTACAACATCGGTATGCCCTGCAAAACAAATCACAGGTTCTGTGGTACCACGCCTTGACCATAAGTTTTTTACTTGGGCATTGTCATCATTTTTATCGGCATTTTTATCGCCAAAAAACATAAACTCATTTTTAAAGCCAGCATCCGCCAGTCTGTTTGAAATAATCTCTTGGCAGTTTTTATCCTCAGGTGTCACTGAGTCTTGCTGCATTAGTTCGATGCTTAAGTCTAGGGTAGCTTGTTGGTGGTTCATGTGGGTCTCTTTAAGGGTGGATTATGGTTTGCTGATTACTTAAAAATTATTGGGTTGCTATTTTGTCATAGTTTTAAGCATAAATAAATATAGGCAAAGGCCTGTGATATAAGCTTTACATAAAGTGGTAAAAAATAATGGTGCGTTTAGTCACTGGTTACAGCTGATTTTCACCATCACGTCTCATCCAAGTAGCAATAGAAAAACGCTCACGGTGTGCAATTTGCACTTGGTGCATGAGGTTGCTATCAAACACAACCAAACGATTTGCCTGAGGCAATAATGTGTGGTGTGTGCCTGTTTTATCAACCACTTCAATTGCTCCGCCATCTTTTTCTTGCCAATGGTCGTTTAAATAAAACACGGCAGATAATACACGTTCATCTCGGTTTTGTGGGTTATCACTATGCCACTGGTAGCCAAACCCTGCTGGGTAGCAAGCGTAATGTGCCTCGCAATTGCGGATGCCAGTATACAAGGTGCGATTTGCAAAACGAGCCAGTGATTCGATTGCCTTTAAATAGCCTAAGCCTGCCTGGTCTTGATTGGTTATCCAATGCGTTTTGTCTCCGCGGATATTATCAAGCCTTTGTCCTTGCGTTAAGTTGGCTGCTTTGTAGTCAATAAATCCACTTTCTGCCTGTAAAGACAATAAATCTGGGTGGGTAAATACATCATCAAATACAGTATAGCCCAACTCAACAAACTGATTTAAGCATGCGTCATTAAATGCGTTGTCCCAATTGACATGAAAGTTTGACATTGATTTTATACTACCTGTGGTTTTTATTTAAAGTTGCGTTATTTTAAGTTATTCGACATTAACAATTTCTCCATTTTTTATGCAAATGGTTTTGTTGACCAAGTCTTGTACTTCTTCTGGTTGATGCGTGACTAATAACAAGGTGAGGTTTTTTTCTTCACAAAGTTGCTTTAATAATTGCATCATTTCTAGCCGTAGTGCTTTATCAAGTGCTGAAAAGGGCTCATCTAATAGCAAGATTGGTTGCTCCCTAAGCAAGCAACGAGCAATGGTAACACGTTGTTTTTGACCACCAGATAATTGATTGGGTTTTTTATCTAAAAAATCTGTTAAACCAACTTGCTTGGCGGTTTGCACGATTTGCTGTTTTTGCTGGGTATTAAACTTTAGTTTAGGCTGTAAGCCCAGCCCAATGTTATCTGCAACGGTTAGGTGATTAAACAAATTGTTGTCCTGAAACAACATAGAAACAGGGCGCTCAAAAGGTTTGGTATTGCTGTGATTTTTTTTATCGAGAATGATGCTGCCACTGTCTGGAAAAATAAAACCAGCAATTAGGTTTAATAATGTTGATTTGCCAGAACCACTGGCACCAATAATGGCACATCGCTCACCTTGGTTAATGGATACATCAAAATACATATTGGTTTTTTGATGGTTGTCGGAATAACCAGTAAAGGTAGTTTTGTTAAGTTGTATCATGGGTTTAGTTATTTGTTTAGTCATGGGCGTGGTTGCTCGAATGCTCATCGGAATAACGCTCAACTAAAATAAAGATTAAAGCAGAACAAATCAGCAATATAAAGGCGGTTACGGCTGCCTCATTGCTACGATAGTTGCCTAATTGTTGATATAACAAATGAGGCAAAGAGGTAAAGTTTTGATTACCAAACAAAGCGATGGCAGTAAAATCACCTAACGATAAAGCGGTTGCCAATGCCCATGCACTCAATAAAGGTTGTTTTATGCTTTGCCACTCAACATATTTAAAACGGTTGATTGCACGAATGCCCAAAGACTGGCATAACCGCTCATAATAAACCATATTATTGTACATAGGCTGTGCCATTATACGCAATGCAAAGGGCATTGCCATGAGTGCATTACAAACAACAATGATGCTAAACAAAATGGGGGTTGCCATACTAAATTTTTGTAGCATTAAAAACAAACCAACTGCCAACACCAATGTTGGTATCGAGAGTATCATCATACCCGTATTAACCACATTATTGGCTAGTTTATTTAAACCTACCCAGTAAAACTGCCTTGCTCCCATTAATAGCATAATAGTAAAAAATAGGCTTAAGATACCGGCACATATTGCAATACACAATGAAAACCCAGCAGCCACCCATAGCCTAGGGTTTTGTAATGAGGTTACCCAAGCGTTTATATCGGTGGCTTTAAGCATAACATTGAGTAAGGGTAGCGCTGTAAACAATACGGCAAAAATGAGTATAAAACCTTGTGCGATGTGATAAGGTTTAGCAAAAGGTACTTTGTATGGTTGGCTATTATTGACCATGGTTTTGGTATCACTAGATAAATAGGTACTGATCCAAAATAATACAAAGCAAAAACCAAATTGTAGCAAAGCTAGTAACCCTGCAAGCTTTAACTCAAAATTAAAAGTAACGGCCTGATATATTGCCACCTCTAGCGTTGTGTACTTTGGGCTACCACCAAGGGTTAACACAATGGTAAAGCTAGTAAAACATAGCATAAATACCAAAGTAAAAATGGGGAGTAATTGCTGGCGTATATAAGCCCATTCTACTAAGCGGAAAAAATTAAAATTGGTAATACCCAGTTGTGCAGACAACTTGCGTTGTTGGTTGGGGATGGATTGTAAAGCGTTTAAAAATACTTTTGCCGATAAGGGCAAATTAAAAAACACATGGGTAATTAAAATGCCAGATAATCCATAAATATTAGGTCGCCAATCAATACTTGACCAAGTACTCAGCCAGCCAGCTAAACTTGCCAACCAACCAGACTTTCCATAAACGCCAAGCACCCCAAAAATTGCCACTAATACGGGCAAAACCATAGACAATGAGAATAATTTTAATAATAGTTTTTTACCCAAAAAGTCGTGGTAATAAAGCGCATGTGCAGTTAATAAACCAAAGCTGATGGATAAAATAGCCGATAAAAATGCTTGAAAAAAACTAAAACCCACCACGTGGCGGATGTAGCTATCATTAACCACGCTGAGTAGGGCATTGGTTATGCTGCCCTCACTTGTAGTATTACTAAACAGTTGCCAAACAGAAGTGCCATAAAATCCAAACAAAAAAAGCATGACGGCGCATGCAAGCGTAACATCCACAAGGCGGATTTTTTTGGTTTGTCGAATTGTTGAAAGCAGATTCATATTAAATTAAAGTTTTTAAATCGGGTAGATTTTTTGTTAACTCTTGATAATCTTCAAATTGAGATAAACGACTAACCACGCAAGATAGAGGTTCAGCAAACACTTGAGAAAAGTCTTGTTCTCCAACATGTGTAATAGGGTATGCTAGCTGCTCAGTGGGCGGGTCAAATTTGGCAAAAATGCCTGCTTTGTTACCGCGAGGGTCTACTCGATACCATCCGTTATTGTCTTTTAAGCCTTCTACTTTTGGCAAATAAACGGCAGCCAAACCATGCAGGCAATATTCAAATTGTCCGTTTTCATTAGGCTCATCAGATAGCACCAGTCTTTGATAACAAAGCCCAGCTGGGATGTTATTTGCGCGTAGTAATGCAACTAACAAATGGCTTTTGGCGTAGCAAAATCCATGACCAAGTTGTAAAACATCCGAAGCACGGCAGCTTTTTCCATTTCGTTTATAATCGACACTATGCTCAATTTTATTGAGTACAAATTCAAAACAGCTTTTAGCGATGTCAATATCAGAACTCAAGCCATTGGCTAATTTTTTAGCCATTGTTTGAATTTGTGCATCATCAAAATCAATGACTTTTGAACTTTCAAGATACGCTGCTAGTGCAGATGTTGTTGTTAGCTTTATTGTCATATTTTAGCCTATTGAATAAATAACAATAGACAAGCCGTTATTTACCAAAAATATGTTAAATAAAAACTTGTCTATCTTTTAAAAAGTGTCTTTTTAAAAACTAATCACGTCAGCAATTAATGTGATTTTTACTTACTCACTGCGGTTTGCCAAACAGCAATTTGCGCTTTTGCGGTTTTATCATCTGGCGTTGGAACAGCCAGTGTTTTTTCAGGTACAAAAGCATCAAAATGTGGTTCAATTTCTGTATTAATAACAGGCAACATGATATTGCTAGTCGCAATGGTTTTTTGTGCTTCTGGTGTTAATAAAAATGCCATAAAGTCTTGTGCAAGTGCCGGTGTATCACTGGCTTTCAACTGAGCAGCAAGCTCAATTTGTACAATATGCCCTTCATCAAAACTTGCGGCAACGTATTTGTCGGTATCTTCATGGATTTGATGATATAAAGGAGACGTATTGTAGCTAAGTACTAAATCTGATTCGCCATTTTTAAAGGCTTCGTAGGTTTCTGACCAACCTTTGCCCACAGTAACCGTATGGCTTGATAGGGCTTTCCAAGCAGTTTCTGACTGATCGCCATATACCTCATTCACCCAGGCAAGTAAACCACGCCCAACGGTGCTGGTACGAGGGTCTTGATAAATCACCGAGTAATTTTGATTGTTAACTAACTCTTTTAAGCTTTTAGGTGGGGTTTTACCATCTTTGGCAAACGCTTCTTTGTTGTAAATAAACGCATATTGCCCATAGTCATAGGGGATAAAAGTTTGGTTTGTCCATTCAATTGGCAATTCAAGGCTGCTTATATCAATGTCAGTTTTTGCAAATAAACCAGATGCCTCGGCACTGTTAAGCAAGTTGTTATCAATACCAATAATCACATCAGCTTTTGGATTATCACCCTCTAAACGCAAACGGTTGAACATGGTAACGCCATCTTCAAAAGGTACAAAATCGATTGTACAGTTGCAGTTTGCTTCAAAAGATTCTTTTAACTTAGGTGCAGGTCCCCAGTCGGATGTAAATGAATCATAACTATAAACGGTTAGGGTTTTACCAGCGTGGCTTGTTGTGCCATTGTTGTTATCTTGTTCGTTGCTTGTTTCGCTGGTTTGCTCTGCTTGGGTTGTTGTTTCGGCAGTTTTTTGTGTATCACAGGCAGTTAGTGCCAGCAAAGATATGGATAAAGCTGATAATGCGGGAAATGAATGAAATACTTTCATGTAGCTTCCTTTTTAAATTAATAAATAAAAAGATTAAAATAAAAAGAAATTTAAGAAGAATCAGGTTGTTTTTGGCAATGCAAAAGTAAAACACAGGTTTCTCAAATTCCTTCGTGGGTATTAACCCTCAGGTTCAACGGGTCTAATCTCAGCTAATTTTTTTTGGCGATTATACTGCACTTAAAAAAATCAGCACCCCAATGAGAATTTTAAATTGGATTATGGCAAGAATGTAGGGGAGGGTCAAGCAGTTTGCAGTATAAAAACAATGGTTAATGTGCTAGTATGTGGCTTTAAATTTTTGTAAAAAGTATTAATAATTATGAATTACAAACACGCCTACCACGCAGGTAATTTTGCGGATGTTGTTAAACATGTTTTACTCATCCAACTGTTAAACCAACTTAGTCAAAAAGGCAAACCTTTTTATGTATTAGATGCCTATGCAGGGCGTGGACTTTATAAGCTAAACAGTCAAGAGTCACAAGCAACAGATGAAGCAAAGCTGGGTATTCAAAAGTTAAATCAGGTTGGTAAAGGTAAAACTGATGCAACCCCTGCCGCTGTTTTGCAATATTTAGAACAGTTAGAGCTTGCCAAACAAACTTATGATAAACATGTGTATCCAGGTTCACCTTGGTGGATTGCCAATGCGGTGGAAAGCCAACCAGAAGTTGATATCCGAGCGGAAGCATTTGAAGCACAAGTGCAAGAGTATGATGTATTAAACTATCAAGTGTATAAGTTGCCAATTGGTGTCCATCACCGTAATGCATTTGAGGGTATCCCTGCGGTTATACCACCAAAAGAAAAACGTGGGCTGATTTTAATTGACCCACCTTTTGAGCATGAACATAAAGATTTTAGCAACCTTGTTGACCTGTTAGTCGAAAGCCATAAAAAATGGCCACAAGGCATTTTTGCTTTATGGTACCCTCTAAAAAATAACGATGCGGTTAACTTGTTTCATAAAAAAATGAAGCGCACAGGTATTAAAAAACAATTACTTTGTGAACTAAATGTTTATCCTAACGACTTACCAGTGGGCATGAATGGTACGGGTATGTTGATTATTAATCCACCTTGGAAGTTTGATAACCATGCACATCAAATCGTTAAGTTTTTACAACCAATTTTAAAAGCTGATGATGCACCGCAAATGACGGCGGAAGAGGCATTTCGTGTTAAATGGTTAGTTGGTGAATAACAACGTTAGTAAAAAGATAATTATGGATACAAAAAATACCAACCCACAAAGAGTAGAACCTGTACATGATGATGGTCATGGTGGTCTTACTTTTGAAGTTGTAGAAAAACAAATAGAAGCAGATGGTGCGCATACGGTAAGTCGTGGGGTCTATTTAGTACCTAATATGATTACTACTTTATCTTTGCTATCTGGCTTTTTTTCTATTCTTTCTAGTATGCAGGGTGACTTTTATAAGGCGGCATTAGCCATATTTTTATCTGCCATTTTAGATGGTATGGATGGGCGAGTGGCTCGCATGTTAAATGCCCAAAGCCCTTTTGGCGAGCAATTTGACTCATTGGCAGATATGTTGGCGTTTGGCGTTGCGCCTGCCATACTCATGTATAGCTATGCGTTACAACCACTTGGGCGAGTTGGGATTGCCTTAGCATTTGTATTTACAGCCTGTGCTGCTTTTAGGTTGGCGCGCTTTAATGTGCAAATTAATGTGGTAGATAAAAAATACTTTATTGGGCTGGCAAGTCCGTTAGCGGCTTTGTTGGTTACAAGTTTTGTGGTGGTTTCTTTAGATTATTCGTTGCTGCAAAATTATGGAACAAGCATGATTGCTTTATCAGCACTTTGGGTGGTGATATGTGGTTTGCTTATGGTCAGCAATGTTAAATATTACAGCTTTAAAGAGTTTGATAGACAACGTGTCCCTTTTTGGGTATTAATTTTAGGTGTGGTTGTGTTGGCTGCTGCTATTTATGATATACCAATGGGAGTACTTGTGATAGGAACCTGCTATGCGTTGTCTGGTTTTTATACCAGCTTTACCGCAAAATAACTTATATATGTAGTTTTTATTTTAAAAGTTATCAATTTGATAACTTTTTTTTATTTTTAATATTTATTGCGTACTAGTATACTAGTTTGTAGAAATAACCTGTAAGGTACTATTTGAACGATACTAAAAAATACTTTGTATCCTATTAATTTAATGACATATTTAAGGTTTGCTATGCTTAAGGATAAAACAACCGTTTTTTTTGATAAAAAAAGCCAAGGTGTGCCATACTCTGCCGACTTAACCAGAGTCTTTGCCAGCATTTGCGAGGGCAAATCCAATACCTTATTGCTGGAATCTGCCGAGATTGAAAGCCGAAATAGCTTAACCAGCTTATTGTTTGTTAACTCAGCCTTACGCATTGTTTGTGATGAGCAAACCGTCACCTTTATTGCACTTAACCAAAATGGTAACGCATTATTGCCCAGTATCCAGCAGGCTCTTATCGATAAAGCAGAGTCTATTGAACTTGCTTCGCTTGATAATTGCGACACGGATACACCAGCCAATGACCGCAAACAGCTTATCGCTACGTTTGCCAGTATCGACAACCGATTAGATGAAGACAGCAAGCTACACGCCCCAACGGTGTTTGATGGTTTGCGAGTGATACAAACCCTGTTTAACAAAGCCAATGCCAACGAGGTCGTTTATACTGGTGGCTTGTTTGCCTACGATGTGGTGCGAGGGTTTATCCCCATGCAGGGCATAACCCTTGAGGACGATGGCATTACTTGCCCAGATTATAGTTTTTATTTGGCTGACCAGTTATTAATTTCTGACCACGAAAATCAACAAAGCGTCTTACACAGTTTCCACTTCTCGGCAGAACCAAGCGTACAAGCTGAAGTGACGCAACAAAGCAATACCATTGTTCAGCAACTAAGCCAGCCATTAAAAGACTTAACCATTACGCCAGTGCCAACAGGCGTTAGCGAAAACTACGCTGATGAAGAGTTTATCGACATCATCACACGGTTAAAAACGCATATTTATAATGGGGATGTGTTTCAGATTGTGCCATCACGCCGTTTTTCGCTTGCTTGCCCAAGTCCGCTGGCAACTTACCATCAGCTTAAACAAAATAACCCAAGTCCTTATATGTTTTATATGCAGGATGAGGCATTTACGCTATTTGGTGCCTCACCAGAAAGCTCACTAAAATACACACAAGACAACCGCAAGCTGGAGGTTTATCCGATTGCAGGGTCGCGCCCACGCGGATTTGACAGCAATGGCAACATTGACCCAGAGCTAGACGCACGTATGGAGCTTGATTTACGCCTTGATAAAAAGGAGCTGGCAGAACATTTAATGCTGGTTGACCTTGCCCGCAATGACATTGCCCGAGTTTGTGACAGTGGCACTCGCCAACTAGACAAGCTCATGCAGGTTGACCGCTATTCGCACATCATGCACTTGGTATCGAGAGTCACGGGCAAATTACAAGCTGACCTAGATGCCTTACACGCTTATCAAGCCTGTATGAATATGGGCACGCTTACAGGTGCACCCAAAATTAAAGCCATGCAACTGATTTATCAGCAAGAAAAACAAAAACGCCATAGTTATGGCGGTGCGGTGGGCTATTTTACCTCAAATGGTGACCTTGATACTTGTATTGTCATTCGCTCTGCCTTTGTGCAAAATGACATTGCCCATATCCAAGCGGGTTGCGGAGAAGTCCTTGATTCAGACCCGCAATTAGAAGCAGATGAAACCCGTCATAAAGCAGCGGCTGTGATTAAAGCAATTGTGCAAACCCATCAAGACAATAGCCATCATCAACGCAAACAAAATCAACCTATTAACGAAGCACAAGATAAGGAGCAGAACAATGGCTAATATCATCTTTATTGATAATTTTGACTCCTTTACCTATAACTTGGTGGATGAATTTCGGGTGCTTGGGCATCAAGTGGTGGTTTACCGCAATGATGTTGATTTAGACACCATTACTCAGGCAGTATTGGATAAACCAAATACCCTGCTTGCCTTATCTCCAGGACCTGGCAACCCCAGCGAAGCAGGCAATCTACTTGCCATCATTGAACGGTTAAAAGACGCAGTGCCAATTTTGGGGATTTGCTTGGGGCATCAGGCGATTATTGAGGCGTTTGGTGGTACAGTGGTTCACGCAGGGGAGGTGATGCACGGTAAGGTATCGCACATCAAGCATGATGAACAAACGGTATTTAAAGGGTTAAAAAACCCAATGCCAGTGGCACGCTATCATTCACTATGTGGTACCAACCTACCGCAAACGCTAACGGTGACTGCCAGTTATGATTACGTTGATGACAATACTAAAGACACACAAAACATTGTTATGGCAGTCAGGCACAACCGTTTGCCGATTTGTGGTTTTCAGTTTCATCCCGAATCCATTTTAACCTTGCATGGTTCGCAGTTGTTAAAGCAAACGGTAGACTGGTTGCTTGAGCCGTCCATATCAACACAATCATAATATATTAACAACAGGAATCATCATGCACACCGTCGACCCACTTTTAGAAAAACTCTTTGACGCCCAAACACTCACCCAAAAAGAAAGCCAAACGTTTTTTACTGCCATCGTCAAAGGCGAATTAAGCAACGAACAGCTCGCAGGGGCATTGCTTGCACTGAAGATACGAGAAGAAACCACCGAAGAAATCGCAGGGGCAGTGATTGCCTTACAACAAGATGCCAAGGCGTTTGCCTCACCAACGTATGCGTTTGCCGACATCGTTGGGACAGGGGGAGATGGGGCAAATACCATCAATATTTCTACCGCCAGTGCCTTAGTCGGGGCATCCTTATCTGACTATGGGGTTAAAGTTGCCAAACATGGTAACCACGGCGTATCGAGTCAAAGTGGCTCAAGCGATGTGCTCACAGCATTAGGCGTGAACATCAATGCAGAGCCTAGCATCGCTCGCCAAGCCTTAGACAAGGTGGGTATTTGTTTTTTATTTGCGCAAAAGTACCATCTAGGCTATAAAGAAATTGTGCCCGTACGCCAAGCACTCAAAACCCGTACCATCTTTAATAATTTGGGTCCTTTAATCAATCCAGCCAAACCAAAACGTCAACTGCTTGGGGTCTATAGCCCAGATTTGATTGATATGTATGCCAACATTGCGGTTGCCTTGGGTCATGAACACAGCCTTGTGGTGCATGGCAGTGGCTTGGATGAAGTGGCATTACATGGTGCGACTCAAGTAGCAGAAATTAAAAATGGCAAAATTGAGCATTATCAAGTCACGCCAACCGATTTTGGGTTTAGCCAACAACCCCTGTCTGTTTTGGCAGGCGGTACACCCACCGAAAATGCCAAAGACATCATTGATATGCTAAGTGGTCAAGGTAATGAACACCATGCTCAAGCGGTTGCTATGAACACCGCCATGCTAATGAAATTATTTGGTCATGATGATATTAAACAATCAGCAAGCATGATTATGGAGCATTTGGCGAGTGGGAAAGCGATGGCAACACTTGAGCAATTGAGAAGTTACTAATCCATGCTAAAAAATCGAAAGGTCAAAAGACAAAGAGTATTGACATGAGCCAACAAGACACCCCAACCATTCTAAAGCAAATCGTTGCCGATAAACGAGCATGGATAGCCAACAAACAAGCTGAGTTTCCATTGGAACAATTCCAATCGGAGATTGTGCCGAGTGAGCGTGATTTTTATACCGCTTTGCAGATAGGCATTGCTGGCAAACATAGCCCTGCTTATATCCTAGAATGCAAAAAAGCCTCGCCATCTAAAGGGCTGATTCGTGCTGACTTTTCTCCCACACAGATTGCCAATATCTATAAACACTACGCCAGTGCCATTTCTGTACTCACTGATGAAAAATACTTTCAGGGGAGTTTTGACTATATCAAACAGGTTCGTGAAGTTGCTCATCAGCCCATACTTTGTAAAGATTTTATCGTGAGTCCCTATCAGGTGTATTTGGCTCGTTATCATCAGGCAGATGCCATTTTATTGATGTTATCTGTGTTAACGGATGAGGAATATCTCCAACTTACTGAGCTTGCCCATGACTTGGGTATGGGCGTTTTGACCGAATCAGCAACCGAAGACGAGGTGCAACGTGCCATCAATTTAGATGCCAAAGTCATCGGCATTAACAACCGCAATCTACACGACTTGAGCGTGAACATTAATCGTACAGCACAGCTTGCCCAACCAATTCCCTCCGATAGAATTATCATCAGTGAATCGGGAATAAAAAACCACCAGCATATTAAGCAAATACAACCGTATGCCAACGGCTTTCTTATCGGCAGTAGCTTGATGGCAGAGGAAGACCTTAATGCTGCTGTCCGTCGAGTGGTGTTTGGTGAAAATAAGGTGTGCGGATTAACACGGGCTGACGATGCCAAATCTGCCTATGAAGTGGGTGCGTATTTTGGTGGGTTGATATTTGCTGAGAAATCTAAGCGTAAGTTGACCTTGGAGCAAGCAAAACAGATTGTCAATTCTGCACCACTTAAGTTTGTTGCTGTCTTTCAAAACCAATCGATTGAACAAATCTGTGACGTGGCGGAATCTTTAAATCTGTTTGCGGTGCAGTTACATGGTGATGAAGATAACGCCTTTGTGAATGAATTGCGTGAAAGATTGGCAAAACCTGTACAGATTTGGAAAGCAATCAGTGTAGACATAGAGAGATCTGAGTTTATCGTGCCTGATTTTCCACAGGTTGACCGCTTTGTTATTGATAGCAAAGTCGGCAGTCAAACAGGTGGCACTGGTAAGACGTTTGATTGGTCACTTGTTCCTGCGGAGATTAAAGCAAAAAGTATGCTGGCAGGTGGCTTAAATATTGATAATATCAGCGATGCCAATGCCCAAGGATTTTTCGGGTTAGATATTAACTCTGGAGCGGAGAGTAGCGTGGGTGTGAAGGATTTGGCTAAATTAAAATGCATTTTTCAGAGAACTCTACAATACGAAACCTAATTAAGGAAACTAATAATGAATACGAAACTTCCTTCCTACTTTGGCGAATATGGCGGTATGTTTGTGCCTGAAATTTTGGTACCTGTACTCTGTGAGTTGGAACAGGCGTTTATTGATGCTCAAAATGATGAAAGCTTTAAGCAGGAATTTCATGAGCTGTTAAAAAATTATGCAGGTCGTCCAACCGCATTGACACTGTGCAAAAACTTGACCAAAGGCACAAATGCTAAGTTGTATTTAAAACGTGAAGACTTGCTCCACGGTGGGGCTCATAAAACCAATCAGGTGCTTGGACAAGCATTGCTCGCCTTACGCATGGGTAAAACAGAAATCATTGCCGAAACAGGGGCTGGACAACATGGGACAGCCACAGCGTTGGCATGTGCGTTGCTGGGATTAAAATGCCGAGTGTATATGGGTGCAAAAGACATTGAGCGTCAGTCGCCTAATGTCTTTCGTATGAAGCTGATGGGGGCAGAAGTCATTGCAGTGGATAAAGGCTCAAGGTCATTAAAAGATGCTTGTTGTGAGGCGATGCGTGATTGGGCTGCAAACTATGATAAAGCCCATTATTTATTAGGGACAGCAGCAGGACCACACCCATTTCCGACCATTGTGCGTGAGTTTCAGCGGATGATTGGCGAGGAGACAAAAGCCCAAATGCTAGAGCGTGAAGGGCGTTTGCCAGATACCATTGTCGCCTGTGTGGGTGGTGGCTCAAATGCGATAGGTATGTTTGCTGACTTTGTTGATGAAAAAGGCGTAGAGTTGATAGGAGTTGAGCCTGCGGGCAAGGGAGTGGATACCGATGAACATGGTGCGCCGCTAACACATGGACGTACGGGCATTTACTTTGGTATGAAGTCGCCATTGATGCAAGACGACGATGGACAAATTGATGAGTCGTATTCGATATCAGCAGGTCTGGATTTTCCGTCTGTCGGTCCTGAGCATGCTCATTTACATGCTATTGGTCGGGTGACCTATGGTTCGATTACCGATGATGAGGCATTGGATGCCTTTAGCTTATTGGCTCGAAAAGAAGGAATTATCCCAGCATTAGAATCATCACACGCCCTTGCGTATGCTATGAAGCTTATTCATGACAACCCCGGCAAAGAACAAATTATTGTGGTCAATCTATCAGGGCGGGGCGATAAAGATATATTTACCGTTGATAAATTTTTAGATAATGAGATTCAGCAATAGGAGAATGATATGAAAAAAGTCACGACCAGATTTAATACCATGCTTGCTGAATTAGCCCAAAAAAACAATAGCAAGGGCAATCCTAGTAGCAATGAAAACAGCATTGGAGAAGGGGCATTTGTACCCTTTGTTACCCTATGCGACCCTGACTTAGAACGCTCGTTTGATATCATTTGTACACTTGTAAATAATGGCGCCGATGCACTAGAGCTTGGGTTGCCATTTTCTGACCCATTGCTCGATGGTGAAGTCATTCAGGCGGCTAACCAGCGTGCGTTATCGGCAGGGCATAGCACCGAAGACAGTTTTAAACTACTTGAGAGAGTGCGTGCTAAATATCCTGATACGCCTATCAGCCTGCTACTCTGTGCCAATTTGATTTTTGCTCAGACTTTAGATGGGTTTTATAAACGCTGTGCGGATATTGGCGTGGATGCGGTACTGGTGGCAGATGTACCATTGATGGAGTGTTTGCCATATTGTCAGTCTGCTGTTAAGCATGGCGTACAACCTGTGTTAATCTGCCCACCTAACGGTACGGAGCAAACCATCGCTCAAGTTGCGAGTCTAACCCAAGGCTACACCTACCTTGTCTCACGTGCTGGGGTGACTTCGGCGGATAATCAAGAATCTGCGGGTAATCTTGATGAATTGGTAAGTAAACTCAAAGCCAACAACTCTGCTCCAATATTGCAAGGTTTTGGTATTGCTAAGCCAGAGCAAGTCAAAGATGCCCTAGATAATGGCTGTGCAGGAGCAATTTCTGGCTCGGCAATTGTGCGTATTATCGAAAACAACCTTGATGACCATCAGTCGACTTTACAAAATCTGGGTGAGTTTGTAAGGCATATGAAGCAAGCAACAACTTAGAATTACCTTTATTTTGTGTGATATTTGCTTTCTAACATTCATACTTATTAAAGCAAAACAACTAAATCTTTTCAGCCAATCCTGCTGTCCGCTCATATCTGCTTGTTTGCATGGGGCGTTGGCTAAGGTTTGGCGTGTCGCTTGCTACCACGTCGCCACACCAAACCAAGCCACCGCAATCCCACTCAACCAAGCAGGATAACCGCTACCATCAGGGCTAAACCGCACCTATGGTGAGGTTGGTTAAAATATTGCAAATATAATGAGTAGGTTGGGTTGAAGCATAAAACCCAACGATGGTTCTATTTTAATTGTGGTGTTTGTTCTCGATACCTCGACACTAACCTACAAAGCTTGTATTGTTATAAATTTATATCAATGCTAGGATAGCAAGATAATAAATTGTTATGCAATAAAATTATCGATTGAATAAAGTTAAAGAAATAGAGATAGAATTTGGAATTCTTCAAGGTCGAGACTGCATTTACCTTGATGAACTACGATCATCGCATCAAAGATTACTGAACTTGATACATGGGAAGCCCAAAAAAATTGGTAAAATGAATCAAACTTTGATTATGTCCATGAGCCAGATTGGTTGCGAAATTCTGGAGGAAAAGTTATTTCTAAGCACAGGCACTTCATTTTTTAACCTATGATGATGTATTGGATATATTGTGCGAATCGTATGAATTTGAATTCGGGGAGCCACATGCATAACAAACAAATCAAGAAACGGAAAAATGCAGCTTAGCTGGGCGTTATCTCGAAAGGAGCCGTACAGAGTGATAGACGCAACGGACACAAAATTGAAAAAAGGCGATGAACCTTTTACTTATGAAGGCTCAAAACTAGCTTTTGATGTTCTGTCTTTTTGGCAATGGTCAAGTTCTGACCTGCTAGGAAATGCGCTTCGTGGGAAGTTAGCGGAATTTATTGTGGCTTCTAGCATTGATGCTCTATCAAGTCTCAGAGAAGAGTGGGATGAAGTTGATGTTGTGGCCTTAAACGGGTTAAAAATAGAGGTTAAATCCTCATCTTACTTGCAAAGTTGGCAACAAAATAAGCTTTCTAGAATCTCTTTTGGTATTCAGCCTACTGGCACATCACAAGCAAGAAATGAAGAGAAATTTAGGAAGGCAGATATTTATGTCTTTTGTGTTCTCGCACACAAAGATATGTCGTCAGTAAATCCACTGAATCTAGAGCAATGGGACTTTTATATTCTTTCTACATCCGTGCTAAATGAAAAACTGCCAGAGCAACAAACAATCACATTATCTAGTCTGTTGGAATTGAAACCTACTTGTGTAAAGTATGATGGATTGGGTGCTGAAATTAACAAACGAGATAACAAGCCAGTTCAGCCGACCGCTATAGCGGCGTATGACTGAGGCGTTACAAGTAAAGGATAGTTATGAGAGAGTATCGAGGAGAATGCCTTGATGCGTTTTCTGAGTATGATAGATTAGTATGCTTGAAAACCAGCGTTCAGCTAAGTAAGTCGTGTTAGAATTTTTAGCAATTTCGTTAAAAATTGGTTAAAAGTCGTAAAGCGACAATATAGTTTTAATTTTGTTTTGGTTGTCGAGTTACCTCAGTGCCTTGCTAACACGACTTACCTGCTTTCATGCTATGTTCATATTGTCAGTGATTTATATCAATGCTAGGATGACAAAATAATAAATTGTTAGGTATATAAAAGTATATGAGCGCAATTCTTAAATGCCCCAAATGTAAAAGTGATTTAGGTAAATCAGGAGGCTATTATTGTTGCTGGAATTCTGAATGTGATTTTCGCTCATATCGACCTTGGATTAGCCCACCTGAAAAAAAGGAAGAGTTTGATATATCTAAGGAACTTATCGTTGCAATTGGGGAATGCCTTAATGCTTCTGCAAACGGGCCATTCTTCGTAGATAATGAAGTTAAAGATAACCCATATTGGGAGTACCATACGTTATTAGGTTTCTATCCAGAGGAAGTACAGGAAATATCAGCGCAATGGCCTAACATAGATATTTCAGATAGTTTTATATCTGAGCTTATTAGCGATTGTTTTGCTAATCTACTAGGTTACCCACATAATTGCGAAAAATATTGGCTAGAATATTTTTCAAAAAATCGTGAGCAGCTGGCTGAGTTTGCTCGTCTTTGGAGAAAATCGAAATATGCGCAAAGTATTTAACAAGTTTAAGCAAAATGGACAGCTTTCTGTTTTCGTTTTTGAAATCGCTTTGCGATATTATTGGAAGACAGTTTCTATATAAATTTAACATTTAGCGGAGTTAATCTTCAAAAAGCCAAGTAGGTCGTGTTAGAAAAGGATGATTTCATCAGAAATTATCTGTCGTTGTAACACGCCGATATAATAACTCTGAAATTTTTTGCGTGTCGAGTTACGTTTCTGCCCCCACCAAATCCAGCTACCATCTATCTAAGTGCCTTTAGACCTACTGATTGTATACATTATGCTTAAATATTAATGCAATGAAATAGCTTTTATTGCATTGTTTACATTGTTAGAAATTAATATCCTTGCTACTATTGAATTTTAATAAATTATTAGCCTTCAAGGAAAATTAATCATATGAATAAAATTTTAATAATACTCGCATCTATGGTTGTTGCCTCATGTGCAAGTAATCCAAATATTACCAACTACCAAAGCAAAGGCAACCTAGAATCACCAAAGCCGGCATCTTGTACGGTTATTAATCAGCTTCTTTCAAGTCAAAATCCAGCTGATATATTTGTGGGGATGAAAAAGTGTTTAAATGACGAAAATTATTCAACTGCCGCAGAAATGTACTACGCTGCAATGACATATGGAATCTATGACACCAAAAGAGTCAGCGACAAAACCGCACATCAAGGTCTTATAGTCCTCCGTATGAACACATTAAATGGACTTTCAGAACAACAGATTTTTCTTCTCCAATCAGAAGTCAATGCAATCCGGCAAAATAATGCAAAGGTATGTGATGCCTTAACTGCTAGAGGGCTACCATCATATCACCCGACATATATGATTCAGCATGGAATGGGTGCATTTACAGGAAGTCATAGCAACCAAGGTATTGTTGACGGTTTTGATAGGAAATCTGCATGGGCTGAGGCAATTGAAAAAACAGTTAAGTGCAAGTAAAAACTAACAATCGCATATTGTGGGGGTGGTTTTCTGCTTTGCGCTAATCTTGCCGATGTTGTGGGCATTATAATGTGGATTTGAGTCATAACATATGAAGAGAAAATATGAAGTTTTACAAAGCAAGTGAATATCAGGCACGTTGTGAAGCGCTTTATCGTAAGTACGAACTTAAGATAACTGCGTTATTGCCAGATGCTGTAATTGAGCATATTGGCGCTTCGTCTATCCCTAATGCCGTATCTAAGGGCGATTTAGACATACTTGTGGGTGTTGACGGTAATAAATTAGAGCAATCAATAGAGGTACTTTCCACCTTGGGTTTCAATAAAAAACTTGATACGTTAAGAACCTCCGAGCTTTGCATGTTAGAAAGTACTTCTGGCGATGATGTCGCTTTCCAAATTGTTGCGATAGGTTCGCAGTTTGACGTTTTTGTCGAGTTTAGAGACAAGCTTTGCGCAAACCCTGCACTTGTTCAAAAATACAATGAACTAAAAGTATCTTGTACGGGTTTTACTCACGAGGCGTATCGTCGCAAAAAATCAGCTTTTATTGAGCTCGTTTTAGGGTAGGTATAACAAACGGCTTAAAAGCGATTTGTCTTGTGTGGTACTTTTACTATGTATAAGTTTTAATGATGGAGGTGGTTGTGGTAACGGTGGTATTGCGTTATTTGACCTTTGTACTATGCCATTTTAATAGAGCGTTAGGTTAGTTAGAAGGAGAGGTTATGTCCAGACTTGAAGGAAAGGTTGCATTAATTACCGGTGCTGCTAGAGGTATTGGACAAGCAATTGCTGAGTTATTCTCTGATGAAGGGGCGCAAATTATTGTATCTGATATTAATGACGAGCAAGGGCAAGCGGTAGCGAACAAGATTGGCGTCAATGCTAAATATATTCATTTAGATGTATCACAAGAATCAGAGTGGCAAAGCGCTGTAAAGTTTATTAAACATGAATATGGGCATTTAGATGTTCTTGTTAATAATGCTGGGATAACTGGTTTTCTTGAAACTCAAGGTCCTCATGATCCAGAGAATCTTGATATGGATAGTTGGCACAAGGTGCACGCAACAAATTTAGATGGTGTGGCACTGGGTTGTAAATACGGCATTCAACTAATGAAAAGCGCTAACCATGCCAGTATTATAAACATCTCATCAAGATCCGGTATTGTTGGGATTCCTGCCGCAACGGCATACGCCTCAAGTAAAGCCGCTGTCAGAAACCATACAAAATCAGTCGCATTGTACTGTGCAGAAAAAAACTATTCTATTAGATGTAATTCAATACATCCTGGCGCAATCTTTACACCAATATGGGATACCATGCTTGGAGAAGGAGCACAAAGAGAAACGACAATAAAAGAAATCTCTGCTGGTGTACCACTGGGTATTATGGGAGAACCAAAGGATGTTGCTTATGCTGCTTTATATTTGGCTTCAAATGAATCTAGGTATGTAACCGGTATTGAGCTTAATATAGATGGGGGCATTCTTGCTGGCAGTACTGCAGCTCCATCGGCTAAATAATATATAAGTTAGGTTAGTAATAAAAAGGGAAACATTACCTAGGTAAAATAAATCCGTGGTTTGTTAATGTCGTAAAAACCTCTTATCTGTTATTTAGGTAGTTATAACGGATAACTCGCATAGAGTGTTCTTAACAAAGCAAAACCGAGCTACGCAAAGGTAAGGGATAGCTAATATATAATACCACCTTCTTAGGAATCAAACCCCACCGCAAAAACCCCTTTCGAACCAGCCCCTTAAAAAAAAACTGTTTAAAACCTCAAAAAAACATAAAAAACCCCTTGCCAACCTAAAAAAACTGCGTATAATACGCCCTCACGCAAACGGGGCAGAGCTGACAAAGCGAAGTTTTGTAGCGTAAATTAAAGTGAAATTGAGTTAAGCTTAAAACAAAGAAAAGCGAAGCGAAAAAACTTTAAAAAGGCGTAAAAAAGTGTTGACACGAGAGATAAACACTATATAATATGCCTTCCCTGAGTCGCACAGCATACGTTGAAGACAAAGGGGGTAAAGATTAACCTGACGAAGGTAATCTAACTCATTAAAAACAAACTTAAAAAACAACTTGTGTGGATTTTTGCTAATTTAGAATGACTTTAAAAAGATAATCATTCGACGAAATTAGTAGAAATACTCAAAGTTAATTCATATACGAACATACTTAAGTAAATATGCTAGTAAAGTACGAATGAGCCAAGATTAGGGACCATCTTAAAAGGTCTCAACAAAGATTAAACTGAAGAGTTTGATCATGGCTCAGATTGAACGCTGGCGGCAGGCTTAACACATGCAAGTCGAGCGATGAAGGTCTAGCTTGCTAGACCCGATTAGCGGCGGACGGGTGAGTAATACTTAGGAATCTACCTAGTAGTGGGGGATAGCCCGGGGAAACTCGGATTAATACCGCATACGTCTTACGGGAGAAAGGGGGCACTTTGTGCTCTTGCTATTAGATGAGCCTAAGTCGGATTAGCTAGATGGTGGGGTAAAGGCCTACCATGGCGACGATCTGTAGCTGGTCTGAGAGGATGATCAGCCACACCGGAACTGAGACACGGTCCGGACTCCTACGGGAGGCAGCAGTGGGGAATATTGGACAATGGGGGCAACCCTGATCCAGCCATGCCGCGTGTGTGAAGAAGGCCTTTTGGTTGTAAAGCACTTTAAGCAGTGAGGAACAGCTATAGGTTAATACCCTATAGTCATGACGTTAACTGCAGAATAAGCACCGGCTAACTCTGTGCCAGCAGCCGCGGTAATACAGAGGGTGCGAGCGTTAATCGGAATTACTGGGCGTAAAGCGAGCGTAGGTGGTCTAATAAGTCAGATGTGAAATCCCCGGGCTTAACCTGGGAACTGCATCTGAAACTGTTAAACTAGAGTAGGTGAGAGGGAAGTAGAATTCCAGGTGTAGCGGTGAAATGCGTAGAGATCTGGAGGAATACCGATGGCGAAGGCAGCTTCCTGGCATCATACTGACACTGAGGTTCGAAAGCGTGGGTAGCAAACAGGATTAGATACCCTGGTAGTCCACGCCGTAAACGATGTCTACTAGTCGTTGGGTCTCATGAAGACTTAGTGACGCAGCTAACGCAATAAGTAGACCGCCTGGGGAGTACGGCCGCAAGGTTAAAACTCAAATGAATTGACGGGGGCCCGCACAAGCGGTGGAGCATGTGGTTTAATTCGATGCAACGCGAAGAACCTTACCTGGTCTTGACATACACAGAATCTTGTAGAGATACGAGAGTGCCTTCGGGAATTGTGATACAGGTGCTGCATGGCTGTCGTCAGCTCGTGTCGTGAGATGTTGGGTTAAGTCCCGCAACGAGCGCAACCCTTATCCTTAGTTGCCAGCACGTAATGGTGGGGACTCTAAGGAGACTGCCAGTGACAAACTGGAGGAAGGCGGGGACGACGTCAAGTCATCATGGCCCTTACGACCAGGGCTACACACGTGCTACAATGGTAGGTACAAAGGGAAGCTACACAGCGATGTGATGCCAATCTCAAAACGCCTATCTCAGTCCAGATTGGAGTCTGCAACTCGACTCCATGAAGTCGGAATCGCTAGTAATCGTGGATCAGAATGCCACGGTGAATACGTTCCCGGGCCTTGTACACACCGCCCGTCACACCATGGGAGTTGATCTCACCAGAAGTGGGTAGCCTAACTTAGGAGGGCGCTCACCACGGTGGGGTTGATGACTGGGGTGAAGTCGTAACAAGGTAGCCGTAGGGGAACCTGCGGCTGGATCACCTCCTTAACGAAAGCATTCAATTGGCAAGAATTCACAACAAGTTGTTTTTTAAGAAGTAAGCTATAAGGGTCTATAGCTCAGCTGGTTAGAGCACCGTGTTGATAACGCGGGGGTCATAAGTTCAAGTCTTATTAGACCCACCATGGGGCCATAGCTCAGTTGGTAGAGCGCCTGCCTTGCACGCAGGAGGTCAGGAGTTCGACTCTCCTTGGCTCCACCATTAATTTACAGATATAAGTAATTTGGGAAGATTATTTATATCTGTGAAAGCAGAAAGAACATGATGACTTGAAGAGAGCATCATAAACTATTTAACAACATAGAAATGAGTCTGGGTTAAACACACTGTTCCAACAAGAATGTGTTTAACCTGATAGTTAACGGAATGACATTGTAATGTTATCCCACCGTTAACTATCGAAAAGTAAAGAGAACTGAATCAAGCGCGTTATTTATTGGAAGATAGATAACAACACAAATGGTGATATCGTTAATTAAATTACCTATACATTGCAAACTATTTTGGATTGTATAGTCAAGTAATTAAGTGCACATGGTGGATGCCTTGGCAGTCAGAGGCGATGAAAGACGTGATAGCCTGCGATAAGCTTCGGGGAGGTGGCAATATCCTACGATCCGGAGATTTCTGAATGGGGAAACCCAACTAGCATAAGCTAGTTATCTCGTAAGAGAGGCAAACCGGGAGAAGTGAAACATCTCAGTACCCCGAGGAAAAGACATCAAATGAGATTCCCCAAGTAGCGGCGAGCGAACGGGGAGTAGCCGACGGACTTATAGATAGGAGAACAGCTTGGGAAGGCTGGCCATAGTGGGTGATAGCCCCGTATCCGAAATCTATTAGGAAGCATATTAAGTAGTGCGGGACACGAGAAATCCTGTATGAAGATGGGGGGACCATCCTCCAAGGCTAAATACTCCTGACTGACCGATAGTGAACCAGTACCGTGAGGGAAAGGCGAAAAGAACCCCTGTGAGGGGAGTGAAATAGAACCTGAAACCGTGTGCATACAAGCAGTCGGAGCGGACTTGTTCCGTGACGGCGTACCTTTTGTATAATGGGTCAGCGACTTATATTCTGTAGCGAGGTTAACCATTTAGGGGAGCCGTAGAGAAATCGAGTCTTAATAGGGCGAATAGTTGCAGGGTATAGACCCGAAACCGAGTGATCTATCCATGAGCAGGTTGAAAGTGCCGTAACAGGCATCGGAGGACCGAACCCACTGTCGTTGAAAAGCCAGGGGATGACTTGTGGATAGGGGTGAAAGGCTAATCAAACTCGGTGATAGCTGGTTCTCCCCGAAAGCTATTTAGGTAGCGCCTCGGACGAATACCATAGGGGGTAGAGCACTGTTTCGGCTAGGGGGTCATACCGACTTACCAAACCGATGCAAACTCCGAATACCTATGAGTACTATCCGGGAGACACACTGCGGGTGCTAACGTCCGTAGTGGAGAGGGAAACAACCCAGACCGCCAGCTAAGGCCCCAAATTCCTAGTTAAGTGGGAAACGATGTGGGAAGGCATAGACAGCTAGGAGGTTGGCTTAGAAGCAGCCACCCTTTAAAGAAAGCGTAATAGCTCACTAGTCGAGTCGGCCTGCGCGGAAGATGTAACGGGGCTCAAACTAGGAGCCGAAGCTGCGGATTTGAAATTTGTTTCAAGTGGTAGGGGAGCGTTGTGTAAGCCGATGAAGGTGTGTTGTAAGGCATGCTGGAGGTATCACAAGAGCGAATGCTGACGTGAGTAACGATAAAACGGGTGAAAAGCCCGTTCGCCGGAAGACCAAGGGTTCCAGTCCAACGTTAATCGGGGCTGGGTGAGTCGACCCCTAAGGCGAGGCCGAAAGGCGTAGTCGATGGGAAATAGGTTAATATTCCTATACTTGTTTGTGATGCGATGGAGGGACGGAGAAGGTTATATCAGCCTGGCGATGGTTGTCCAGGTGAAAGGATGTAGGTTTAGTGCTTAGGCAAATCCGGGCACTTATATACTGAGATCTGATAGCAAGCTAGTTTACTAGCGAAGTGGTAGATACCATGCTTCCAGGAAAAGCTTCAAGCGATAGTCACAAACGAATCGTACCCGAAACCGACACAGGTGGTCAGGTAGAGAATACCAAGGCGCTTGAGAGAACTCTGCTGAAGGAACTAGGCAAAATGGTACCGTAACTTCGGGAGAAGGTACGCTGCCGACGGTGATTGGACTTGCTCCATGAGCTGTTGGCAGTCGCAGATACCAGGTGGCTGCAACTGTTTATTAAAAACACAGCACTCTGCAAACACGAAAGTGGACGTATAGGGTGTGATGCCTGCCCGGTGCTGGAAGGTTAATTGATGATGTTAGCGTAAGCGAAGCATTTGATCGAAGCCCCAGTAAACGGCGGCCGTAACTATAACGGTCCTAAGGTAGCGAAATTCCTTGTCGGGTAAGTTCCGACCTGCACGAATGGCATAATGATGGCCACGCTGTCTCCAGCAGAGGCTCAGTGAAATCGAAATCGCAGTGAAGATGCTGTGTACCCGCGGCTAGACGGAAAGACCCCGTGAACCTTTACTACAGCTTTACATTGAACTTTGACCTAACCTGTGCAGGATAGGTGGGAGGCTATGAAGCGTGATCGCCAGATTGCGTGGAGCCATCCTTGAAATACCACCCTGGTTATGTTGAGGTTCTAACTTAGGCATTCACAGTGCTGAGGACAATGTATGGTGGGTAGTTTGACTGGGGCGGTCTCCTCCTAAAGAGTAACGGAGGAGTACGAAGGTGCGCTCAGAACGGTCGGAAATCGTTCAAAGAGTATAAAGGCAAAAGCGCGCTTAACTGCGAGAGTCACAACTCGAGCAGGTACGAAAGTAGGTCTTAGTGATCCGGTGGTTCTGTATGGAAGGGCCATCGCTCAACGGATAAAAGGTACTCTGGGGATAACAGGCTGATACCGCCCAAGAGTTCATATCGACGGCGGTGTTTGGCACCTCGATGTCGGCTCATCTCATCCTGGGGCTGAAGCAGGTCCCAAGGGTATGGCTGTTCGCCATTTAAAGAGGTACGCGAGCTGGGTTTAGAACGTCGTGAGACAGTTCGGTCCCTATCTACCGTGGGCGTTGGAAATTTGAGAGGATCTGCTCCTAGTACGAGAGGACCAGAGTGGACGAACCTCTGGTGTTTCGGTTGTGACGCCAGTCGCATTGCCGAGTAGCTACGTTCGGATGGGATAACCGCTGAAAGCATCTAAGCGGGAAGCCCACCTCAAGATTAGATTTCCCTTAAGAGCCGTTCAAGACTAGGACGTTGATAGGTCAGGTGTGGAAGCATAGCGATATGTGTAGCTAACTGATACTAATTGCTCGTTTGGCTTGACTATACAATACCAAAATGGTTTATATAGTTAATATAATTTCGATATCATCATAAGCTTGATATCAGATAATAATCTTGAAAGTCGAAAGACATATATAAAACTCATTTCTACTAGCAACCTAGTCGGTTGCTGTTGTTAAAACCCCTTCGCTGACGATAATAGCAAGATGGAACCACCTGATCCCTTCCCGAACTCAGAAGTGAAACGTCTTCGCGCCAATGGTAGTGTGGTTCGCCCATGTGAGAGTAGGTCATCGTCAGCTCCTTATTCGTAACCCAACCGGTTACTCCAAAACCGCCCCGCTCACTGAGTGGGGCGGTTTTTTTGCTTGGTTTTTTATTGTTGTTTTTATCTAAATCTCAACGTATTAGTAAAACAATACTTTATTGATAAAGATTATCATTAGCGTTATAATGCGTTTTCAATTAGTAGTTCTAACAATTATTTCTCCCTTAAAAATTCAAGTATGAGCAAAAAATGAAACAGTTAACTACCCCAAAAGTTCTTTTAGCTGCCTCAATTAGTATGTTAATGCATGCTGCAGCTGCACAAACACCATTTAATGAAAATCAAGAAGAGATGCCATCAGCAACCTTAGAAACGATTGAGTTAGTTGCAAAGCGTGATTTACTCTTGACTGAGATATCAGAAGAGGATGTTTATGATAAAAATGAGTCCAGTACTTATAAAGACAAAGAAGAGTTAGAACGTTTTATGGGCGAGTCACCAGCAGACATTTTTAAAGGCATGATAGGTGTAGAAAGTGGAGACGCTCGTAACAGTGGTGCAATTGATCCTAATGTAAGAGGGATTCAAGGTCAAGGACGAGTTCCTGTCACTATTGATGGTACGGAACAGGCAATTACAGTTTATCGTGGTTATAATGGTGCAAATAACCGTAACTACATAGATCCATTGTTAATTAGTAACGTAAAAGTTAGCAAAGGTCCTTCTATGGAAAAAGGAATTCGTTCATCGGTTGGGGGAGCTGTTACCATTAATACGTTAAATGTTGATGATGTATTAATAGGTGGTGAAAATTTTGGTTTTAGTATCAAAGGCATAGTTGGTAATAATGCTACAGATGCCAATGCTATTGACTATAATAGTGTGGATGTGATACATGCAGAAGATAACGACTTGTATCCAGTTCAAGATCAGTACAATCCGGATTTATATGAAGAAGGTAGTTACCAAAGGCAATCTGCTGAGCAGTTACGTGATATTTTTTTAAACCTCAGTGGAGAATTGCCAAGAAAATCTAACCTTGGTATTGAAACGAGTAAAGTAGCAGATAATCGCAGTAATCCTCTTTCTATTGGTGATAAGGCTGTTCGTATTGCTATGGCAGGAAGAAGTGAGATAGGAGGTATTAAAGTAGATGGTTTAGCCGCTTATACTCGTCGTAATCGTGGTAACTATTATGCTGGTAAGCATAATAGTGATGATTATCGTACTGATGTTGATAGAAATAACCGTAAGACAGGTGATTTTACTGCGTACATGGCAGATGTTTATCTGCCTGGTAGAGAAGTACCAAATACTTCAAACGAAAGTGACTCTTACTTGCTCAAAGGGTCTATCCGTCCTAGTGATGATCAAGCAATTCAACTTGGTTATCGCCATAGTGAAACAACGTATGGTGATATTATGCCGTCAAGGGTTGCTGGTGAAAGCATAAAAGGTGGTCTTTATGATGTTACTGGACGCGTTCCACAGTGGCCATTAAGTAATGTCGAAATTGATGCTGCTAATATTAAATATCGCTTTGATCCCAAAAATAATAAATGGGTAGATTTAACAGCCAATCTTTGGCAAACAGAAAGTCAAATAAATAGTAATAATTCAGGTGGGTATCCTTATTTTCTAGTTGGTCCACCCAGTTACTCAATATTTAGTAATCCTGATGCATTGACTGCTTATATTGATGCATTAACTGATAGATATGGTGACAGGTTCCCTGAAGTTGCTAACTGCGGACAAAATCCATACAACTTATATAATCCTTATACTTTGTGTGGTCAGTTGAGTACGCTTTACGGTGCCAATACGATAAAAAAAGCGGATGCATATATGCAAACCCATAATGATAGAGTTGGCATTAGTTTAAGTAATACTGCACAAATTACTGATCAGCTAGATGCAACCGTATCTGGAAATTGGCAAAAAGAGAAATTAGAAACTGATGAAATACAAGATAAAGCAGCATTCAGCTTTGTCGCTTTACCTCGTAAGGGACGCCGTGAGGAATGGAATATTGGTACAGTTCTGAATTGGCAACCATCAGACAAGTGGCGAGTACAAGCAGGGCTAGACTATAAAGAGTATTGGACTTTTGATGATTTAGTAAATGAAGGTAGAAAAGAGGGGAAATATCCTAATAAAGGGCAAAAGCTATCTGGTATTAAAATAAATTATTATGAGAAAGCCAATCAAACCATTCAAGATGCCTATCAGTCTTATAAAAATGGTGATTCTAGTTACTATGACTATACTAACACCTTTAGAAATGAAACAGGTAGCTATCCTAACTATGGTTCTGCACAGGGTGAGGTGAGTGATATTGAAGGTGGAAATGAAGGCACCATATACCTTAAGAAAGATTTTGTTTGGCAGGCGGATGATAAAGGTAATCTGAGCCGAGATAGCAACATATTCTTTAATGGCGAAGCTAAGGCAAATGGTTGGCTTCCTCCTGCTAAGCTAAAAGAGATTGGTACTTCAGGCGTATTAAAGGGTAGTGGAGGTGGCATCCCTATTTATGAAGACTCAACAGTAGGCGATCGACTCCAATCTTTACAAAAAGTAAAAGATCATGCTTTAGATCCTAGTCTGGCGTTGTCGTATAAAATTAATGACGGTGCGCGTGTTTATGCTCGTTATGCTCAAACCACACGTATGCCAAGCATATATGAGGCAACCTTAGGTTTTTCTTTATTACCTGGTGGTTTTGGAGAACATGTTGATGACTCTAGTCCTGTTAAACCAGAAAAAGGTACTAACTTTGAGATTGGCTATGTACAAGACTTAACTCCTTGGTTGAAAGATGCTCGTCATGCTGATTTTAAATTAGCATTCTTCAACAACCGTATTGATGATGTGATAGATCGTAATGCTGAGTTTAAATTACAAAATTTTGATCATCAAACCATACAGGGGCTGGAAGTACAAAGTAGATATGATAATGGCGATTGGTTTGGCGATTTAAGTTTTACTCACAACTTTAAAAATGAAGTATGCGATGCACAATATGCCATGCAAGAAGACCCTTATTATGGGCAAGTACCAGATTGTGTTAAATATGGTTTTAATTTTGGATATTTACAAAACATGGGACAGCCAGATTGGCAAACTGATTTGACATTAGGTAAGCGTTTGATGGATGAGAAGCTTACCATTGGTACACGATTACATTATCATTCTGGTGCTGATAAAGAAATGAATGTCAGCAATTATGGTAATAGTAATGAAGGTGTCTCTATATTTAATACGCCATTAGATTGGTCAGATGTTCTAACAGTTGATGGTTTTATGAACTATAAAGTAAATGATAATATGTTTTTTGAGTTAACTGGAGCTAATTTAACAGATCAATACTATATTGATCCATTGAGTCGATCGTTGATGCCAGCACCTGGAAGAAGCGTAACCGCGAAAGCAGAGTTTAAGTTTTAGTAATATATAATTGTCTCATTCTAGAAATTAGAATTGCTTCTCATCAATGGTAGTGTGCTTTTCCCATGTGAGAGTAGATGGTAATCGTCAGCTCATTATTCCGTAACCTAACAGTTACACCAAAACCACCCCTTGCGTTAGTGAGGGGCGGTTTTTTTGGGCTTAGTTTTATATCAATTTAGTTTTTGCTACTTATAATTTAACAATAAGCACTTTTACATCGCTATTGCTGCCTGATACTATTCTATTGTATTAGCTTAAATAAAGGTTATTAAAAAAGCCTCTAAATATTCTTAGAGGCTTTTTTAAAGATAAACCTTATCTTATCTTTCTAAAATACAAGTAACGCCTTGACCACCTGCGGCACAAATAGAAATAAGAGCGCGACCACCACCTTTTTGATCAAGTAATTTAGCGGCAGTGGCAAGAATACGCCCACCAGTGGCCGCAAAAGGGTGACCAGCTGCTAGTGATGAACCATTGACATTAAGTTTACTTCTATCGATTGAGCCTAATGGTGCCTCTAGTCCTAATCTTTCTTGACAGAAAGTATCATCTTCCCATGCTTTAAGTGTAGATAGAACTTGTGAAGCAAAAGCTTCATGGATTTCATAAAAATCAAAATCTTGTAAAGTTAATCCAGCACGTTGCAACATTCGTGGAACAGCATAAGCTGGCGCCATTAATAACCCTTCTGTCACACCAGATTTGCCGATAAAGTCTACTGCTGCTGTTTCATGATGCGTAATATAAGCTAAAGGACGTAAGCCATTTTGTTCTGCCCATTCTTCACTACCAATTAAAACACATGAAGCACCATCTGTTAATGGCGTTGAGTTAGCGGCTGTCATCGTTGGATTTGCATTCTTTTTACCAAAAACAGGCTTAAGTGTTGCAAGTTTTTCTAGGCTGCTATCTGGGCGTAAGTTGTTGTCACGGGTTAAGCCTTTAAATGGTGTCATTAAATCTGCCATAAAGCCTTCTTCGTATGCACGAGCTAAGTTTTTGTGGCTATTAACTGCTAGCTCATCTTGCTCTTCACGTGTGACACCCCACTCAAGTGTGGTGATTGCTTGATGATCACCCATTGATAACTTGGTACGCGGTTCTCCATTTTGCGGTGGATCAATTAAATCCTTTGGATTAATACCCATCAATGCTTGCATGCGTTGTTTGCCAGTTTTAGCAGCACCAAGTTTAATAATGGCTTTACGTAAGCTATCACCAACAGCAATTGGAGCATCAGAAGTGGTATCAACACCACCTGTGATGGCAGAATCAATAATGCCTAACGCAATTTTATTTGCTGCTGCAAATGTTGACTGTAAACCAGTACCACATGCTTGTGAAATATCATAGGCAGGTGTTGCAGGTGATAGGGCGGTGTTTAATGCTGCTTCACGTGTTAGATTAAGGTCACGACTATGTTTTAACACAGCACCTGCAACCACTTCGCCAATTTGCTTACCTTGCAAATCATAACGTTCTACAAGACCATTTAATGCGGCTGTTAGCATATCAAGGTTACTTGCATTGGCATAAGGACCATTTGAACGTGCAAATGGAATGCGGTTTGCACCCAAAATGGCAACTTTGCGAATCGTATTATTGTCTGACATGAAATATCCTTTATTAATTGATTGGGTGTTAAGTTAACAAACAAAAATTTTGCAAATCGATTTTAGCATATGTCTATTAGTTGGCAAGCGTAAAGCATGAACGCATCATTTAGTATTAGATTTGGTTGTTTCATCTTTACTATTATTTTTTGTGAATTAGCCAGTCTAAACATATTACATCGTAATACTTGAAAGATGGCGTAAATAACTGCATTATTATGACTATAGATTTTAACTAAACAACAATTTTATTTTATTGAAGGAAGTATACGATGAGTGATCGTTATGGAAGTTTTATTCAATCACCAATGGGTCAAACTGTTGCCAAAAACTTAGGCTTACCTATGCCTATGAAGCTAGATAGATATAAAAAAGGATCAGCACTTGCTGGTGGTGACGTGTTAGTTGGTGTTGCGTCTGGCGATGATAACAAAGTAAGTGACGCTATTGCCCGGGTTGTGGTTGAAGCCAAAGCAAATGTTTTTGTAACAAAAGCAGGTGCTTTAAAAGCAAAACTTGATGAAGCTGGCGCAAAAGTACAAGAATACACCGGTGGTGCAGATAAATATAAAGTTACTATTTTTGATGCAACTAATATTAAAAATGCAGAAGACTTAAAAGAGGTTTATGAGTTTTTCCATCCTATTGCCCGCCGTGTGGAAAAATCTGGTCGAGTTATTATCATTGGTAGACCACCAGAAGAAATTGAAGACATCGAGTTTGCAATTGCTCAACGCTCTTTAGAAGGGTTTATAAAGTCTGTTGGTAAAGAGTTTAAAAAAGGCATTACGGCACAGCTTGTTTATGTTAGCGAAGGGCAAGAATCTAACCTCGATTCAACTTTACGCTTCTTTATGTCAGCACGTTCGGCTTATGTATCTGGTCAGGTGGTTAGAGTCGGTGCAGGTGAATCGCTAGCAATTAATTGGGATCAACCATTGGCTGGTAAAACTATGGTTGTAACCGGTGCTAGCCGTGGTATTGGTAAGTCAATCGCACAAACTTTGGCACGTGATGGTGCTTACGTTATTTGTTTAGATATCCCACCATTGTTAGAGGACTTGCAAAAAGTTGCTGGTGAAATTGGCGGTGCAAGCTTAGCTGCTGATATTACTGCCGAAGATGCTGGTGAAAAAATTGCTGCAGAAGCAGCCAAGCATAATGGCTTAGATGCAATTATCCATAACGCGGGTGTTACTCGAGATAAAACACTGGCAAAAATGGATGAAAAAAGATGGGATATGGTGATAGATATTAACTTAGCAAGTATTGCCCGTGTTAATAAATACCTATTAGATAACAATGCGTTAACGGATAACGCACGTATTGTTTGCGTGTCTTCGATTTCTGGTATTGCTGGTAACTTAGGGCAAACAAACTATGCCACTTCAAAAGCTGGTGTAATCGGGCTAGTAAATGCAACGGCAAAACAATTTGCAAAATCTGATCAAGGTATGACAATTAATGCGGTGGCACCAGGGTTTATTGAAACACAAATGACGGCTCAAATACCATTTGCGATTCGTGAAGCGGGTCGTCGTATGAATTCGATGAGCCAAGGTGGTTTGCCAGTAGATGTTGCAGAAACCATTGCATGGTTTGCGTCACCGGCATCAGGTGGTGTTAATGGCAATGTTGTGCGTGTTTGTGGTCAAAGCCTATTAGGTGCATAACACTTACACTTTTGGCTAGATGGCTAGCCATCTCAACTTATTTGTTATATTAAAAAAGGGCTCGATTTATTAATCAAGCCCTTTTTTAATATCAGTTTTTTAGTAGGTGTGAGTTAGTATTATAGCTAACCAATTGCTTAGCAATATAGCAGTAATACTAATCAACCGCTTTACTGATAAATCACTTCCATAATTTCATATTCTACAACGCCACTTGGCGTTTCGATACGAGCTTCATCGCCTTCAGATTTACCAATTAAGCCACGAGCAATCGGAGAATTAATAGAAATCTTAGCGGCTTTAAAATCAGCTTCATCATCACCAACAATTTTATAGCGTTTTTCTTCTTCGGTATCCAAGTTTTCGATAACAACGGTAACACCAAAAACCACACGTCCATCATTTGGCAAACTTGCTGGATCGATTACTTGAGCGCCACCCAGTTTTGCCTCAATATCACGGATGCGTGCTTCACAAAAACCTTGTTGCTCACGGGCAGCATGATACTCGGCATTTTCTTTTAAATCGCCGTGTTCACGTGCTTCGGCAATAGAAGCAGTAATACGCGGGCGGTCGACAGTTTTAAGTTGCTTTAGCTCTTCTTCCAAAGCGGCATGACCTTGTGGTGTCATAGGGAAGCGTTGCATAATAAATCCTCTTGTAAAACAAAAATAAACACCACCTCGATGAGATGGTGTCTGTTTACTTAATTTAGTAAATTAAATCATATCTCGTTTGGCATGCAAGTCTTGTAATTTATAGACACCAAATGGCAGTTGTACTGCAAACGCCTTACAAACGGCATCTGCTCCATTAAGTGTGGTTACATAAAAGACTTTGTTCTGCAACGCAGTACGGCGGATAGAGAAAGAGTCTTCTTGAGCTTGCTTACCTTCGGTTGTATTAATGATAAGTGTTATTTCATCATTTTTCAAGGCATCAACAATATGTGGTCGCCCTTCGTTTACTTTATTAATACGTTCACACGCAATGCCTTGCTCGGCAAGGTGCTTTTGTGTGCCAGCAGTTGCAATTAGTTTAAAACCAAATCCTGCCAGTTGCTTGGCAACATTGGTTAGGGCAGCTTTATCACTATTACGCACAGATAAGAAGGCCTTTTTATCTTCGTTATCTGTTGATAAGCTTGGTATTGTTTGGTTACCACCGGTTACTGCTTTGTAATAAGCTTCGCCAAAGGTTTCCCCAACGCCCATAACTTCGCCAGTTGACTTCATTTCTGGGCTAAGGATTGGATCAACCCCAGGGAATTTAGCAAACGGGAACACAGCCTCTTTTACAGCAAAAAATGATGGCTTGATTTCTTTGGTGAATTTTTGGCTCTCTAAACTCTGACCTGCCATACAACGTGCAGCAACCTGAGCTAATGATGTACCAATCACTTTTGAGACATAAGGCACAGTACGAGAGGCACGAGGATTTACTTCTAAAATATATACCGTACCATCTTTAACTGCGTACTGTACGTTCATTAAACCAACCACACCAAGCTCTTTTGCCATAGCTATGGTTTGCTCACGCATGACATCGCAAACCTCATCAGACAACGAATAAGGCGGGATAGAGCAAGATGAATCGCCTGAGTGAACGCCTGCTTGTTCGATATGCTGCATGATACCGCCAATAACAACCTCATTGCCGTCGCTGATACAATCCACATCTACCTCAATTGCGTCATCCAAAAAGCGGTCTAACAGTACAGGGGCTTCGTTAGAGGCTTGTACAGCAGTTTTTAGATAATGCTTGAGTTCTTCTTCGTTATATACAATTTCCATTGCACGACCGCCTAGTACATAAGATGGGCGTACTACTAATGGGTAGCCAACTTCTTTTGCTTGAACCAATCCTTCTTCTAAGCTGGTTGCCAATGCATTTGGTGGTTGTATTAAGTTTAGGTCGTGAATCATTTTTTGGAAACGCTCACGGTCTTCGGCACGGTCAATGGCATCTGGGCTTGTGCCAATAATCTTAACGCCTTCTGCTTCTAATGCACGCGCCAGTTTTAGCGGCGTTTGCCCACCGTATTGTACAATCACGCCATCTGGGCTTTCGATACGTACAATTTCTAGCACATCTTCTAGGGTAATTGGCTCAAAGTATAAGCGGTCTGATGTGTCATAGTCGGTAGAAACCGTTTCTGGGTTACAGTTAACCATAATGGTTTCATAGCCGTCAGCACGCATGGCAAGTGCAGCATGCACACAGCAGTAATCAAACTCAATACCTTGACCGATGCGGTTAGGACCACCACCGATAACCATGATTTTTTTCTTATCGCTTGGGTTTGCTTCACACTCTTCATCATAGCTTGAGTACATGTAGGCAGTTGAGGTTTCAAACTCAGCTGCACAAGTATCAACACGTTTGTAAACCGGATAGACACCTAAATCCCAACGTTTGTTACGTAGGTCGTTTTGCGATACGTTAAGTAAGGTTGATAAACGAAGGTCAGATAAACCTTTGCGTTTAAAGGCACGTAAAGTATCTGCTGTTAGGTTATCAAAACCAAGCTGTTTTACTTGTGCTTCTGTGTTAACGATGTCTTGAATTTGTACCAAAAACCATGGGTCAATTTTGTTGATTGCAAACACATCATCAATACTCATACCAGCACGGAAGGCATCGGCAATGTAATAAATACGGTCTGGTGTTGGTACGGTCAATTTGTTTTTAATTTCTGCCAAGGCTTTGCTTGGCTCAATAGCGGCTAAATCAATTTGTTCATCAAACCCAGTTGCGCCTGTTTCCATGCCACGTAGGGCTTTTTGCATAGACTCTTGGAAGTTGCGACCAATTGCCATTACCTCGCCAACCGATTTCATTTGGGTTGATAAAGTATTGTCTGCTTGAGGGAACTTCTCAAAGTTAAAACGAGGGATTTTAGTTACGACATAGTCGATAGATGGCTCAAAGCTTGCTGGCGTTTTGCCGCCTGTGATGTCATTTTGTAGTTCATCTAGCGTGTAACCAACCGCAAGTTTTGCTGCAATTTTGGCAATTGGGAAGCCAGTTGCTTTACTTGCTAATGCCGATGAGCGAGAAACACGAGGGTTCATCTCAATAACAACCATACGACCATCGACAGGGTTGATACCAAACTGTACGTTAGAACCACCGGTTTCGACACCAATTTCACGCAATACGGCTAGTGAGGCATTACGCATGATTTGATATTCTTTATCAGTCAAGGTTTGAGCAGGGGCAACTGTGATTGAGTCGCCAGTGTGTACACCCATTGGGTCAAAGTTTTCGATAGAACAAATGATGATACAGTTGTCATTTTTATCACGTACCACTTCCATCTCATATTCTTTCCAACCAATTAGTGATTCATCAATTAATAGCTGGTGAGTTGGCGACATATCAAAGCCACGAGTACAAATCTCGACAAATTCATCTTTATTGTAAGCGATACCACCGCCAGAACCACCCATGGTGAATGATGGACGGATAATGCAAGGGAAGCCAACTTTTTCTTGAATGGCAAAAGCTTCGTCCATGGTTTCGGCAATGTCTGCACGTGGGCATTCTAAGCCGATTTTTTTCATGGCTTGGTCAAATAGGTCACGGTCTTCGGCTTTTTCAATCGCATTTTTGGTAGCACCAATGAGTTCGCATCCGTATTTTTCTAATACGCCGTGTTTGTCTAAATCTAAGGCACAGTTTAATGCCGTTTGCCCGCCCATGGTTGGCAAAATAGCGTCCGGTTTTTCTTTTGCGATGATTTGCTCAACGGTTTGCCATGTGATTGGCTCGATGTAGGTCGCATCTGCCATTACGGGGTCTGTCATGATGGTGGCTGGATTTGAGTTAACTAGAATAACTCGGTAGCCTTCTTCTTTTAATGCTTTACAGGCTTGAGCACCTGAATAGTCAAACTCACAAGCCTGACCAATTACAATTGGACCTGCGCCTATGATAAGAATGCTTTGGATGTCAGTACGTTTTGGCATGGTGTTACCTTTGGTTGAGTTTCTGGATTTTTATTTAGTGTTAATAATCGGTGTTGTTAATTTTTAACTCGTTTAAAATATTGCCCATCAAAACGATAAACAATACGTTTTTTGGTCACTTCGCCCGAATAAAATTTATCAGAAGCTAACACAACAGGAAAGCTAAAACTATTATCTGATGAATTAAATTCAAACAGTTGACGGTTTATCTTATTGACATAAAGTGATGACGCATCATAAGAAAATGAAATTTCATCAGTATATCTTGTACGAGTTTTTATTAAGTTTGGATTGTTTAAGCTGTCATTGTTTATTTGAAACAGTTTTATGGTAATGGCTCTATCTATGTTAGAACCAATAGCATGAGAGGCTAATACATAAATAGGACTGCCATAAGTCTGCTTAGCAGCATGTATAGTTGCTAGGTCATATAGTCTGCCAGCAACTTGGTTAGTTGACTCTTTATCTTCATTCAACAAAGATGCTTCATATAGCCCATGTGAGTTTCCATCATCATCAATGTATTGCACTAAAGCAGAGTAAAAGTGCATGGTGCCACCTGTGTTTTCATCCCAAGTATAAGCGCGAAATCGCTTATCATCACTGGTTTTAAACAATAACCCTTCTTTAACAGAGTGGGGAAACTGACATGCTATGCTATCAGCTTGCTGTGTATAACTAGTTAAAATAGAGGCAACTGATTGATTGGCTGTTTCTGTTTTATCATAATCGGTTGTACTATTGTTAGCATAATTATAGCCAGAGGTCTCAAAACTTTGTTTTAAAGCCCGTGCAATTTTTTTATCAACTTTGTCACAAGTTAAGTTTTGAGCTACTGTTTCAATTGTTTTGTTTTTTGCATGAGTCACATTGGTAGAACAGCCCATAAATAAGGCACATAACCCCATAACTAAAGACTGTTGTAAAATGTGTTTCATTGCTATTACTTCGCCATATTTGCTACAAACTTATCAAACAATGGGGCACAATCATGAGGACCTGGGCTTGCCTCTGGATGACCTTGGAAACTAAAAGCAGGTTTATTGGTTAACTCAATACCTTGATTAGAGCCATCAAACAGCGAGCGGTGCGTGACTTTTATATTATCTGGTAAATTATCTTCATCAACCGCAAAACCATGGTTTTGTGAGGTAATCATTACCGTGCCGGCTTCTACATCTTGCACTGGGTGGTTAGCACCGTGGTGACCAAACTTCATTTTAATTGTTTTTGCACCACTTGCTAATGCCAATAATTGATGCCCTAAACAAATACCAAAAACTGGGATGTCTGTTTGAGTAATTAGGTGTTTAATGGCGTTAATAGCATAAGTACATGGCTCAGGGTCGCCAGGACCATTTGATAAAAATACGCCATCTGGGTTGTGTTTAAGTACCTCTTCAATTGGCGTTTGAGCAGGCACAACGGTTACATGACAACCACGGTCTACAAGCATACGTAAAATATTCGTTTTAACGCCAAAGTCGTAGGCGACAATGTTAAATTTTTGCTCAATATCTGTGCCTAACTCTTTAAAACCCTGACCTTTGCCGTCTTTATTTAATACCCAAGAGCCTTGTGTCCATTCAAAACCATCTTTATCGCAACAAACTTTTGCCAGATCCATACCTTTTAACCCAGCAAACGCTTTGGCTAAGGCAATGGCTTTTGCTTCATCAAGCTGACCATCTGCATCTGCAGTCATGATGCAACCATTTTGAGAGCCTGTTGAGCGTAGTAGACGCGTTAGCTTGCGGGTATCGATATCTGCAATGGCAACCGTGTTGTGTGCTTTTAAATAGTCGCTTAATGATTGCTGGCTACGAAAGTTGCTTGTTGCCATGGTTAAGTCACGGATAATAAGCCCATTTGCCCAAACTTTATGCCCATCTTTTTTGTATATGTTGCCAGACTCGACATCTTGCTCATTGGTGCCTGTATTACCAATGTGTGGGTAGGTTAGGGTAACCATTTGTTTGGCATAACTTGGGTCTGTCAAAATTTCTTGATAGCCAGTCATTGCTGTGTTGAAGACAACCTCGCCAACGTTATGTCCACTAGCGCCAATACTCACACCTTTAAAAATAGTGCCATCAGCTAATGCTAAAATTGCAGGGGTCGTTGCCATTGTTTTTGTCTCCACAGTGTCAGTTGAATATATAGTTTATAAAATTTAGGAATCAAAAGCTATAAGCCATAAAAAAGCGAGAAAACCAAAAATGAAAATGATTATCTCGCTATTAATGTGAAGCTGATAAGTCGGGAAGTTTCATCGTAGGTTTCTCGCTTAGATATAGATTTTGTGCATTATACAAAAAATAGTGTTAGTTGGCTATATAAATAATGATAATTTTTGTAGATTGACTGCTCGGTTTTTGTTGGACTTGTTAAACTGTTGTGAGTAATATGGATAAGCTTATTTTTATTAAGGAAGAATTGATGATTTATAAATATTTAGACAAATCCCCTAAATTTGCCACACCTTTTAATGGTTGGGTGGCAGATTCTGCAGTAATCATTGGCGATGTATACTTGGGGCAAAATGCCAGCGTTTGGTTTGGGGCGGTTATCCGTGGTGATAACGCTCATATTAGCTTGGGCGATAACACCAATTTGCAAGAAAACTGTGTGATTCATACCGATGAAGGCATTGACGTTATGATTGGCAATGACGTTACCATTGGGCATCTTGCCATGTTACATGGCTGCACCATTGGTGATAATAGCTTAGTTGGCATTGGGGCAGTGGTGCTGAATAATGCCAAAATTGGTAAAAACTGCATAATTGGCGCTAAAGCTTTGGTTACTGAGGGCATGCAAATTCCTGACAACTCTTTAATTGTGGGAGCGCCTGCAAAAGTAGTAAAAACGCTTACTGAAAAACATTTTGATATTTTAAAACGGTCTGCCCAAATTTATGTTGATAAATCTAAAAAGTTTAAAGAAGGGCTAACTGTGGTGGAAAACCCTTATTAATTTTTTTTGATAATTTAACTTATAATAATCATCCGTATTTTAACTTTTATTGATAATGCAAAGCGTGCATTAATTTTTGGATACAACATGAACACACAAAAAACCTTAGCTTTGTTTGATTTAGACCATACCTTATTAGATATTGATAGTGACTACACTTGGGGCGAGTACATTGTAAAAAAAGGGTTGGTGGATGAAGCCAAATATAGGCAAGCAAATGAAGCGTTTTACCACCAGTACATTGCAGGCACTCTGGATGCGACTGAATATAACGAGTTTGTTGCATCCTTTTTAACTACCAAAACAATGGATGAGTTACTAGCATTACGGGCAGATTTTATAGAAACCGAGGTAAAACCACACATACGCCCAAAAGCGGTAGATGCGATTGCAAAGCATATCAATAATGGCGATGAGGTGGTTATTATATCTGCCACCAATGATTTTGTGGTGGGTGGAATCGCTAAAGCTTTTGGTATTGATAGGGCAAACGTGTTGGCAACACCGTTAGAGGTTAAAGACAACCGTTATACAGGTAAGCTGACTGATAAACCAAATTTTCAGGCTGGTAAAATTTACCATTTAAACAAATGGTTAGAGGCTAAAAAACAACAAGGTGTGGTGTTTGATAAATCTTATGGGTATTCTGACTCTAAAAATGACATACCGCTACTTGAGTGGGCAGATGTGGCAATTTGCGTAACGCCAGATGATGTTTTAAAAGAAAAAGCTGAGCAAGTAGGGTGGCAAGTGATGGATTGGTCGCTTTGATTTTATGTGTATTTATGAGCTAAGCATTCGATAAGGTGCTTTCAAAGCTCCTTATCGAACTTTTATATCTTCACTTTTTCTCGGATTCTGTATAGCTATTGTTATAGGCTGGGTTTAGTTATCTCTTTCCGTTTTGCTTTAATTTCTTTATTAATCTCATTGAATCTCTGAATTTCTTCATTTAGATTATCCAGACTTGGTTTTTTGACAGAGTATTTATCGCTATGAGAATGTCCTTCCATATATCTACAGCACTGATAAAAACTGTCAAGAACCTTATCTTTTAATTCGTCATTAAATATCACAGCACCTAAACTATCAACACTTACTCTTTCTTTAAATCTCTGGACAACTCCATTAAATAAACCAAATACAACAAGAGCTTCGTAACTCGTTCTTAGTGCCGCAAAACCACTTTTTATTTTATCTTCTCTAACTTTAGGTGGCAAATTCTTCGCTTCAGTGTAGTAAGCTTGAGCTTTACCTGAATTTTTGTATGCTTTTTCAAATGAAGGAGTATTATTTAACCAAATTTTACCTGGTTGACTGCCGTTTATGTTTTCAATCCAATGGCATTGCTTGGAAATTTTTAAATCCTCACAATGGGAGAATAAAGAAGAAACGAAAACCAAATCGTGTGTGAAAACTACAACTTGTTTTTGTGACGATTCTATTACAAGTCGTTCTGCAATTTCACTCTTTCGTTTCTCATCCAATGATGTAACAGGGTCGTCAAAAACTATCCTTCTGTTTACTTCCGATAACTGCATTTCTGCAAGAAAATCTGCAATCGCAATTACCTTTTGCTCTCCCTCACTTAAAACGATATTTGGATTTGTTCCTTTTAACTTAAGCTGCCTATATGATTTACCTGCCGAACCTGTATGATTGATGTCAATCCCAAAGTTTCCGTTAAGTTTCCGACATTCATCATTAAATATATCTATGTATTTTTGATTGAAATACTTATTAGATAAAGTTTTTTCAGTATCTGTAATTGTACGTTTTGCAAAGTTAGCTTCCGTTGCTTTTTTAAGCCAAACCTGATTATCAACATAGGTTTCAAACTTTGAAAAATGGGTATTGAACTTTTTTTTGTGTTCTAAAAACGTTTTTTCTTTTAGTAATCTAGCCAACTGCTTTGTCTGCTTATCTTCTCTAATAATCTTTATGGATTCATCAATAGCCGTTTCAATATTGGTGTGTTGTATTGTACTGACTTTTATTTCATCTCTTTCGTTTTCTGTTTTGTTTTGAATGTCGGAAACAATGTTTTGAGCAAGTGCTTTCTGTTCTGACAGTTTTTTCTTTAATTCTTCTAACTCATTAGGGTATTTTTCGGTCAGCCAAACAGTAAGTGTGTTGTCTTGAGGAAACAGGTCAAAGTTTAGTTGTTCAAACAATTGCTTTACCTTTTCGAGTGCTTCTTTTGCTTTCTTTGCATTTTCTTCGGCTACACTCTTAATAAACTGCCAATAATTGGTAATCAATTTTTCGGCATCTTCTGAAAGTGGTTGCTGACATAATATGCAGTTATCTCCATTTTCGGGATAGGCTTCATTTGCAGACTTCTGTTTTTTGGCAAACGCTTTGGCTGCTAGGATAAAATCTTTCCATTCTTCTGTTCCTATTCCTTCAATTTGATCTGTTTTAAAGTTTTCAACTCCTTCAAATTTGGCTGTTGCAGCTTTTGCAATGCAGTCCGTAATTGCATCTTTGATTGTTGTCAGATAGTTTCTTTCAAAATATTTATTTAAATTTTCTATTGAACTTTTGTTTTTGCCTAATTGCCTTTTGATTGCTTCAAGGTTCTTCAAATCTTTCTCTTTTCCTTTTGAAGCTAAAAGAAGCTCATCATATTGTTTCTGAATTTTTTCTTTTTCAACTTCATCTTCATCAGAATAAGGAGTGTGTTTTTTCAGGTCTTCAATGTTTGTTTGAGAATTTAGGTTCTGAACAATATTTTTAATTTCTGATTCGCCATCAAATAAAGAAGAAAGGTCGTCTGCTGTGTTTACTGATTTTTTAGTTGCAATGTCGATATTTAGTTTTTTTTCAACTCGAATGATGGCATTTGTATATTCGGCAAAGAAACTTAGTCCTGCTGGACGGAACTCAAATTCATTTCTCTCGGCAAGTTGCTTGAATAGCCCTTTTCCATCAAAAACTGCAAACTGACCAAACTCTGCATTATCTTTTTGTGAGTAGGATAACGGAATGTCTGCATTATTGGATTTGAAAGTGAATTTTGCGTTTACGGGTTTGTGTCCGTTTTCAAGATGTATATTCTGTAAAATATCTTCTGGTGCTTTGGAGTAGAAGGTTTTTTTTAACAACCTGATATATCCTGATTTTCCCGAGCCGTTTGCACCGTATATAATAGTAAGGTTTGGATTAAAATCAATGGTTTGATTTTTTATTAAGGCGTTTACACCTTCCACATTTTCAAGTTTTGAAAGAAGTAAATCAGGTTTGTAATTATCTGCATTTTCTGAATTGTAGTTGATTGTTATTTCTGGTTTTTCTGTTGCTTCTTTTAATTCCAGTTTCTCAAGCAAAAATGAATATGAAGTATCAATATCGTTATCTGAAATATCATGTCAAGACAAAACCTTTGCTGCAAGATATTTTGTCCAATAAGGAAGCGTATCAGCAAATTTCTTCACTTCCGTTTCAAGTGTTTCTCTTTGTCGTGCAACGCCTTCATTCATATTACTTAGTCCTTCCACTTTTATGTCTTATTTTATATTTATTGTTTATACCTTATTACGTTTATCAGGGCTATAAGTTATTGTAACTGTTTATTAAAATACTAATGTTTATTTAATTTATGTGCAAGCAGTTACTTAAATGAATAACTCTAAATATGGTTGCCTACAACCTCGAGGGACGAGAGGCGACTGAGTTTTAAAAAATACACAGGCGTTAAACCCGCATATTTGCCAATTTAAAAAAGGGCGAGATGCCGAGGCTAATCGTCTTCTTATTTTGACTATATATTTCAACACACAATCCACAGCAATCAAATCACAAATCTGCTAAAATACGCTTCTTTTTATTATTTTAATATTTCGCTTATTTATCAGCTTATTAGTATTTGGATGCATCATGGAAATCAATAGCTATCAAGAACACATTAAAGACTTAGCCAAACGTGGTCAAGAGCTACGGGGGTATCTTTGACTTTGAAGGCAAAAAAGAACGCCTAGAAGAGGTAAACTTAGAGCTAGAGAATCCAGAAATTTGGAACGACCCAGATAAAGCCACCGCTATTAATAAAGAAAAAAGCCTGCTAGATGGCGTTATTAACGTGATTACCTCACTGGATGACACGCTAGAAGATGCCGCTGCCATGCTTGATTTGGCAGTAGAAGCAGAGGATGAAGATTTGCTAGCCGATGTGCAAAGTGAGCTTGATAAAGCAGAAACCCAAGTTGCCGACCTTGAATTTAAACGTATGTTTAGTGGCGAGATGGATGCCAATAACTGTTATTTAGATATTCAGTCGGGTTCTGGCGGTACAGAAGCGCAAGACTGGGCAGAAATGTTATTGCGTATGTATTTGCGTTGGTGCGAGTCCCACGGTTTTAAAGCGCAAGTTATTGAGCTTTCTGCTGGGGGTGTGGCGGGTATTAAATCTGCCACCGTAGAGGTGAAAGGCGACTATGCTTTTGGCTGGCTACGTACCGAGATTGGTGTACACCGTTTGGTGCGTAAATCACCATTTGACAGTAACAATGGTCGTCATACCTCGTTTGCGTCTGTGTTTATCTCGCCAGAGATTGATGACAACATTGATATTGACTTAAACCCTGCGGATTTACGAGTAGATACTTATCGCTCTAGTGGGGCAGGTGGTCAGCACGTAAACACCACAGACTCTGCCGTGCGTATTACCCACGTGCCTACAGGTACGGTTGCGGCTTGCCAAAACGAGCGTAGCCAACATGCCAACAAAGACACTGCCATGAAAATGCTACGTGCTAAGCTATACGAGCTAGAAATGCAAAAACGCATGGAAAAACAGCAAGCATTAGAAGACAGCAAGTCTGACATTGGTTGGGGCAGCCAAATCCGCTCTTATGTTTTAGATGACTCACGCATTAAAGATTTGCGTACAGGGGTGGAAAGCTCTAATACTGGGGCAGTGCTAGATGGCGACCTCGATAAATTTATTGAAGCAAGTTTAAAAGCAGGGCTGTAAATTTACACTTATTTTAAGCTAACTGCCCGATAATTAACCAATAGGTTGTTATCGGGTTTTTACTTTGGGCATAAGCACCGCGCTTGTGTTATATATTTAAGGATTAACAATGGTCATACATAAAAATACCGATTTAAAAACCATTCCTACGCCATATTATTTGCTAGATGAAGCTGCCATCGTAAGCAATCTTAAAATCATTAAACAATTGTGTGATGACTCTGGTGCTAAAGCCTTGCTTGCGCTTAAATGTTTTGCTACGTGGGGCGTTTTTGATGCCATGAAGCCATATTTACATGGTACAACTTCATCGTCACTAAACGAGGTACGTTTAGGTAAAGAGGAGTTTGGCAACAGTGAAGGCAAAGAGACTCATGCTTACAGCGTGGCTTACAGCCCAAATGAGATTGATGAAGTACTAACTTATGCTGATAAAATTATTTTTAACTCGCTAAATCAGCTAGCGGCATTTAAAGATAAAGCCATAGCTAAAAATATACCAGTAGGGCTACGTTTAAACCCAAAAACCAGTAACTCTGAGTTTATCATTGCTGACCCTGCACGCCCATACAGTAGGCTTGGCGAACATGATTTAGACAAGATAACCCCTGTATTGCAATATATAACAGGGGTGATGCTACACAATAACTGCGAAAATAACAGTTTTGAAGCATTTAGTGCCAGCCTTGCTGACATAGAGCAAAAATTTGGCGACATTTTTTATCAGCTAGAGTGGGTGAGCCTTGGTGGCGGCATCCATTTTATTGCACCAAACTACCCTGTAGATAAGCTTGCCAAACGCTTAAAAGACTTTAGCCAAAAGTATGGCGTGCAAGTGTACCTAGAACCAGGGGAGGCAAGCATACACCAAGGGGCAAGCTTGGTAACAACGGTTTTAGATACTTTGCACAACGGTAAGCCACTTGCCGTGGTAGATGCCTCTATTGAAGCACACATGCTTGATTTGCTTATTTACCGAGAGACCGCACCACTGGTTGCCATAAATAACACGCCTTGTAAACATACCCAAAGTGAGACAGACACCAGCACCATTGTTTATGGTAAGTCTTGCCTAGCAGGGGATATTTTTGGTGAGTATGCACTTAATGAATCTGTAAAAATTGGCGATAAACTTGCTTTTGGTAATGCGGCTGGCTACACCATGGTAAAAAAGAACTGGTTTAACGGGGTTGATATGCCAAGCATTGTGATAAAACGCTTGGATGGCAGTATTGATTTACAACAAACCTTTGGCTATGCCGACTATAAAGCGAGCCTATCTTAAATGGTTACCACCCAACATAAAGACCAAAACACGCAGCAAAGATCAGAATCCTTTGGTATTTTTTTAAAGATACTATCAGTGCTTGCTTTTGCCATTATGGGTGGGTTAATTAAACATTTAGATGGCAGTATCCCACTTGGGCAGGTGGTGTTTTTCCGCTCTGCCGTTGCGCTCATTCCTTTAATGATATTTTTAATGTGGGTGAGTGACTTTCCCAGTGGGCTTAAAACTAAAAACCCGTGGGGGCATGTTACCCGCTGTGTTATTGGTACTTGTGCCATGTTTAGTGCCTTTAAGGTGTTAGAGCTATTACCCCTTGCTGAGGCAACGGCTTTAAATTACTTAAACCCGATTTTTTTGGTGGTGCTTGCCATGCTGTTTTTAAAGGAGCAGGTAAGCATTAGGCGTTGGCTTGGTGTTGGTTTTGGTATTGCAGGTTTGCTGTTAATTACTATCCCCAAGTTTAGTTTAGCGGCTTATGGCTCGCAAAGTATGTATGGTATTGGCTTGGGTGTGTTAACGGCTTTGCTAATTGCAGCAGCAATGCTACAGGTACGCCAGCTTACCCAAATGGGAGAAAACCCCGGAGCAATTACTTTTTATTTTGCGATTACCAGTACGGTTATGGGGGCAGTGGTTATGCTAGCCAGCATTAACAGTAATGGCATCTTGATGCCAGAGCCATGGCAATTGGCATGCTTAATTGGCATTGGTTTGATTGGTGGGCTTGCGCAAATATCGATGACACTTGCGTTTAAGTATGCGCAGGCATCGGCACTTGCACCGTTTGATTATTTGGCGATTGTGTTTTCGGTCATCATTGGGTTTGTGGCGTTTGATGAATTGCCAGACACCATGTTCTGGCTAGCCATGCCACTCATTTTATTAGGTGCAATGGTGGCAAGGGGCAGGGGTTAAACATTTCTAAAGAGTTCATCGATTACTTTATTATCTATATTCTTAATAAAATCCTTAGGGTTAGAGTGTCTTGATTTTAGATTATCTATTTCAGTTGTTTTTGCTCTAATAAAATAATTTTTCTTATTACTATTATCTATAGTAATAAAATATGACAATACAAAACTGTTCACATCAACATTAATATCACAAACCTCTATAAAAAAGTCATAACTATATTTCTCAATAGATTCTACGATATTGTATATGTCTTTATTTTCAAAATGGATATGTATAACAAAAAAAGCTTCTGTTTTATTATCGGGCATATTTATATAAATTGATTTAAAACTTTCAATTTCACGAGTTTCTCTTAGTTCCGTTCTTCCATTTTTAATTAAAGTTTCTTTCAGTATTTGATTTTCTTTATTGTAATCAACTGCCTTGTTATCTGTTATTGTAACTTCCGACTCTATTCTTGATTTATATTCTAGTTCTGTAAAACTAAAGTATTGAGGTATTGTTTTAATTAGTATTAATATACTAAAAGTAAAACATGTAATTGTAGAGATATAAACTTGATATTCATTTAGTTGGAAAAAATTATTAAAATGTAAAGGATATATGAATAGTAAATAAATAGTAGTAATAATTAGGATGTTAGAGATTAGACCCAAGTTTGATATGTACCTGAAATATTTGAAGAAACGGTTTTTATATGGATTAAATTTTCTCGAATTAATGGTTACTATATAGCCTTTATGTGAATGAAAGTCTAAGAATTGTTTGGTAAATACTAAACCGAAGATAATGTGAATGAAAAATAATATATGAGAAGTGATGTTTGTATATAAAATAATCAGAGAAAAAAGAATATTGTATGCTAGGGTTAGAAAAATAAATCTGCTTTGCCTTACATAATACTTTAGAAACATGCTTCGACTATAATCGAATGAGCTAAATCCGCTTTGTAAGATAAAAGTGCTTGTAGCTACAATTAGACCAAGTACAGTTGCAGATAAGCTAAGTTGGTTTTCGAAATAATGGTTGTAGTTACTTAATTCTTTAAATATATTAATCATTTTTTGGCGTTTTAATTTAACTATCGTATCAGTTGGGTATTACAACTATAATTGTATATAAACATACCACCAAACCACATTCAACGCACCCACTTTTTTATCAAAACTACCTCATCAAAACCACTTAACTTACTAAAGCATTTAAAACAAAATATGCTAAAATATGCAATCAAAATCGGGTGCATCTGTTTTCCTCGGTCTTCCTTTTTAATAGATGCATAAATAACAACCTGTACCGTCGCTATTAAGCCAATACACATCACACGGTACACAAAGGAGGATTAGTTCCATGACTGCCACAAAACCTAAAAAAAACGTATTAATCATTGGTGCCGGGGGCGTAGCCCAAGTTACTGCCCACAAATGCGCCATGAACAATGACGTACTGGGCGAGGTGCACATTGCATCACGCACAAAAGCCAAGTGCGATGCCATTGCCCAAAGCGTAAGCGAAAAAAACAGCTTTAAACAGCCAGCAACCTTGCACACGCATGAAGTAGATGCGCTAGACGTAGACGCATTAAAAGCGTTAATAGAGCAAACAGACGTGCAAATCGTGATAAACGTAGGCACAGCATTTGTAAACATGAGCGTGTTAGAAGCCTGTATCCAAACTGGCGCGGCATACATTGATACCGCCATACACGAAGAACCAAACAAAATTTGTGAAACCCCGCCTTGGTACGGCAACTATGAGTGGAAGCGTAAACAGCGCTGCGCTGATAACAATATTACCGCCATTTTAGGTGCAGGGTTTGATCCAGGTGTGGTAAACGCTTATGCACGCATAGGTTATGACATGATGGACGAAGGCTCGGTAACGGATATTGACATTATCGACATTAACGCAGGTAACCACGGCAAATATTTTGCCACCAACTTTGACCCAGAAATTAACTTCCGTGAATTTACAGGCACGGTTTACTCTTGGCAAAACAGCCAATGGAACTCAAACAAAATGTTTGAAGTAAAACGTACCGATGATTTGCCAGTGGTTGGTGTGCAAAACAGCTACCTAAGTGGACATGATGAGATTCACTCGTTATCTGCCAACCTAGACGTGCCAAACATCCGTTTTTGGATGGGTTTTGGCGACCACTACATGAACGTATTTACTGTACTAAATACGCTTGGTTTATTATCTGAACAACCTGTAACCACGGCAGAAGGGCAAGAGGTTGTGCCACTTAAAGTGGTTAAAGCGGTATTGCCAGACCCAAGCTCGCTTGCGCCAAACTACACAGGCAAAACTTGCATTGGTGACAAAGTTAAAGGCAAAATAAATGGAGAAGACAGTGAAGTATTTATATACAACGTGTCTGACCATAAAGAAGCATATAACGAGGTTGGCTCGCAGGGTATATCTTACACTGCTGGTGTGCCACCTGTTGCCACTGCCATGCTAATTGCAACGGGCGAGTGGGATGCAGGGCATATGGCAAACGTGGAGGAGTTAGACTCACGCCCATTTATCAACTTGCTTAACAAAATTGGCTTGCCAACCCGCATTAAAGATGCCAATGGCGACAGAGCACTTGAGTTTGAGCTGTAATTAATCTGGATTTAGTACGGGTGGATTTGCATAAGTTTGATTCGCCTAAGTTTTAATTAAATAGATTTGATAAAATAGCCTGTCATACGATGGGCTTTTTTGTGCATGCTTATCAAGCTATCCATATTTTATTCTTAAATACACATAAACAGATGTTTAAACCTAATCCAATACCTTACCAAACCTTCACGCTTGCAAACACGACCATCACGGTAAAACGGGTGGATAGGGTGCATACCACTATTTCTGGCAATAAGTTTTATAAGCTAAAGTACAATTTAATGCAGGCAAAACAGCAAGGGTTTAACCAAATACTTAGTTTTGGCGGGGCGTATTCTAACCACATATTTGCCGTTGCCCACGCTTGCAACGCTTATGGCTTTGATAGCATTGGTATTATTAGAGGGCAGGAGCTGGCAAGTAAGTCGCTTAACCCTACGCTGCAAACGGCACAAAGTTTGGGTATGAAGCTTGAGTTTATTAGCCGAAGTGATTACCGTAATAAACACACCAGTGAATTTTTGGCACAGCTTAAAGTACAATACCCTAATGCTTATATAATCCCAGAAGGGGGCACAAATCAGCTTGCAGTAAAAGGCTGTAGCGAGATTTTAAGCAAGGAAGATACGCAAAATTTTGATGTCATCGTATTGGCGGTAGGCACAGGTGGCACTATTGCAGGTATTATGAACACTTGCATTTCTGATAATTCAAACCAGCAAGTGATTGGTTTTTCTGCATTAAACAGTGATTATCAAGCTGATGACATTAACAAGCTAATATCTAATAACTACCATAACTGGCAACTCTATAAAGATGATGTGTTTGGCGGTTATGGTAAATATAACGACGAGCTTTTGGCGTTTATAGAGGGTATAAAACAGCAAGCCAGCATACCGTTAGAGCCAATTTACACAGGCAAAGCCATGTACCGCTTACAGCAGCTACTTAAACAAGGTGAGTTTAAAAGTAAACGTATTTTGTTTATCCATACTGGTGGTTTGCAAGCGTTTGAATACTAACTTAATTTTAGAGTATCAATTTAAAAAAATAAGGTGTTGCCAACTTTAAACATTTATTTGGTTTTGTGGCTATATTCGCATAACTCAAAAACTGGGGTTGAATCATGGTTTGTATAAACTGCACCGATAACGGCTTCAACGGTTTGATAGCTGGATTTTGGTTTCTTGATTCTCCAATCGCCAAGTACATAGCGGGTTTGGTTATGACTCAGTTTATGTATGGCAGGTCGGTGCGTATGACCGTGGATTAGCAAATCAACATTGCGCATTTGTTTGCTAACTTGTTTTTGATTTACGTCCATAATCTCATTTGATTTATGGGCGTTTTCTTTTTTGCTTTGTTTGCGTAGTTTTTCTGCAATTTGCAAACGTTTTTGCAAGGGTTTTTTTAGTAGCCACCATTGCACAAATCGATTGCGGGCAAACTTACGAAAACTTTGATAGCGTTTGTCATCGGTGCATAGAGCATCACCATGTTCAAGCCTGGTTTTTTGATGACCAATGCTGATTAAGGTAGGTTCGTTAATTAAAGTGGCAAAAAAGGCATCGCAAAAGGGTTGTTTTAACAAAAAATCACGATTGCCCTGCATAACAAAAATTTGACAGCCATTTTGATGCAACTTATTTAATTGGCTGATAATAGGGGTAATCCAGTGAACTGCTTTTTGGTTTGTATCGAGCGTAAGGTAAGCATCGTCACCAATCCAAGCATCAAACCAATCACCCAAAATATAAAGTTTTTTAAGATTGGGTAGGGCAATGGTGTCTTGTAAAAATGCCAAAAAAGCCTGCACAAGGGCAGGCTCATCTTCGCTCAAATGTAAATCACTCACAAACAGCTCAACAATATCTTGCGGCTGTGTTGTTAATAAGTGATTAAAATTGCGAAAGTAGGCATTTGTCATAAGCGAGACTATTCACTCATGATAGTAGCAGTGTTAATAACAATGGCTTCTTTTGGTACATCTTGATGGAAGCCGTGGTTGCCAGTTGCCACACCTTTAATCGCTTCGACAACGTCCATGCCTTCGGTTACTTTACCAAATACAGCATAGCCCCAACCCATTGGGTTTTTGCCAGTGTGGTTTAAAAAGCTATTGTTTGCAACGTTAATAAAAAATTGACCAGTTGCTGAATGTGGGTCTTGCGTACGTGCCATGGCAATTGTGCCAGTATCGTTGCTTAAACCGTTGTCCGCTTCGTTTTCTACAGGGGCATTGGTTGGTTTTTCGTTCATGTTGGTGTCCATGCCACCGCCTTGTACCATAAAGCCATCAATCACACGGTGGAAGATAGTACCGTCATAGTGACCAGATTTTACGTAGTTTAAAAAGTTTTCTACGGTTTTTGGTGCTTTTTCGCTGTTTAGCTCTAGGGTGATGTTACCTTTGCTAGTTTCTAGTTGTACAACTGGCATAAATTAGTTCCTTAAAAAGAGTAAATAAAAATGTGTGTTTCGTTTATGGGTTTAAGTAATGAGAATTTCAAGGTCAGCATGCTTGTTTTATATAAATCATCTTATAACCATTTCATGTTGTTAAAGCTTATCTTAGCAATTTTTTCTTATTTTACATTTGCTTTTTTGTTTTATTAGGCAAACAGTTTTATTGAATTAATTATTTGTAAGCTTAAATATTATTATGGATACAGTTGGAGCGCTTAACCTTATACATATTTATTAACATCTTTAATTTATTGATAGCAAAACGCATGGATTTTGAAAATTCAATCCCCATCATAGTAGCAAATTTGTTACCATACACATTAATTATATTTGTTTTAATTAATCATCTTTATTTTCTAAAAGCTAGGAAGAATACATGAGCGATAATAACGCTAAAACAACTGAAACTAATGAAGAAAAGCACGATTTTATCCGTGCCATTATTCGTGAAGACATCGCCGAGAATAAATACCCACAGATTCACACTCGCTTTCCACCAGAGCCTAATGGTTTTTTGCACGTTGGGCATGCTAAGGCAATTTGCACCAGTTTTGGAATTGCTGAGGAGTTTGCTGGCGTTTGTAACTTACGCTTTGATGACACCAACCCAACTGCCGAAAAGCAAGACTATGTTGATAGCATCAAACAAGATGTCGCATGGTTAGGCTACCAATGGGAGGGTGAGCCTCGTTATACCTCTAGCTATTTTGACCAACTACACGCTTGGGCAATACAGCTTATTGAGCAGGGCGATGCGTATGTAGATTTTCAGACTTTAGAAGAAATCCGTGAGAACCGTGGGTCGTTTAAAGAAGTTGGCACACCATCACCACAACGTGATACCAGCGTAGCAGACAACCTTAAGCATTTTGAAGACATGACCGCTGGCAAATATAAAGAAGGCGAGGCGGTACTGCGTGCCAAGATTGACATGAGTCACCCCAATATGAATATGCGTGACCCTGTTATTTATCGAGTGATGCATGAAGTACATCACCAAACAGGCGATAAATGGTGTGTCTATCCTATGTATGACTATGCTCATCCATTATCTGATGCCATCGAAAATATTTCGCATTCACTTTGTACGCTAGAGTTTGAAGACCACCGTCCGTTTTATGATTGGGCAATTGATAAAATCGGCTTTAGCCCTCGTCCGCATCAGTATGAGTTTAGCCGTTTGAACATTAACAATACCTTGACCAGTAAACGTAAGCTAAAAGTACTGGTTGATGAAAATATTGTCAGCGGTTGGGACGATCCACGTATGCCAACCATCGCTGGTATGCGTCGCCGTGGTTATACGCCAGAAGGTATTCGTGATTTCTGTGACCGTGTTGGGCTATCAAAGGCGGATGGGGTCGTTGACTTCCGTTTATTAGAATTTAGCATTCGTCAATCGCTCGAAAGTATTACCGCTCGTGGTATGGCAGTGCTTCGTCCACTTAAAGTCACCATTACTAACTTTGAAGAAGCAGTGGCACAGTGGGAATCGTTAAAAGCCGAATCTGTCAATGCTCGTTTTGATGACGCTAATAATACCCTATGGCTAACTCAACCAAAACATCCTAATGTGGATATGGGCGAGCGTGAAATTCCGTTTACCAAAGAAATCTACATTGACCAAAGCGACTATGAGCTAGAACCACCAAAAGGTTACAAACGTCTATCGCCAGAAAAGTCTGAAATTCGCTTGCGTAATACCTATTGCCTAGCCGTAACTGAGCATGTTTTAGATGATGCCGGTGAGGTGGTCGAACTAAAAGCTACCATAGACCCAACAACATTGGGCAATAATCCAGAAGGGCGTAAAGTAAAAGGCGTTATCCATTGGGTGTCGGCTTCTCAAGGTATAACTGCAACCGTGCGTTTGTATGAACAGCTGTTTAATGATGAAAATCCAGGCAGTGCAGACGATGTTCATGAAGTCTTGAATCCAAATTCACTAACAGTGTTAGAAGCAGTGGTTGAACCATCGCTTGCGAATGTTGAGGCAGGTAGTCGATTCCAGTTCGAACGTGAAAGCTACTTTATTGCTGACAGTGTTGAACACACAATCGAAAAGCCTGTGTTTAACCAGATTGTAAGCTTAAGAGACAGTTTCAAACCTGCTTAATCAAATTGATGTTTACAAGTTAGCACTTTTATTCTTGAATAAATTAACAAAACCCAGTTCATGTTGAACTGGGTTTTTATTGTTTGCTAATAAATAGCTTGGGTCTGAGTCATGTTATGAACAGATTATTACTACATCACTAAGAGTCGGTACCAAACTCTTTACGTTTACGAGCAAAGAATCGCTCTAATCTGTCCATGGCATCTTCTAACTCAAGTAAGTTTGGTAAGAACACAACCCTAAAGTGGTCAGGCTTATCCCAGTTAAAACCTGTACCTTGGACAATGAGTACTTTTTCTTCTATCAATAAGTCCATCATAAACTCAGAGTCATTGGTAATGGGGTAAACATCTAAATCAATTTTAGGGAAACAATAAAACGCCCCTTGTGGCATGGTACAACTAATGCCTTTAATTGCGTTAAGGCGGCTGACAGCGATTTCTCTTTGTTTGTATAAACGACCACCCTCATGGGTTAATTCCTTCATACTTTGGTAACCACCCAATGCGGTTTGGATGGTATGCTGAGCGGGTACATTGGCGCATAAACGCATCGATGCTAAAATGGTTAAGCCTTCAATAAAGTCGGCTGCATGGTCTTTTTTGCCAGATAGCATCATCCAACCAGCACGGAATCCAGCAATACGGTGTGACTTAGACAAACCATTATAAGTGAGTACCAATACATCATCTGTTAGGGTACACATTGGTGTATGTACGGTATCATCATAAAGTACACGGTCATATATTTCATCCGCCATCAGTACTAAGTTGTGCTCTTTTGCCAGTTTAACAATTTGTAGCAGTATTTCTTTTGAGTATAAGGCACCCGTTGGGTTATTTGGGTTAATAACCACAATACCTTTAGTTTTGTCGGTAATTTTTGCTTTGATGTCCTCAATATCTGGTTGCCAGTTATCCTCTTCATTACAGCGGTAGTGTACTGCCGTACCGCCTGCAAGATTGGTTGCTGCCGTCCAAAGTGGGTAGTCGGGCATTGGGATGAGTACTTCATCGCCATCATTGAGCATGGCTTGCATGGTCATGACGATTAGTTCGGACACGCCATTACCAAGATAAACATCACGGACATTAACGGCAGAACGTAACCCTTTAGACTGATAATACTGAAGCACTGCCTTGCGTGCTGAAAAAATGCCTTGTGAATCAGAATACCCAGTTGCGTGGTGCAAGTTTAATGCAACATCTTGCAAAATTTCTTGTGGAGCATTTAAGCGGAATGGGGCAGGGTTGCCAACATTGAGCTTAATGATACGATGCCCCTCAGCTTCCATTTTGGTGGCAGTTTTAAGTAAAGGACCACGGATGTCATAGCAAACATTTTGTAGTTTTTCAGATTTATTAAGTGGTTTAACAGTGGGCATAGTTTTCGCCTCATTTGTAAGTATGTTGTGTGTGTGGTGATTGATTTTGTTGTCAGTTGTTTGATAACCATGGAGTAGATAATCAACGCTGCAATCTAAAATTTTTGCAAGGGTGGGTAATTTAGATGCCACAATACCATTGGTGCCTCGCTCCCAATTAGAAATTGCACCACGGCTTACTTTAGCCCCTGCTTGTGTCATTTTTGTTGCAAGTTGCTCGGCTGTTAGCCCTTTTGCTTTACGTAGCTCAATTAGACGCTTTGCTTGTGCTAATCGGTTGCTATCTTTAGAATTATTCATGCGTTTTCTCATAAAAACAATATATGCAAGATTTTATTGCATTAAAGCCATTAACTCAATATTTTTTACAAAAAATTGCAAGAAAAACTTACATTTTTTAGTTAGGGTAGTTGTATCATGATTTGTTGACTCGGTATGTATTTTGATTTGCTTGCTGTGAGTAAAGCCAAGAAGTAGATTTGGATATTAAAATAAAGACAAATTGTGAAATATAAAATGGCGGATTTTTGCTAGATTAATTATGGCATGAGTTTGAAAATAGTGTAAAAAAGACATATAAACGGCAATAATGAAAATCTATTGTTTTACTGCCAGTTTAATAACATGGTAAATAAACATAAAATAGCCAACAAATAAAAAGGCACTCGAAAGTGCCTTATTTGCAGTCGTTACCTGATAGTTTTAATTATTATTATCTTTTTTTATTATTACGACCTGAGTTTTATAATCCTTGTAAAAGCTTATAAAACTAAGATCCTCTGTAGCTATGATAACGCCATCTCATACGTTATCTTGGCTACATGGGCTACTATAATAAAGTAAAATTACAGAGTGATGACAATGGATGAATATTTATCTTATAAATTTTATAAAAAAGTTAAAAAAATAATTGACACAAATAATAAAATCTATATAATACGCTGCACACAACGAGATAAGGCATTATTAATTAAGTGCTGTTTTGTTGAGGGTGATTAGCTCAGTTGGTAGAGCGTCTGCCTTACACGCAGAATGTCGGCGGTTCGAATCCGTCATCACCCACCAAATTAAAGTATGTAAATACTACCAGACACGCAGCGGTAGTTCAGTTGGTTAGAATACCGGCCTGTCACGCCGGGGGTCGCGGGTTCGAGTCCCGTCCGCTGCGCCATTATTTATGGCAACATAAGTACAACTTATTATACAAGTTTCACCTCACATCCCCCCTGATGTGAGGTTTTTTTTGTTTAGATATATATGTTAATTTCTCGAAAATAAAAAAGAACGCTATAAACGTTCTTTTTTAGTATCAGCTAACAAGTCAATAGACAGCTAAAATATATTGTTATTTTAGTTGATTGACTTGCTCGACGGTGCCAACCTTGGCAGTGCTTGATAAGCGTGCTGGATTACCATGGTTTTCTATTGGCTTTTTATCACTGGTATAATAGGGGGTTTTAGGTGCGATAAAGGCAACTGGCTTCTTATGATTGGGTACAGTGAGTGTCACCGGCGTATCGATTGTTACCCCACCACCTAACACTTGGTACAATTGAACTTGGCTCATTGCCTTCGCTTTTTCAAGATTTAAAATACTCTGTTGGCTACTAAACTCTGAGCGTTGTGCATCTAAAACTGATAAATAACTGTCTAAACCTGCTTTATAACGAGCATCCGCAATGGTATACATCTGTTGAAAGTTATCTTGCAATCTATACTGTGTTTCTAAACGTTCTTCTAATGTTGCACGTGCTGCCAAAACATCTGCAACTTCTTTAAAAGCGGCTTGAATACTTTTTTCATAGCCTGTTAAGGCTTGTTTGCGTGCAATTTGTGCAACTTGATAATTTGCATCTAGCTGACCTGCATCAAACAAAGGAACACTGATAGATGGCCCAAAAGACCAACCAAATGCAGATGTTTTAAATAGCTGTTTTAGGTTGGTGCTAGAATAGCCCATACGCCCAGTTAAGCTGATTGAAGGAAAATAATTTGCACGGGCTACGGCGATATTTGCCCCAGCGGCTTTTAGTTTGTATTCGTTGAAATTAGAAATACTATATTATGCTTAGTTTGTATAAGGTATTGGATGGGATACTTATCTATTGCGCCATACAAGCATGAACACGTAAAAAATCTGCCGAATTACCTAGCAAACTTCCTTTTTTCTGTTCAATTAAAATTTGATCAGAAAGCTCACGAAATGCACCAAATCCCCCCTTAGTATCTAGTATTACATCTGCCTTTTCTTTAATGTAACTTGGAGAATCAGCAACTGCAACAGAAATACCACAATTATCAAATGCAGGTAAGTCTATGCTATCATCACCAATATAAACAGTATTTGCTTTAATAGTATTTGCTTTTGCTATTATTTCTTTACAAGCGGTTTCTTTATCTTTAATACCAAGAGCAAAAATTTCAATTCCTAAGTCTGCAATACGTTTTCTGAGCGGCTTAGAGTCTCTACCCGACAATACAGCAACTTTAATACCAGACTCCTGTAGTAATTTAATTCCTAGACCATCACGAACATGAAAACGTTTTAAGGCTTCACCATTTTCGTCATAATAAAGTCCCCCATCAGTTAGTACACCATCAATATCAGTGATAACCAAATCAACGTCAGCAAATGTAATAATTTTACTTTGTTGTTGTTCCTTGCCTTCTATGATAGAAATAACTTTTTCTAAATCTTCTGGGGTGTCAACACCTGGTCCTGTTTTTGCAACATCAAAAACATAAATAGAAACATCACTATTTAATAGTCTAAGTTGTTCTAATTTTTCAATATCTTCGATTCTAGAGCTATGCAAAGATTGATATTCTGCTAAGATAGATTTACGATAAGCATACACGCCGACATGTTGTTTATACTTAACTGATATGGATTCATCACGTGGATAAGGGATAGGAGAACGGCTGAAATAACAAGCACGGTTAGAGCTTGACGTGACTACCTTTACTGTATTAGGGTTTTTTGCTTCCGTAGCTGAAATATGATGACACATTGTACTAACGCCAATGCTAGGATTTTCTGACATCTTTCTGATTAACATATTAAGATCAGATGGTCTTACTAAAGGCTCATCTCCTTGTAAATTAATATATAAGTCAGCATCAACTTTCGTCATTACTTCAACTAGTCTATCGGTTCCAGAAGTGTGGGCTGTGTCTGTCATGACGACAGTACCACCAAAGTTCTGTACAGCATTAAAAACTCTTTTATCATCAGTTGCGACCACTACTTGGGCATTAGGAACCTGCAAAGCCTTTTCATAAACATGCTGAATCATAGGTTTGCCTAAAATATCTGCTAATGGCTTACCTGGAAAGCGAGAGGACGCAAAGCGTGCTGGAATGATAATTGCAACAGAATTCATATAGAAACCTTTTTAATTATTGTATATCTAACGTTGGCAAAGACTTAATTAGTTCATCAATATCCTTCATTTGTGCTAAAAATGGTTCAAGTTTATCTAGGGGTAATGCACTTGGACCATCACATTTAGCCTCAGATGGGTCTGGGTGGGCTTCTAAAAACAAACCAGCTAAACCAGTGCCCATACCGGCTCGTGCAAGCTCAACAATCTGGTCACGTCTACCACCTGATGCCTCACTACCTGAATTACGAGTTTGTAGTGCATGTGTTACATCAAAAATAATAGGTAAATTGTTACTAATACGTTTCATCACACCAAGACCTAATATATCAACCACAAGGTTATCATAACCATGGCAGGTACCACGCTCACATAGCATCAACTTAGCATTACCCATTTCATTAAATTTATTAATAATGTTTTTCATTTGCTCTGGACTTAAAAACTGTGGCTTTTTAATATTTACAGGTTTACCAGTTTCTGCTAGGGACTTTACTAAATCGGTTTGACGCGCCAAAAATGCAGGTAGCTGTAATATATCTATAACTTCAGCAGCTGGCTCACACTGTGAAGGTTCATGTACATCAGTAATTACCGGTACATTAAAGGTGTCCTTAATTTCTTGAAATATTTTTAACCCTTCGTCTAAACCTGGACCACGAAATGAGTGGATAGAGGAGCGATTCGCTTTATCAAAACTTGCCTTAAATACATAAGGTATATCGAGTTTGTTTGTTATATTCACATAAGCTTCACATGCCTGCATAGCTAAGTCACGTGATTCTAAAACGTTAATTCCTCCAAACAAAACAAATGGTAGCTCATTGCCTACCTGAATACTTTCTGTAATTTTCATAATCATTTTCCTCTTTTATAAAATTTTATTAGCTAATGCCTGCTTGCATCAAATCTCTTAATGCCATAACCCCAACAAGATTTCCTTCATCATCCATAACCAATAATTGATTGACTTTTTTCTCTCGCATAACATTGAGTGCCTCTACAGCCATCGTATTTTCTGTAGTAGACATGGGTTGAGTCTTCATAACGCTTGAAATTGGTGCTTCCATATCATGTCTTGATGAAATTAACCGACGTACATCACCATCAGTTAATACGCCATAAGTACCTGAGTCAAAAACAACCGTCATACCTAAACGTTTTGCCGTAATCTCAAATAAAGAGTCCAAAATACTCGTTGTTCCGTCAACTAAAGGAACATCATCCGATGTTTTCATTAAATCGGCAACAGTCGTAAGTAACTTTTTACCTAATGAGCCTGCTGGATGAGATAATGCAAAGTCTTCCGACTTAAAGCCTCTTGCCTCAAGTAATGCAACAGCCAATGTATCACCAAGTACCATAGTAGCTGTAGTACTTGAGGTGGGTGCCAACCCCATTGGACAAGCCTCTTCAAACGCGCCTAAGGTTAAGGCAATATCAGCCTCTTTAGATAAGCGCCCTAATAAATTTTTAGTAATACTGATTAATGGAATATCCAGTTTTTTAATAACGGGCAATAATAAGTTAATTTCATCACTATTACCCGAATTAGAAATAGCTAATACAACATCGCCTTGCACAATCATGCCTAAATCACCGTGTCCTGCTTCTGCTGGGTGTACAAAAAAGGCTGGTGTTCCCGTTGATGCCATCGTTGCTGCAATTTTTCTGCCTACCAATCCTGACTTGCCCATACCAGTAACAATTAATCGACCTTTACAATTTAAAATAGTATCGCATGCAAAGATAAATCTTTCATCTAACTCCATTTGCATTAGAGTTAATGCTTTTTTTTCAATTTTAATTGTACGAAGGGCACTTTCTAAGTAACTACTTTTCTTAATATTCATTACACGACTTCTACTTATGCTAATAAATAACTTTTAATAGGATTTGATTTTTATATACAACTTTTATACTAAGTTTCCATAAAAATATTATTTGTACTAAAATGCTTCTCATCTACCTTGATAAACATATGACTTACAAATTCCTGCATTGATGTGTCGATATCTGATTGCACATATAAAATATTTTCTTTTAAGAAGACAGCTTTATTTATCTCTAGCATTTTGTAGTTAGGTCCTTCTATGATTAAATCTTCAAGATAATTTTCTATTTGATTTAGATCATCGCAAAATAATGATAAGTTTTTTAATTGTTTCTTATCTTCGTCTGTTGGTATAAGACATACGGTACTTGTTGAGTCTAAAACACTAGATTGATATAGTTGGTTTGTACACATTCCCAGGATGATAGTAGAACTAAATAAAAATTTCTCATCCGACTTTTTACTACCAACAAACTTTACATCAATGGTTTGATCAAAACATTGTTTAAGACGGTTTATGAAGTCATGCTTGAACTTGTAATCTATATTTATAACAACTGACCCTCCTAATTCTTTAATTACCTTGTTAATGCTTTTGGCGATAGTCAGCACAATAGTCCGCGATAACCCATGAGTTAGTAACATGACTGTTTTTTTCTTCATATCACTGACTTTATTAGTATGATGTGAAATCATATTATTAGTAGGGGAGATACCTGTAGTCATTTGCTTAAGTCCAGTTAACCTGTATCGTGATTTTTCGTTATTATCAATCCAAGCAATAGAAGGTGGTAGCTCAATGCTTAATAAATTTGACAGATTATTTTCTTTAGAAGACTGAATAATTGATGAGTTATTACCTGTATCGTGACTAACTTTATATAGTAGTTGAGCAGTAGTTGATTCATGATCTATAAAAACAACTTTTTTGTTGTTTTGTAATAAATGTTTAAAACTTGCTAATGTAAAAAAAATATGAAATATATCTTTGCTATATTTGATAATGTTTTTTTCAAGTATTTGAATCAGTGCTTTTGGAAGCTTTTTATTCAAATCTGACAAAAGTATTGTTGAAAAATATTTAATGAATTGAGGACGGTACGCATAGTAGGAGGAATATGAATACTTTGAATCATTGATTTGTTGATTTAAAATATCACAATTATCAGGTAATTCAGATTTTAGTAGATCATACTCATTTTTTTGATCGTTAATTACCTCTTCATTTAAAAGTAATGTAGCATTTGTACTGAACAATGGACTTTGACTAAGTAGTCTTTTAACTAACGTGATTGATGCATCATCTGGCGATAAGCAAACAACAATGCCTTCTTGATTGTAAGAGGGTTGGGTTGGTTGGTTCAAGGTTATATCGTACCAGAATTTAGCAAATAAACGTTTTTCTTCTGGTATATCAAATGGCTGAGTTAAATCTGTTTTTAATTTTGGTTTTATGCCTTTTCGGGCAACATCTCTGCTCAGCTTCTGATTTTTTAGTGCAATATTAATTTTACCTTCAAAATCTAAAACGTTGGCATGATGACATAAACAGTAAAATAAGTCTTGTATAGAAGAGAGGTCATCGGCATAGATAAAAATTGTATCGTATTCTTCTATGATGCTTTTAGCCGTATTATAAATTTGATATAAGAATAATATCTCTTGTTCTATACCTTTAGCTATTATTCTAAGGTAAGTGTCGGGAATCAATTGTTCAGACACATATGACTTTAAAGTGTGTAGTATGGTGTTTGAAATGGTCTGTAGGTCTGGTGTTGTCTTATTTAACTGACTAAACCAATCTAATGCTGAATTATCTTCAAATGAATAAAGATTGATTGAATTAAGATACTCAAATGGGACAACAACCTCATTTGATACAGGCGTTATTGTGTCGTGATAAAAAATATCTACTTTTTTTGTATTGTGATTAGTAAGATCACAAGCAAACTCCATGGCGTCACTACTATCAGAAATAACAGCTAGTTTTTTGCTACTTGATTTTTTATGATACAGTAAGTCTAACGGGTGAGTGGTAGCTAAATTATAAATTTTTCGGGTTTGTTGGCTATCAAATAACTCAAGGTTTTGGTTTTGCCTAATAATGCCATCTAAGTAAACTAATGAATCATTTAGATTCGATTTTCTCTTGGTGTCATTAATACGGTATCTTGGATATAAAATATAAGCTGCAGCAAAAACCTCTAATAAACTTAATTCCCTTTGCCTTCTATCTACATGTTGTCTATCATCTGTTAATCCCCAACCAGAATAAAAAGGAGCACCCAGAGTTGTAACTGGCACACCATTTATTAATGATTCAAAGCCACCTAAAGAAGTGATTGTATAGACCCTATCTACACCGGTTAATGCATCAAACATAGACATATTAGTATGATAAACTTCAACATCTATATCTGTATTTAAAGAATCAGAAATTTCTTTTCTTTTGCCTTTAAGTACATCGGGGTGTGGTTTGAAGATAACTTGTGCGTTAGGGTTTTCACGAATTGCGATTTTAATTAGCTCTAAATTGGTAATAATTTCTTGGCAACCAAATAAAACAGACTGATCGTCTTCTACTTGCCCTAGAACTAAGATTCTTTTTCTAGTTTTTTTACCATATAAACTTTCTGCAATATTATTTTGTGTATGGTTGTACTTATTAATTTTATTTTTCTTAATAAAGTTAATTGCTTCTTCTGCTTGTTTCATAAGCTCATAATCGGCATCAAAACTATAATGATTTAATATGTTTTCTAAATCAGATGGAAGAGAAGAGTCGTAGTAAAATCCAGTTTTATCAAGGCATAAAGATACAGGTGCAACTTTATCTGCCCCTAACCCAACAGAACGAATAAAACCATCTTCTATATGGTAGATATTGATATTGTTTTCTATAGCGTAAGCAGAAATATTTTGGGGGACTTTTCTGCCCCACATGATAAAACAAACTTTGGGCAAAAAGTTAATGACTTTATTATATCGATTTAAATCAGCATTTAGTGACAGGTAGATTAACCTATATTCGGGTAAAAACTGTCTTACATATTCTCGTTTCCATTGGGAAACATTAAAAACAAATGCTATGGGTTTTGTAACGTTTATATCTTTTATTATTTTATTTACTTTTGTAATATCATGGTTAATAGATTGTCGAAATGATTCAACATCTTCTAATAAACCTAAAGCACCCTTTTTTTTAACAGTTAGATATGAACTTTTACTTTTAGCTGACGTTACTTGTAGGAATTTTTTACTAAATCGACGAATAGGTAATTGCATATAAATTATATCTCATTAATTAACACTATCTATCTATTAAACATTGTAAATATGACGCTATTGTTAATAATATATGAAATATTTATGACTAAAATAAAAAAACTACTATTGAGTTAGCAAGAGAAATTATTTGCAATAACAAACTCTTGTATAGTTTAGGTATGATAATATTTAAATAGTGAGACTTAGGGCTTTGTACTGCTTGGTTGAAGCTACCTTCTACAATTACTACTTGCTGTTGAGTCAAACGTTTGTGTTAGCTTTTGTTGAAAATAAATTTATGAATTGACGAATTATGAAATTAAAGAATGAATAGTAAAGTATGATTAATACTATCAATAGGATATTATGATTAAGTCGTATTAATACAAATTTTCTTTCTTATGTGAGGTTTTTTTTGGTCAAAAAACAACTATTTTTTCTACTAGAAAATAAAAAAGAACGTTATAAACGTTCTTTTTTAGTATCAGCTAACAAGTCAATAGACAGCTAAAATATATTGTTATTTTAGTTGATTGACTTGCTCGACGGTGCCAACCTTGGCAGTGCTTGATAAGCGTGCTGGATTACCATGGTTTTCTATTGGCTTTTTATCACTGGTATAATAGGGGGTTTTAGGTGCGATAAAGGCAACTGGCTTCTTATGATTGGGTACAGTGAGTGTCACCGGCGTATCGATTGTTACCCCACCACCTAACGCTTGGTACAATTGAACTTGGCTCATTGCCTTCGCTTTTTCAAGATTTAAAATACTCTGTTGGCTACTAAACTCTGAGCGTTGTGCATCTAAAACTGATAAATAACTGTCTAAACCTGCTTTATAACGAGCATCCGCAATGGTATACATCTGTTGAAAGTTATCTTGCAATCTATACTGTGTTTCTAAACGTTCTTCTAATGTTGCACGTGCTGCCAAAACATCTGCAACTTCTTTAAAAGCGGCTTGAATACTTTTTTCATAGCCTGTTAAGGCTTGTTTGCGTGCAATTTGTGCAACTTGATAATTTGCATCTAGCTGACCTGCATCAAACAAAGGAACACTGATAGATGGCCCAAAAGACCAACCAAATGCAGATGTTTTAAATAGCTGTTTTAGGTTGGTGCTAGAATAGCCCATACGCCCAGTTAAGCTGATTGAAGGAAAATAATTTGCACGGGCTACGGCGATATTTGCCCCAGCGGCTTTTAGTTTGTATTCAGCTTGCAGTACATCTGGTCTATAGTATAAAAGCTCACTTGGTAACCCAGCACTAAATACTTTGTGATTGGTGATGTTGCTAACGTGTGGGGCAGGGTATAAGTTTTCTGGCACAGGTGAGCCAATCAAGTATTGCATGGCATTACGCAATTGCAGTAGGCTGGTTTGCGCATTGTAAGCTGCTAGTTTGGCATTTTGTAGTAGTGACTCTGCTTGTAGCGAAGGTGCTTTAGAGTCTATCCCCGCATTAAAGCGAGCTTTTGTAATTTGTAATGACTTTTGACGGCTATTAACGGTAGACTCTGCCAATTGTAATTGTGCTAGGGCATAGCTATAGTTTACATAGGTTTGTGCAATGGTGCTAATAAGGCTAATTTGGGCAGCATCTTTCGCTGCTGTTGTACCTAAATAAGTTTGTAAAGCTTGATCTTTTAAATTGGCAATTTTACCCCAAAAATCAAACTCATAGTTTGCCATGCCAAGGTTTACATTAAAGGCAGATGATGAGTTTTTATCCCTTGCATTTGTTGCTAAGCGATTTGCACCACCAGTAATATTGGCACGAGGTATATTTGAAATTTGAGTAATTTGATACTGTGCTTCGGCAGATTTTACGGCCAAAATGGCGGATTCTAAATCCTTATTGTTTTGTAAAGCGATTGAAATAAGCGCTTTTAACTTTGGATCACTATAGTAATCTTGCCAACGTTCTGCGGCGACACTAGGCTGATTTGCCTGACTCACGGTTTTGTTATCCATCGCAGTGAGCTGATAAGGTTGGTTAATTGGCAGATTGGGTTCTGCTAAAACTTGATTAGGTTGCTGACTAGGTGGAATGCGATTTTCAAACGTTTTTGTTAAGGTCGAGCATGCTGTTAAACTAAGGACAGCAGTGGCTACAACAAGTGGTTTGATAGCAGCCGTTGGACTGATAGTTTTGATGATTACAGTATTCATATTGTACTCTCTTTACAACTTTTTAAGCATTGGCTAACTTTAATAAATGCTCAAAGAGTTTTGTTAGATTTATTGCTGTTTTTATAATTGCGTATTATTACTTGCTATTTTAGCAGTTTGTTTATTTTGGTTGGGTAAATTTGTACCGTCTGAGTCATTGGTGTTTTTATTAACACGATTGTTTTTTTTGTACGGAAAAATTGAGCGTACCCAAATATAGAACATAGGGATAAACAACACACCTAATAATGTTGCACTGATAACACCGCCCAAGACGCTGGTACCAATAGCAGTTTGCGAGCCAGAACCTGCCCCTGTTGATAAAAAAAGCGGAACAACACCAATACCAAATGCTAATGATGTCATGATAATTGGTCGTAACCGTTGCCTAGCTGCTGTCATTACAGACTCTTTTAAGCTATAGCCTGCCTCTTGATATTCTTTAGCAAACTCAATAATCAAAATTGCATTTTTGGTGGATAAACCAATAATGGTTAATAAGCCCACCTGTAAGTATACATCATTACTAAACCCTCGAAGGCCAGTAAATAATAAAGCACCAATCACGCCTAATGGCACAACAAGTATAACGGCAAATGGTATCGACCAACTTTCGTATAAAGCTGCCAAACATAAAAAGACAATTATTAAAGAAATCGCATAAAGTATGGGTGCTTGTGCGCCAGATTTTTGCTCTTCTAATGATTGACCCGTCCATTCAAAACCAATACCGTTTGGTAATTGAGAAATCATATTTTTCATTGCTGTCATTGCCTGGCCAGAGCTTATACCTGGCGCTGCCTCGCCCTGAATGTTCATAGCTGGGTAACTATTGTAACGATCAAGTTTTGGTGATCCATAGCGCCATTCTGTGTTAGAAAAAGCACCCATAGGGATCATTTCTCCATTGCCGTTACGAACATACCATTTATTGATATCTTCAGGGTTTGTACGGCTGTTCGCTTCACCTTGCATATATACTTTTTTAATACGACCACGGTCGATAAAGTCGTTAACATAGGCAGAACCCCATGCCATAGATATAACGTTATTAATATTAGCAAGTGATAAGCCGTAAACGGAGGCTTGCTCTTGGTTCACATTAATTTTTAGTTCAGGCGCATCTTCAATACCATTAGCACGAGAGTAGGCAATGTTAGGATCCTGAAAAGACATGCCAATTAACATATTGCGTGCTTCTAATAATTTGTCATGCCCAACATTGCCACGGTCTTGAAGCATTAAATCAAAACCTGATGCATTGCCAAGCTCCATAATTGGTGGTGGGACAATAGCAAAAACATTAGCCTCATTCACTTGGGTCATAAAATAACCCATAGCGCGTTTTGCTACGGCTTCTGCAGAGTTATCTAAACCAACACGGTGCTCCCAGTCTGCAAGTTTAATAAAAGCAAGCCCCATGTTTTGACCTTGACCAGCAAAACTAAAACCAGATATGGCATAAACAGAATCTACATTGGCATCTTCATTTTGTTGATAATAGTCTTGAACTTTATCCATAACTTTTTCAGTTTGTTCAAGCGTAGAACCTGCCGGCAGCTGTACTAGTGTAAATACAATCCCTTGGTCTTCCTTTGGTAAGAATGAAGAGGGTATACGAATAAACATAAACGTCATGACAGCAATTACTGCTGCATATAAAAATAGGTACAACCACTTTAAGTTAAAGCTTTTACCTACGAATTTTTCATAACCTAGACTTAATTTAGTAAACCCACGGTTAAACCATCCAAAAAAGCCTTTTTGTGCTTCTTGATCATGTTTTTCATGATTTTTACCACGCTTGAGTAGGGTGACACATAATGCGGGTGTAAATATTAATGCAACCGCTGCTGATAGCATCATACTAGTCACAAGTGTTAATGAAAACTGGCGGAAGATAACACCAGTTGAACCACTCATAAATGCCATAGGTACAAATACAGCAGATAAGATTAAAGCAATACCGATAACAACCTTGCTAATTTCTCCCATGGACTGAATGGTGGCATCTTTGACACTGATGTGAGGGTCTTCTTCTAAAATACGTTCGACGTTTTCTACCACAACAATGGCATCATCAACCAATAAACCAATGGCAAGTACCATTGCAAACATGGTAAGCACATTAACACTAAAGCCTGCCACACTTAGCACAGCAAAAGTGCCTAATATCACCACAGGTACAGCAAGTGTTGGGATAATAGTGGCACGCCAATTTTGTAAAAATAAGAACATTACTAAAAATACCAAAGCAATGGCTTCAAGTAATGTTTTGATAACTTCTTCAATGGATAGTACAACAAATGGCGTTGTATCATAAGGAATAGATGCTTTTAGTCCTGTCGGGAAGTTAGCCTCTAACTCTTTCATACGCTCTTCTACTGCTGTGCGTGTGTTTAATGCATTTGCCCCTGTTGCTAGGTTAATACCAATACCTGCAGCAATCTTACCGTTGTATTTAGAGACGCTACTGTAATTTTCGCTACCAATCTCTACCCTTGCAACATCGCCCAGACGCACTTGTGAGCCATCTTCTGCAGTTTTAACTAAAATGTTACGAAACTCATCTGGCGTTTGTAAATAGCTTTGTACACTAACGGTTGCGTTAATAACTTGTTCATCTGTTGCAGCAGGAGACTGACCTAATTGACCAGCAGAAACTTGTGCATTTTGCGCTTTAATAGCACCATAAATATCTGATGGCATCAAGCCATAGCTACGCAGTTTATTCGGGTTTAGCCAAATGCGCATAGAATACGATGATCCAAACAGTTGGACGCTACCAACGCCTTCTACACGGCTAATTTGATCTAATACATTTGAGCTAACATAGTCACCAATATCGGCTTCTGCCATGCTTCCATCTTCTGAAGTGAAAGCATAAACCATCATAAAACTACCAGAAGCCTTTTCTACATTAACGCCCTGACGCTGTACAGACTCTGGCAAACTACTCATTGCAGATTGCAATTTATTTTGTACTTGAACCTGTGCAGTATCAGGGTTTGTACCGTTATTAAATGTTAGAGTTGTTTTTGATAAACCATTTGATGAGCTACTTGATGACATATACATCAAGTTATCCAGCCCCTTCATCTGTTGTTCAATTGCCTGAGTTACCGAGTTTTCAACTGTTTTAGCATCAGCGCCTGGATACACCGCATTTACAGTAACGGTTGGTGGCGCAATACGTGGATATTGCTCGATTGGCATGCGTAAAACTGCCAATGTACCAATAATAATAGCTAAGATGGCTAACACCCATGCAAAGATAGGGCGATTAATAAAAAAACGTGACATGGTATTTTATTTTCCTACTTTGTATGGATTAGTTTTGGCTGTCATCTACTTGATCAGCCATTGCTGCCGCTTCTTTTTGAGCTTGCTCATCAGCTGCCTGTTGAGGTGTTTTTGGCGTTTGCGCTTGAGCCTCTGCTTGTGGTTTTTCTTTTGCTTTTACAGGGGCGTCATCAATTACTTTTTGTTGTGTTGATTCGGCTTGGCTATTTTTATTGGGCTTTTGACTTACGTGATCATCTTTATTTGGCATTGGTTTAGCGTTTACTTTTTGTTCTGGCTTAACTTTAGCGCCACCAATGGCAACCACATTTTCACCTTGTCTCAAACCACTGGTGATAACCCAATTGCCTTTATATGCACCATCTACGGTTACAGGGCGTACTTTAATCGTATTTTCATCATCTACAATATAAACCTGTGTTTCGCCTTTTGGTGTTCGCATAATGGCACTTTGAGGAAGTAAAACGGCATTAGGGATAACTGACTGCGCCATGCGTGCAGTAACAAACATCCCAGGCATTAGTAAACCATTATTAGGGAACACGGCACGCAAAGTAACCGAACCAGTTGATGCATTAACGTTCACTTCACGCAGTGCTAACTGACCCTTTTGCTCATAACTTGAACCATTTTCTAACATCAGTTCTACTGAGTTTATGCCCTGTTTTGCTTTGCCTGAAGCAATGTCTTGACGTAACTGTAACATTTGAGATGATGACTGATTGATATCAACATAAATTGGATTTGTTTTAGTAATCGTCACTAAAGGATTTGCTTGGCTTGCATTGACGAGTGTACCAACTGTAAAGTTTGAGCTGCCTGTAATGCCAGAAATTGGTGCGGTAATAATGGTTCGGCTTGCATTTAATTGGCTTATTGACATAGTTGCTTTAGCTGCTGTAATGTTTGCGGTTGCGGTTTCTATGCCTGCATTGGCTTGTGCGATGGCAGCTTCTGCCGCTTTTACACCAGCTTGTGCGGTTTTAATTTCTGTTTTTGCTTGATCTACCAGTTGCGCCGATACAGCATCTTGACTTAAAAGCTGGGTATATCGGTTATAGTTTGATTGCGCTTGTTCTAGTAATGCTTTTTGGCTAAGTAGAGAAGCTTGTGCACTGGTACGTGACGCTTTAGCTGTTGTTAAGCTGGCATTGGCTTGTGCGATGGCAGACTTTCCGCTTTCTATTGCATTGGTATAGTTGTCTGCATTGATACGATATAAAGCTTGCCCTTTTTTAACGGGAGAGCCTTCTCTAAATAAGATTTCTTCAATAATACCTGTTGCCTGAGGGCGTACTTCTGAACTTTCAAAAGCAACGGTTCTACCCGAAAAGGTTTTAAATTGCGGTATACTCTGAAACTGCACTGGCATGATATTAACAACGGCAAGAGGCATTTCTTGTTGAGCTGCTGCCTGTTCATTTTGCCCTTGGCTACATGCTGTCAGCATTTCAACGCTTAACGCTGCTGATAATACTAAAGAGATAGAGGAAAGCTTCATCTAATGAATCCTTTGTACTTTAAATGTTGGTAAATTTGATTTAAAAAGGTAATTCTTGTTTTAAAAATGTAAAATGAATATTTATTCGATTAATTCTAATGTTTTTACTTTTGCTTTACAACCTAATATTATCAATGACTTTTTTTTAAAAGACCAAATGAAACGAACCATAATTGAGGCATGGTTACAAAAAAACTCCACGGTTGTGGAGCTTTATCAATATAGTTGCTTGTTGCTGTGTAAACACATCTCTATTAAAAAAAGACTCAATAACTATACTAAACGAGAAATTGCTAACTCAGTTAATTGTTGCAACCCTTCTCTATATATATTGTTAGGTAGCTCATTTAATGCTTGCTGGGCAAGTTTGGTTTCTTCTAATGCACGTTGTTGGCAATAGGCTAATGCCCCCGAATCTTGTACAATCTTAATTAATTGGTCGGCATTATCTGCATTACCAGTTTGTACTGCCACTCGTAGTAGGTCATAATCTTTTTGATTATCTTGTTTTAAAAGCTCTAATGCTTTGATAGTAGGCAGGGTAGGCTTCCCCTCAGCTAAGTCATCTCCCATGTTCTTGCCCATAACTTTGGCGTCGCCGCTATAATCTAAGACATCATCAATTATTTGAAAAGCATTACCAAAGTGTTGCCCAAATCTTGATAAAGCTGGCAATAAATCAGGTTTATTTTGTAGTAAGGCAGCCCCTTGGGTTGCCATCATAAACAGGCGCGAGGTTTTTCCATCAATAATGCGCATGTAATCTTCTTCGGTTGCATGGGGATCGTGTTGATGCTGTAGTTGTAAAACTTCGCCTTCTGCAATGTCACAAGTACCAGCAGAAAAGATTTCTAATAAAGTGAGGTCTTTAAAATCAACCAACAGATTAAACGAGCGTGCAATCAAATAATCACCAACTAACACAGCGGTTGGATTATCCCAAGTGGCATTGGCTGTGGGTTTGCCACGACGTAAGCCAGACTCATCTACCACATCATCATGTACTAACGTTGCCGTATGCAGCATTTCGGTAATGGCAGCTAGATGCATGGCACGTTTTGAGGGTTGGTCATCTAGCATGCGTGAGCAAAGCAGTGTAATTAAAGGGCGCATACGCTTGCCACCTGCGTTAATCACATGTTGTGATACGCTCATCACCAGTTGAACTTTTGAGTTTAGGCTACCAAAAACTTGCTTATCCATAATAGCAAAGTCTTCGGCAACAATATTTAATATATCTTGATAGTTGATGGTGTTATTTTGTGAACTTACAGATAATGTCATGAGTCGCTCTGAGGGGATATCTTTAAATTAATTTTATGGCAAATATCTTAGCACAACCTGAGAATGATAGTTAACAAAAATCCATACATATTTTAATAATTTTAGGGGTAGTGGGTTATTAGCAGTGGCTAACACCAGCGCCACTAATTTGACTGATGCCACCACTTAGTTTTTCTACTTTAATTTGAGTAGAGATTCTATCTTTTAAAGCTTGTACGTGCGAGATAACGCCAATTAGTTTGCCAGTCTGTTGTAAACTGGTAAGCGTGTCTAGCGCAATGTCTAACGAGTCTTCATCCAGCGTGCCAAAGCCTTCATCTAAAAATAAAGAGTCAACATTGATGTTTTGGCTCGCCATATGTGAAAGCCCCAAAGCCAAAGCAAGGCTGATGATAAAGCTTTCGCCACCCGATAGATTTTTACAAGAGCGTATTTCGCCTGCTTGATAGTTATCTATAACGTTTAGTTCAAGTGGCTCATTTTCATCCATGATTAGCAAATATCGGTCGCTCATTTTTTGTAGCTGTGCATTCGCGTTTTGAATCATGGCTTTAAATGTTAGTCCTTGGGCAAAAATTCTAAACTTTTTACCATCGCTTGAGCCAATGAGCATATTTAATTGATCCCACATTTGATTGTCTTTTTTTTGTTTATCAATCGCTTGCTGCTGTTGGGTTGTTTTGTTTTGCTTGGCTTTGTTTTCATTAAGCTGTTGGGTATAAATGCCTATTTGTTCTGCAATCTTATTAACTTGTAGTTTGGTTTGTGACTCTAATGCTAATAGCTCATTTAATGGTGTTTTTGTTAATTGTTTATCCCGTTGTTGCTGTAACGAGTGCTTATTATTTTCTAACATGGTTGTTAACCGAGCAACCTCGGAAGTAAGTGCATCATGTAACTTGGTAAGATGCGCTCGCTGTGTTTGAGGTAGGCGTGCAGCTAAAAAGTGTGGGGTATCTCTAAAGCCCTGTTTGCCAAGTTTTTGATTAAAAAGATTGCGCTGCTGGGTTAATGTTGCTTGGTTGTCATTAATGGATATTGCCAGCTCGCTCAGTGATTTTAAGAGGTGGTTGACATTATTTTGTAAACTTTGTTGTTGCTCTTTAATGTTTATATAAGTGTGTTGGGCTTGCTCTAATGCCAATCGCAACCCTTGTTCTTCTTCAATAGGGTTTTTATTAGCAAATAAGGTTTGTCTATCGTTTATCTTATTTTGGTAGGCAAGTTGTTGCTCGGTCAGTTTATTGCCTAATTCATCAAGTATTTGACTATTTTGCGTATATTGCTGTTGCAATTGGTTTTGTTTAGAGTCAAAAACACTGATTGATTTTTCTAGTTCAATCTTTTCTTCTTGTGTGTGACGATAGGTTTTTTCTAAGGTGTGCCATTCTGCATAAATATTGCGTAGCTTATCTATCAATGGTTCGTAATCATTAACTGTCAACAAGTGTGATTGCGCAATACTGGCTTTTAGCTTTGTGGGCGCAGAGTGTTGATGGCGTTGTAACAGTGTCTCTAACTCGTCAGTTTGGCTGTTTAAGTCAATAAAGTTTTTATTAATGCGGTTGTTAATATGCTCTATTCTTTGGTTATATAATTTTTCTTCAACCGATATATCACTCAACTGTTTTTGAGTGTGGTTAAGTGCCTCTGTGTGTTGCTGTAATACCTGTTTTATTTGGGTGATTTGTTGCTGTGCCTCATCATGCTGGCTGATGATTGCCTGTGCTGATTTTATTTTTTGTTGCTGCTTACTTTGCAAATCAACCAACTTGCTGTTTAAAACACGGGTGCTGGTTGCGTCAAGCGACTCAACTTTTAGTGCGTTCACTAGTTGTGGTTGTGTTGATTGGATATGGCAATAAATTTGTTCAATTTGAGCTAAAGTGGTATTAAGCTGGGTGGTATTAACCGCAATATTTTGTTTGAGCTGAGAAATAGAAGACTGATTAGTACTTACCTCGTGTTTTAGTGCATCAACTTGTACAGTTATCTCATTGAGTTTATCAATTTGTGGATTACTTGGATCATAATGCGGATGAGAACCATGCGCTAAATCTTTTAAATAAGGATGCTCTGTTGCGCCACAAATGGGGCAGGCTTCATCTTGTTCTAGCGCAGCAATGTGTTGCTCTAGCTTGATGACTTTTTGCTGTAAGGCAAGGCTTTCTTGTTTTGCCTTTAAGTTTTGACTGAGATGGTCTAACGTACTTTGCTGTGTATCAAGTTGTTTGTTTAACTCTGTGCGTTGTGTGATTAATTGCTGTTTGGTTTCTACCAAATTTGCCAAAGGTGTTTGTTGTTGCACAAGGGTGTCTAACAGGTGTTGATGGCTGTTTGCTTCGGTGAGTTGGGCTCTTAGCGTTACAATGGTTTTGTTTGCTAGCAAGGTAGCCACATTATTTTGTTGTGTGCTTAAATTGTGTTGATGCGTGTTAATCTCTTGCTCAATCTTTTTAATTTTTTGATTAACGGCTTGTTTTTTAGGTTCAAGCTGTTTGCTGAGTTCAGTCAGCTGAGTCAATTCAGTTTTTGCATCGCTATTAGCTAAAAGTAGGTTTTTAATGCTGTTGCAAAAGCGTGTCAGTTTATCGCATTCAATGCTTAAATTTGCATGAGTAGGGTGCAAGCTTAGATATTGATTAACATCTGATAAATTGCTTTTTTGGTTTTCTATTATTGTTTTATTATCATCAATTTGTTGTTTTATTTGACTAACATTGTTTTGTTGCTCTGTATGATGTTGTGTTATTTCTGCCAAACGATTTTTGGCATGTTTTAACTCGCCATCAATTGTATTGACTTGATTGATAATCGGAAGTTGCGTTTCTAATAGTGTGTTAGCTTGTGTGAAGCTAGCATGGGCATTTTGGAGCTGTGTTTTGCTAGATTCAAGATTTTTTTGTTCAATGTCTAACTGGTTATTGAGCTGGGTTTGTTTTTCAATCAACTCGCTTTGCAATTTTTCACTATGCGCCAGTTTTAAATAGTCCCCATCAATTTCTAACGCTTGGTTTGCCTGCTTTAGCTGTTTGGCTTGTGGTGCAAAGTCGGTAAGTGCTTGTTGGGCGTTATCAAGTTGGGTGTTTTGGTTGGCAATATCATTGGTTAATTGTGCGATGGTTTTTTGCCAAATGATTTGCTCATTGAGGGCGTCTAAGGTGCTGGTAAAATGTTGTTGCTGTTTTTGTTGTGCGTCTATTTTTTGTTGTATCTGTTCAACTTGCTCTGTTGATAGCAACTCAATCCCGTTAAGGGTAGCCGTTAGTTCTTTTAATTTACCATCATGGTTGCGTTTTTTATCAAATACTCGGCGAGAGATGGCCGCATAAATGTCTGTGCCTGTTATTTTTTCTAAAATATTGGCTCTATCATCCGATTTGGCTTTTAAAAATTTTGCAAAATCACCTTGTGCTAATAAAACCGCACGTGTAAATTGCTCAAAATCCATACCAACAAGATCAATAATTTGCTTTTTTGTTAAAGTGGCTTTGCTTTCTAAAATTGTGCCTGTATGGTGTTGGTGTGATTGCAATCGGCTTAAGGTGTGGGTAACATCTTGTAAGTTTCCATTTGCTTTTTTACGTGCTCGATGTTGTGACCAATTACAGCGGTAAACTTTGCCTTTTATTTCTAAATCAACCTCTGCCATACACTCAGCACTGCCACGAGTCATGACTTCATTGTTGCTTTTACTGATTTCAACACGAGGCGTTCTGCCGTATAAAGCCAAACAGATGGCATCTAAAATTGTGGTTTTACCAGCACCAGTTTGTCCTGTAATGGCAAAAATCCCACTATCTTGATAGGCTGGGTTGGTAAAGTCAATTTGCCATTCACCTTTTAGTGAGTTTAGGTTTTTTAGTTTTAAAGATAGGATTTTCATTATTCTGCCCTTACATCGTCATGCTCAATTTCATAAACTATCTCTTGAAAACATGCCATAAGTTCAGTTCTTTGGTCTTCAGAGATGTCGTGCGTTTCTAAGCAACGGGCAAAGACGTCTTCACGGCTTAAGTCGTGAAGGGATTCAGACTGTTCTGTCTGTTTTAATATTTTTTGATAGGTTTGCGTATTGTTAATTTTAATAATTTCAATATCACTTGCTTGTACTAATTGATGCAGTTGTTCTGACAAATTGCTAACTATTTGCTTGGCGTTATAAATTACCTCTATCCAAACAGGTTCATTAAGTGTTTTTAGTTGATTAATTTGCTGTGTGATGTGGTCCATATCTCCTTTTATTTGGGCAAGCCTTTGAAAAGTTGGTATGTTAATTGGTTTGATGTGCATTTCATCCGTAAATTCGATTAATAAAACTTGTTTTTGTTGGTTAGCCTCGCCAAAGCCCATAGGTATGGGCGAACCAGAATAACGGATATGCTCGTTTCCGCCCACCAATTGTGGTACGTGCAAATGCCCTAAAGCCACATAGTCAATAATTGGATCAAACATATTGGCAGAAACCCCACCTAAACTGCCAATGTATAAATCTCGTACGCCATCATCAGAGGTGGTTTTGCCACCGATTGCCATCAAATGCCCCGTGGCGACTAAAGGCACTTTTTTGCCATATTTTTTTAAGTAATCATTTTGTTTTTGTGCGGCAAACTCGGTTGCTTGAGCATAATGTTTTGTTATGCCTGCAACCACTTGTGACTGCTTTTGGGTGCTAGACTCGCCAGCGTTACTTTTTCTAACATCTTTGTCACGCAAGTAGGGTACGGCAAGGATAATGGCTTGTGGCTCATTATTTTTATTATTTAAGGTAATCACTTCTTCTTCAATATTTTCACAAGCAGTGCCAATGATATGTACGTTGAGAAACTTTAATACGTCTTTTGGGGCATCAAGTAGGCTGGGGGAGTCATGATTACCAGCAACAATGATGATGTGTTGGCATGTACCACTTTGAGATATTCTGCCTAAAAACTCATAATACAATGCCTGTGCTTTGTTGCTTGGGGTCATGCTATCAAAAATATCACCAGCAACAATCAACACGTCGATTTGTTGTTTTACGATACAATCATAAAGCCAGTTTAAAAAGGCAGCAAACGTTTCATAACGTGTTTGTCCATAAAGTCGTCTGCCTAAGTGCCAGTCTGATGTATGTAATATTTTAAGCATGTTGTATTTTGTATGTAATAAATGGATAGGGTTGCTGAAAAAGTTAACATTGCGTAGTTTAACTATAATTGAATATTTTAGTCTTGTCAGCTTTAAAAGCAAAAAACACGACAATATGAGTCGTGTCTGTTGTGGTTTTTGGTGGCATTGTTTAGTGCGTTATTCTGGTTTTATAGAGCGCAATTGAATTTGATGTGCCAATTTATGGCATTCATCAATGTGGTCGGTCGCTATTTTTTTAAAAATGATATAGCCAATACTGGCAGCAACAATTTGCCCACCAAAAGGGATGTACTTTGTCACTTGCTTAGTGAGGATACGCGTGCCAAAACCTTGGATGGTTTGTTTAACCATGCCACGTGTTGCCATCAAACCCGCAAATGATATTGCACGGTCTTTTAGTTCTGTATAGCGTTCGTCTTCACTACCGAGCTTGCTAATATCTGAGGGGTTTTCAATCAGCTTAAATTTGGCGGTAATTTCTGGTAGTAGGGCAGTCAGCATACCAGCATCTACAGCGACGTCAAAAAAAGGGATTGGCACAATGGCAACGCCAGCAGAGACTTTAGCACGTGAGTTAACGATATCTTCACATTGTTTTCGGATTTTATTTAAATCTATGCTTGGGTCAATGTAGGACGGTAATTCATTAGGGATATTGGCGTTACTCATTGTTATACCTTTTTATTTAATCGATTCAAAGATAGGATTATCAGCAATTATATGCATAATATGTTAATGATTTTAAAAACTCATGATTACTATATTATGTCTTTTTTAAGTTTTTCAATCATAACCTTGTTAAGTTGCGCAAACATTGCTGCTTGGAAACCCACTATTTAAACGCTACAATAATGATATGTTAACATTAACCCTTCGCTATACTGGTGAGCTACCTGCTGGACTACAGCCGCTAGCAAAAACCCAACCAACGCTTGCACGCATTTATGCTGGGCGTCATATTACGGATGCCAATCAATTACTAACGCAATTAACCGACTTATTGCCAGCCAATAGTTTGTTGGGTATTGATGATGCTGTTTTGATAATGGACAAAGCGTTAGATGATGCAAAACGTATTTTAATTGTCGGTGATTTTGATTGCGATGGGGCGACCAGTACAGCCCTAATGATGCGGGTGTTGACAGAACTTGGCAAACCAAGTGGTGCTACGGTGTCGTTTATCGTACCAGACCGTTTTAAATATGGGTATGGTTTAACACCAGAAATTGTTGAGCTTGGTATCCGTGAGTTTAATCCTAATTTAATCATTACCGTTGATAACGGAATTTCTAGCCACGAAGGCGTTGCCAAAGCGCATGAGCATGGCATTGAAGTGATTATTACCGACCATCATTTGACCACCAAACCCACACCACCTGCTGAGGCAGTGGTGAATCCTAACCAGTTACACTGCGCGTTTGAAAGTAAATCACTAGTTGGCGTTGGCGTGGCATTTTATGTGCTTGGGCGTTTAGCAAAACACCGACGAGAGCAAGGCAAATCTAGCTATCAAGTGAGTAAACATCTGGACTTAGTTGCATTAGGAACAATAGCCGATGTGGGTGTGCTTGACCAAAATAACCGAATTTTAGTACACCATGGCTTAAATGTGATTAAAGCTGGGCGTTGCTCGGTTGGCATACTTGCAATTTTAGAGCAAACAGGGCGAGACCATCATAAAATCACCTCACAGGATTTTGGTTTTGTGATTGCACCACGCATCAATGCTGCTGGGCGTATGGATAATATGAAAATAGGTATTGAATGCCTACTGACAGATGATTGGGGTGTTGCCCAACGTTTGGCACATCAGCTTGATACCTTAAACAAACAGCGCCGTTCGGTAGAAAGCAAAATGAGAGAAGAAGCAGATGCAGTGCTTCAAACATTGGCGAATGATGTTGCATCGGTTGACGCCGAGTTGGATGAGGGAGATGTCGCTAAAGATAAGCAAAATTTTGATGATACCGCTTGCTTATCTTCTGACCAAAACCATCATAACCCAACGCATAAGTCTCTTGTGCTTTATCAAGACGATTGGCACCAAGGAGTGATTGGCATTGTGGCAGGACGACTAAAAGAAAGCTACTACAAACCTGCCATTGTATTTGCTCCCGCTGATACTGCAAAAACAGATGATAACGATTTAATTAAAGGCTCTGCAAGGTCGATTGCTGGCATCCACATTCGGGATGCAATAGAACAAGTAGCACAACAAAATCCAGAGTTGGTTTCTCACTTTGGCGGGCATGCAATGGCAGCAGGCTTAACGATTAAAAGGTCCAACTTTAGTGGGTTTACAAAAGCTTTTAATAAAATATTAGAAGCGGTTGATGATGCAGTATTTACAGAAGAAAAATATACCGATGGACAACTGATAGGGCAAGACTTTAGCTTATTGTTTGTTGATAACCTTAAACAAGCCAACATTTGGGGGCATGGTTTTGTAGCACCAACTTTTGATGGGATTTTTGAGGTAATTAATCATCGTATTTTAAAAGATAAGCATCTTAAATTTAGCTTAAAATATCCTGAGGTGCAGTATCCCATTGATGCCATTTGGTTTAATTATGATAATAGCGTCTGGGATTACAGAGCAAGTAAAGTGCATGTGCTGTTTGAGCTAGATATTAATGAGTGGAATGGTAACCAAAATATTCAGATGATGATAAAAGCGTTAGATGTTACTGAGCTAACTGCTTAGTTTTTTGCCTTACCTTTATAGTGTGCAATCATAAATAACGGTAGATTAAAACGTTTAATTAGTACTTTTTGTATGCGGTTGTGTAACTAAAATTGACTGGCATCTTTGTCAGGTTTACTATTAAATTATCAAATATTTTAAATAGGAATAACTCCTATTTATGTTAAATTTTTATGTTAAAAAATAATGGTTACAATTGAGGTAATGTTATGAAAAAATTAATGGCTGAGTTTATCGGCACTATGTGGCTTGTACTTGGCGGTTGTGGTACAGCGGTTTTGGCCACAAATGCTGAGCTGTTCCCTGCTTTAAATGTGGGCTTTGTTGGCGTGTCTCTGGCATTTGGTTTAACCGTGGTGACCATGGCTTATGCAATTGGTCATATTTCTGGTTGTCACCTAAATCCTGCAGTTTCTTTTGGTTTATGGGCGGGTGGTCGTTTCCCTGCAAAAGATTTAGTACCTTACATTGTTTCGCAAGTTTTAGGGGCAATTGTTGGTGCTGCAATCATTTATTTTATTGCTTCTGGTCAAGCAGGGTTTGATTTAGTTGGTAGTGGTTTTGCTGCTAACGGCTATGGCGAGCATTCTCCAGGTGGTTACAACATGGTAGCTGCATTAGTAGCAGAAGTGGTTATGACCTTCTTCTTTTTAATTGTGATTTTGGGTGCAACGCACTCTAAAGCACCCGCTGGTTTTGCAGGTTTAGCCATTGGCTTGGCATTGGTGCTAATCCATTTAATCAGTATCCCAGTTACTAACACCTCTGTTAACCCAGCTCGTAGTACAAGCCAAGCAATTTTTGTTGGCGGATGGGCGATTCAGCAGCTTTGGTTATTCTGGGTTGCGCCAATCGTGGGTGCAATTTTAGCAGGTGTTACTTATCGATTTATGTCACCAGAAAATGACTAACTGATAAATATATATCTATAAAAAATATAAAACCACAGGCTAAGCGCTGTGGTTTTTTTATGCCGTGATTTTTTATGGCACTAAAAATAAAACAATTTGCTAGGAGTTAACTGCACTGATTAATAGTACCTCGTAACATAGCTCAACTTGTTGGTTGCTATTACTGTACTGGTTTGTATATTGGCAATAAAATTGTTGTAATGAAGATTTTGTCCACACAAAACTTGACTCATTATTATTAGCGGTAGATACGCCTGTATCTCGGATGTGTTTTAATACTTGAGCTGGGGTATCAAAACATAACGTATAATTATGAATGCTAATATCGATTTGATTAAAGCCAAATTTATTTAACTCATCTTCCCATTGTTCAACAGTAGGGTACTGCAACCCATAACCGGTAATATTTTTAATTTGATAAAAATTTTTGGGTGTAAACGTGTTGAATAATAAGTGCCCACCTGACCGCAACTTTTGTGCAGAAGAACCAATAAAACTTAAGGGGTTATCAAACCATTGAATTGCATTGGCGCTAACAATAAGGTCATGGTTCGTGCCTAAATCCATCAATTCGGCATCACCAAAATAAAACTTGGCATTGGGCAATATTTGGCTAATTTTGTGTGTAGACTTGTTGGTTAAATCATTAATATGCCAACTTTTTGCGGATACCTTTTTTGCTAGATACTCTGTAAGTATGCCTGTACCAGCGCCAACCTCTAAAATACTATCGTAGTTTTTTACTGGAGCTTGATGTGTGATTAGCGCACAAATCTTTTTTTGTACAGTGGCATGCTTTCCATAACTGCTCGCATTAGCAAATTGATTTGCAATACTATGTTTGCGTTTTGATAAAGACAGGGTGTTAGGTTGTGACATAATAAAAACAGATGATTAAACTATAAACATTGTAGCAGTTTTTTATGCTGCTGCTCATTTATTGCTGCATGCATAACCAAACGTACACGGGCGGTATTTGCTGGCACAGTTGGCGGGCGTATTGGTAGGGCATAAAACCCCGCTTGTTGTAATTGTTGTGCTTTATCTAAGGCCAATGCATTGCTGCCTAAAATATAGGGAATAATGGCAGACTGACTTGGGTTAGCTTGTTGCATTTTTTCTTCTATGGCTTTTGCTGTCAGGCTTGATAAAGTATGCAACTGTTTGCGCTTATCATTTAAATAAGGCATTTTTGCTAAAACAAAACGGCTCCATGCGTGTGTCATTGGGGGTAATGCTGTGCTAAAAATTAATGGGCGCAAGCTATTGGTTAGCCATTTTTTTACAACAGGTTCGCAAATTAAATAAGCCCCCATACTGGCAAATGACTTACCAAATGTGCCTACTAAATAGTCAATATCACCGATGGTGTTTGTCTCCTCGGCAACGCCGCAACCTGTTTTACCACATACGCCAACGGCATGCGCTTCATCAACATACAGTTCTATACGTTTGTCAGTTTGCTTAATTTTAACCAATTCTTTTAAATCTGCTTTGTCGCCATCCATACTAAAGATGCTTTCTGTCACAATAATAATGCGTTGGATATCATCGGCAACGCATTTAATCAGGCTTTGCAAATGTGCATAATCATTATGGCGATAACGTTTAAAATCGGTTTTATTATTAACTTTTGACAGTTGCAGTCCATCAATGATACTGGCATGTACCAATTTGTCGGCAATAATCATTGTTTTAACCGGCAATCGCGTTAATGCAGGTAACAAACCAATATTGGCATGATAGCCACTATTAAATACGAGCGCAGACTTTTGAAAACTTGCATGCTTTAGCTCTTTACTTTCAGTGGATGCATACCAAACCTCTAACTCATTTTCTAACAAGCTAAGCTGGGTATCATTGCCTGTTAACAGCCTGGATGAGGTAGCACCCAGTTTGGGTCGTTCATCCGTCGGCATGTCAGCAATGTAATCTAAAAAATCTGCCTGTAGCTTGTTGTCCATACCAATGGCAAGGTAGTCGTTACTGGCAATATTTAACAGCTTTTTATTATCTACCTCAACAAATTTTCCATGATGCGTTAAGGCAGGGATGCGGCGGTATTGCTGCTTAGATTGTAAATGCTCTAAAGCTTGCTGGTAGTGGGCAATACTAGAAACCATGATGCATCTCAGGTAGTGAGGAGATAACGGAAGTTAACTGGCTTTTCATTTTTAATCCCTAAAAAACAAAAAATATAAAAAATGGGAATGTCGATACACTCCCATATTAGTTAAATATCAATCAATGTTCAACAACAAAAACTGTTAAGCGTGCAATGCTTTGACTCGCTCAACTTCTTCACTGCTGCCTAACACAACTGGGACACGTTGGTGAATATCTGTTGGTTCAATATCTAAAATATTATTGACGGCATCTGTTGCTAAACCACCTGCTTGTTCAATTAGCAATGCCATTGGGTTTGCCTCATACATTAGGCGTAGTTTGCCTGGTTTTTTTGGGTCTTTGGTATCAAATGGGTAGGTGAAAACACCACCACGGCATAAAATACGGTGTACATCGCCAACCATAGCTGCTACCCAACGGGTATTATAATTTTTTCCACGTACGCCATCTTTACCGGCAATTAACTCGTCAATATACTGTTGCATTGGTGGCAACCAGTGGCGGTAGTTAGATGCGTTGATAGCATACTCATTTGTGGCGGCACTAATTTTTACCGCTTCTTCAATCAGGACATATTCATTACTAGCTGGGTCGAGGCTAAACATAGCAACCCCATTACCAAATGTAATTGCAAGCATGGTAGAAGGACCATAAACAATATAACCACTGGCTAATTGATTGCGCCCTGTTTGTAAAAAGTCATTATTAGTAACTTCTGAACCTTGGTTTTGGTAGGGTAGGATAGAAAATATGGTACCCACACTCATGTTGATATCGATGTTACTAGAGCCATCAAGTGGATCAAAAAGTACTAAAACCTCGCCGTTTGGATTGGCTGGTGTGGCATCATCTAACTCTTCTGAAGCAACCCCTGCACAAACAGAATTTGCCGATAAAGCATCTAACAGTAAATCGTTAGAGATAACATCTAGCTTTTTTTGTTCTTCACCTTGCACATTTTGGTTGCCTGCTTCGCCATGGATGTCTGCCAATGCACCACGTTGCAACAGCTTGCTGATTTCAACACCAACATTTGCAATGGTGCTAACGGCACTTGCAATAGCAGGGGATGTATGGTTTTTTTCATTTAAATACGTGTTAAGGGTTATCATTTTTTATCCTGTTTTGATGTCATCAAACCAATAAATAGGGCGTTGTTGAGTCAATTTTGAGTTTAACTTTATACTAATGTATACATAAATAGTAGCGCATACATGTTCGCTCACAATTTAAGTTAAAATATACTTTAGACAGCGTATAAAATTCGGTAAAATAAACTGTAAATTTTTATACAGAGTTTATCAAATTTCAAAAGGTTTGTCTTTTTGATAAGTGACGAAAATAAGCTCTGCTGGCTAAATATTCACAATTTTTTATGTACAACCCTCAAAACGGTAATTGCTATGAATGATAAAACCCAAATGGATATCGATGCCCGCTTAAATGCATCACTCAGTCAGCCACAATTAACTAAAGGGGGCGGGATACGCCATTTTTTAGGTGTGGAAGGTTTGTCCAAACAGCAATTAGAGCAAATTATTCATAAAGCAGAAAGCTATTTTGATGAAAACGGTCATTTATCTAATGCCACCGATTTAGAAGGCGTGACTGTGATGAATCTGTTTTTTGAGAACTCGACCAGAACAAGAACCACTTTTGAAGTTGCTGAAAAAAGGTTGGGTGCAAATGTATTGAACCTAGATATTGCCACTTCTAGTACCAAAAAAGGGGAAAGCCTAAGGGATACGTTATGGAATTTGCAAGCCATGAGTGCCGATATTTTTGTTGTTCGTCACAGTGCATCGGGTGCTGCACATTTTATGGCAACAGAGGTCACGCCCGATATTGCTATTATTAATGGTGGTGATGGCTGGCATGCGCACCCAACGCAAGGCATGCTTGATATGTTAACCATTCATCGAGAAGCAAAAAAACCATTTGAAGATTTATCAGTTTGTATCGTTGGGGATATTAAGCATTCTCGTGTTGCTCGTTCTGATATCAGTGCATTAAAAACGCTTGGCGTAAAAGATATTAGAGTATGTGCCCCGCAAACGCTTTTACCAAAAGGCATTAAACGGTATGGGGTAACTGTGTATGAAGATATTGATGATGCGGTTGTAGGCTGTGATGTATTAATGGGGCTAAGGATTCAAAATGAACGAATTGGCTCGCCATTGTTGGCATCATCAAGTGAGTATTTTAAAACTTATGGCTTAACGCCAGAAAGGGTTGCTAAGGCAAGCCCATATGCGTTAGTAATGCATCCAGGTCCGATGAACCGAGGTGTCGAAATCTCCTCCAGTGTTGCCGATGGAGACCAGTCTGTTATTTTAAAGCAAGTTAACAATGGCATTGCAGTGCGTATGGCGGTTTTATCACTTGCAATGGAAGGGCAACGTGACTATCGCAAGCAAATGACACAAGCAACAACAAAACCAAGTAAAACTTCTGAGATGGGAGAATAACCATGACTAAAATGTTAAACCTACTACCTCAAAGTTTTAAACAACCAGATTTAAGTAATAAAAACACTGCTGGACACTGGTTATTGCCACCACTTGTTGATTTATGTGCAAGGTTGCGCGAGCCAGGACAACAACACCATGGTACCCTGCAGTCAGAAGGCATGGCAGCACGTAACAATGGTTTTTTACATGTGGTGATACCGCCAGATACAGATCCTATTTTAGAAAATGGCTCATTATTTAAAGGCTTAAGAGAAAGGGCTTGGTACGATGGGGGTATTCATCTACATATTTTAGGGGCATTGACCGAAGGACTCGCTGGCAGAAACCCTGCGAATGTTGCCGGATTAAAACAAGGCGGCTGTATTGCGGTTACAAATGCCGGCAGACCCTTTGCAAATGACATGGTTATGCTCCGCACGCTTGAATATGCAGCAACTTTTGGCTTAAAAGTATTCTTTTACCCTAATGAGCCCAGCTTATCAGAAGGTGGTGTGGCACATGAGGGTTATATTGCTTCTTTTCATGGTTTGCAAGGTATCCCTTGGATTGCAGAAACAGTTGCCTTATCAAAACAACTGTTGATGGTAGAAGAAACAGGCATATCAGCACATTTTAGCCAACTGACAACGAAGTCGTCTGTCGAGTTAATTGCTTGGGCTAAAAACAAAGGATTGCCTGTTACTTGTGATGTGGCAATGCATCAGTTGCATTTAACAGATGACAGCCTAGAAGGCTTTAACTCGCTGGCATATGTATTACCACCGCTACGTAGTAATACTGACCAACAAGCACTGCGTAACGGGCTGGCTGATGGCACAATTGATGCGATTTGTAGCCACCATGAGCCGTTAGCGGATACGGCTAAACAAGCGCCATTTGCCGAAACTCGCCCTGGTATATCAAACTTTGATACCTTTATGTCGTTAGCTTGTAAGCTGGTAGAAGAGGGGGTATTAACACCGAATCAATTGGTCGAAAAGATTTGTATTAATCCGGCAAAAATTGCTGGTATCAGTGATGAATATCAACAAATCCAGGGATCAGTGCTTATTGACCCAAATCAATGCTGGCAAGTGAACCGTCAAAGCATGCTATCTAATGGTAAAAACACACCATTTATTGACCAAACCTTAAAGGGTAAGGTTGTAGGCACTTTTTTTGACTAAGATGGCTTTACATTAATTTTATAAAGTTAACTAATTACAAATATAAACGCCCATTAACTTATTAGCTAATGGGCGTTTTTTAATCTGCTTGAATATTAGTGTTGTTCTAGTTCATCAATCAGTTGTTCACGTGCTTTATAAATTTTACGTAAACCTAGCCACAGGCTAAAACACATGATGATGAGTACAAACGAGAATGGTAATCCTGTACTGACTGTCCCTGCTTGTAATGCTTTTAATGCTTCTTTACCACCACCATACAACAAGGCTGCTGCCGTACAGCCTTCAGCAACTGCCCAAAAGATACGTTGTGGTACAGGGGCTTCTAATTTACCCCCTGAGGTAATGGTATCGACGACTAAAGAACCTGAGTCAGAAGAAGTAACAAAAAACACCATCACCAAAATAATCGAGATGATAGAGGTTACTGTACTTAAAGGTAAATGCTCTAGCATTTGGAATAAGGTTAATGAGGCATCGGTGACACCGTTTGCCAATTCACCCACTTGATTTGCGTACTGCTCTAAAGCGATTTGACCAAATACGGACATCCAGATAATAGTCACAACAGTAGGAATAATAACAACTGAAGTTAAAAATTCACGCACGGTACGCCCTTTGGAGATACGGGCAATAAACATACCCACAAATGGTGACCAACTCACCCACCATGCCCAGTAGAATACTGACCAACCGTGATAAAAGTCACTATCTTCACGCCCCACAGGATTAGACAAAGGCAAGAAATAGCTTGCATAGTCCATGGTTGTTGTACCGATTTTTGCAATAGACTGTAGCGGATTACCTACCATGAAAACAAACAAGAAGAAAATCAATGCAACCAACATATTGAGGTTACTTAAAACCTTCACACCACCATCAAGACCACGAGTCACTGAAATGACAGCAATCATAGTTACAAAAGCAATGACACCAATTTCTAGAACATTGAGTCCCAAATCAATCCCAAATAAGAATTTCAACCCACTGGAAACCTGCTGAGCTCCCAAGCCAAGAGAGGTAGACAACCCAAAGATGGTTGCCAATACCGCTAAGGTATCAATGAGATGTCCAGTCCAGCCCCAGACTCGCTCTCCTAACAGGGGATAAAAGATTGAGCGTAAACTGAGTGGGAAACGGAAGTTAAAGGCAAAAACGGCTAATGCCAGACCAACAATGGCATAAATTGCCCAAGCATGTAAGCCCCAGTGATAAATGGTTGCTCCCATAGCGGCATGAAAAGCTTCTGGCGAGCCAGCCTCTACATTTAATGGCGTACCATACCAGCCACTGGCATAAGCAAGAGGTTCAGCCGTTGACCAAAACATCAACCCAATACCCATGCCGGCTGCAAATAACATTGCAAACCATGACATACGAGTAAATTCTGGTTTGGCATTTAAGCCACCAATACGAATATTACCAAAAGGTGAGAAAACTAACCCAATACAGAAAATTAAAATAATGTTGCTGGTAAGCATAAACAACCAGTCAAAATTATTTACCGACCATCCTTTAGCACCGTTTAACCAGCTATTTGACAACTCTGGCTGTGCTAAAGCAAAGGTAACAAAACCAATGACCAACATTGCTGCCATAATAAAAACAGGGTTATGAATATCCATCCCCATAACTTCAACATTGTGTTCACCGACTTCATGCTTTGTTTTGTATAAGCGTTTTCGGTATCTCTCGATAAGTGGTTTGGGGATTTTATTGAACTTGTTCTGCATAATTAACCTTTTGGGTTGTTAAAAAAGTATGCAAAATTCTTTGTGATTTTAAAAATAACAATATGTCATGTCTTTGTTGCTATCAGAAAGCTGTCACAGTTTACCTAGAGCAATAAGATACGATAAGTTTTTTTTATTAATATTAAAAAAAAGCATGGATTTTGAATTGCAAAGATTTTATGTATATTTAACCAAAACTAAATAATAAAACCGTTGTAAATTAAAACAAAAAAATGCAAAATCACAAAAATTTTGCAAAAGATAAATAAAAACTTAACAACTTTAACAAAAAAAATGCTTTTTTACAAATTTTTAACTAAAGTGTCATAAACAAACGAGGGTTTTTTATATTGTTAAATAGTAAGATTTACTAACTTATTGTTTGCCTGAGTGACTAACTTTTTTTTAATAATAATTGATTTTATAAATCATTAATGCTTTTAAGGTGTTTTTTTATTTTCATAAAAAATGGTATTGCATCTTTTGCTTAACCAGTAATGACTTTATAATAACCACTTTCATACTTTATTTATCTAGACCTAATCTATAGCCATGCCTATCTCATCCCTAACAACTACATTCCAATCTTTAAATAATCAACTGTTCCCAATTGCTACTAAACCTGTAGCACAACATCGCAAGCTTTCACCTGTGCATGGGGCGAGTGTGAGTTTATGGTTAGCGAGCCTTACTAAATTAGCAGACGATAAGGTCAATCAACGCTTAAAAGTGGTGGTTACTGCTAACCAAAACCAGCTAAATCAAATAGAAACTGAACTGAGGTTTTGTGGTGTAGATACGTATGTATTTCCAGATTGGGAAACACTCACCTATGATGAGCTCTCGCCTCATCAAGATATTGTATCCGAGCGCATCAATTTGTTGACTGACATGCCAAACAAAGGCATTTTACTGATTAGCATACAAACCTTGATGCAGCGTGTTGCACCAGCAAGCTGGTTAATTGGTCAGCATTTTGACTTAAATGTAAATGATACTTTTGAGGTAGAAAAACAGCGCACACAACTTACTAAAGCAGGTTACAGGGTGGTGGATAATGTATTTGAACCCGGTGAGTTTGCTATTAGAGGTAGTGTCATTGATTTATTTGCGATGGGGCAGCCTTTCCCTGTGCGTATTGATTTGTTTGATGATGAAATTGAGACGATTAAGTTTTTTAATCCGCAAACACAGCGTACATTAACAGCCAAAGATTTAGAAGAGATGCTAAAAGAGGGTAATGATGTCATCAATGATTTGCATAAATTACCAGACTTAACCGAGACGATTAACAGTTTTCAAATCTTACCAGCAAAGGAGTTTCCATTAGAGGATGGGAGAGAAACTTTTAGAAATAACTTTGCGACCATGTTCCCAAACACCAGTAGTCGAAAGTCGGAACTACATATTGATGTGATGAAAGGTATTGCACCAGCTGGTGTTGAGTACTACCAGCCATTATTTTTTGATTTAGAAACATGGACAGAGCAGGCAATGATTTTTGATTATTTGCCAGCAGATAGTATTTTTATCCTAGATGAATCTGCCAGTCAGCAGTCACAAAATCATTGGGAGCAGATTGCTAAACGTTATGATGATTTACGCCATGATGTTGATAAGCCGATTGTGGCACCTGATTTGCTGTATCTTGCTACCAATCAGCTAAATGAGCAAATTAACCAATATCCTCGTGTGTACTTCTCGGCAAGCGCACTGCAAGGTGGCAGCTCGGCAAGTCATGTCTTTTTTGATGAAAGTGTAACGCCTCCAGAGCTGCCCGTTAGCCATCAAAAAGAAGAACCCTTAGAAGATTTACTAAGTTTTATTAAAGCCAATTCAGCAGAGTGTCATACAAAAGGCACAACACCTATATTGATTGTTGCTGAAACCGCTGGCAGGCGTGAGATTTTACTCGACTTGTTACAAGATAAGCTGGACGTGGTCGTTTATGATAATTTGGCTGAGTTTTTTGAATCTAAATCAACAAAAGTTGGTCTAACCATCGCGCCAATAGAACGTGGCGTGTTTATCCCAAATCAGCTTATCATCATTAGTGAAACTCAGCTTTTTGGTCGCACGGTTTTACAAACCCGCCGCCGTCGTCAGTCTGATGTATCCGAAGAGTTTTTAATCAAAAGCGTTACCGAAATGACCATTGATAGCCCTGTGGTGCATATTGAACATGGCATTGGGCGTTATCAAGGCTTGATAACGCTTGATGTTAATGGTCAGGGTAATGTGGATGATGAGCAAGAGTTTATTCATTTAAAATATGCCGATGATGCCAGTATCTATGTGCCTGTAACCAATTTAAATTTGATTAGTCGCTACAGTGGCGGCGATCCAGCCCTTGCGCCATTACATAAAATTGGCAGTGGCAAATGGGATAAAGCAAAACAAAAAGCGCTGGAACAAATCCATGATGTGGCGGCAGAATTGCTTAACGTGCAGGCTCGCCGAGATGCCAAAGAAGGTATCCATTTTAAGGTAGAACAAACCGCTTATGATTTATTTGCCAGTCAGTTTGCGTTTGAAGAAACGCCAGACCAAGCTAATGCCATTGATGCGGTTATTTATGATATGAAGCAAAACAAACCTATGGATAGGTTGGTTTGTGGTGATGTTGGTTTTGGTAAAACCGAGGTTGCCATGCGTGCTGCATTTATTGCCGTTAATGCAGGCTATCAAGTGGCGGTACTTGTGCCCACCACGTTACTTGCTGGGCAACATGCGGATAATTTTATTGACCGCTTTGCCGATTGGCCAATTAATATTGCAAGCTTGTCTCGTTTTGGCGGTAAAAAACATCAGGATAAAGTGATGTCAGGTCTTGCCGATGGCACGGTAGATATTGTTATCGGTACGCACAAAATTTTGCAAGAAGATGTTAAGTTTGACAACCTTGGTTTGATGATTGTTGATGAAGAGCATCGCTTTGGTGTACGCCATAAAGAGCGCATTAAAGCCATGCAGTCGGATGTTGACTGCTTATCGATGACGGCAACGCCAATCCCTCGTACTTTAAACATGGCGCTGTCTGGCATGCGTGACATGTCGATAATTGCAACACCGCCAGCTCGTCGCTTGGCCATCAAAACTTTTGTCATGCAAAAACGTGATGCCGTTATGAAAGAGGCTATTTTGCGTGAGCTATTGCGTGGCGGGCAAGTGTATATCTTACATAATGATGTGGCGAGTATTGAGCGAATGGCAGAGAGTATCCGAGAGCTTGTGCCTGAAGCTCGAGTTGGCGTGGGACATGGACAAATGAATGAACGTCAACTTGAACAAGTGATGCATGATTTTTATCACAAAAAACATAACGTATTAGTTTGCACCACCATTATTGAAACGGGCATTGATGTGCCAAATGCCAACACCATCATTATTGAGCGGGCAGATAAATTTGGCTTGGCTCAACTACACCAATTGCGTGGGCGTGTTGGGCGTAGCCATCACCAAGCCTATTGCTACTTGCTTGTGCCATCGTTAAAAGGTTTAAAAGGCGATGCGAAAAAACGCCTCAAAGCGGTTGAACGTGCCAACACATTAGGCGCAGGCTTTATGCTTGCCAGTGAGGATTTAGAGATCCGTGGGGCAGGGGAGCTATTGGGTAAACAGCAGTCTGGCAATATGCAAGCGATTGGTTTTAGCTTATATATGGATATGCTGGAGCGAGCCACTAAGGCGATTAAACAAGGTAAAGAACCCAATCTGACGGCGCCATTATCATTAACAGCAGACATCAATATGCATTGCTCAGCACTTATCCCAGAAGCGTATTTGCATGATGTTCATCAACGTTTGATGTTTTATAAACGTATCAGTAATGTGGATGAAAAAGAAGCATTGACTGATATTCGTACTGAAATGATTGATAGGTTTGGTGCGTTGCCAGAACAAACAGGCAACTTATTTGCTATTCATCAGTTACGCTTGCTGGCAGAGCCGCTCGGCATTACTAAAATTGATGCCAGTGATAGTGCTATAACCTTTGAGTTTGCGCCTGATACCCCTGTTGATGCGATAACAATTATTAAGTTAATTCAATCTAAGCCAAATGAGTATCGTATGAATGGCGCGACAGGTATCCGCTATACGGCTACTAAAGAAGCTGTTTTAGAGGATGCTAAAAAACGGATTGAGAAAGTTAAGGCGTTATTGGTTTATTTTGGCAAGGGATTGTAAAGATAGGATTAACAAGAAGCGGGTTAATATAGGTATTCCTATTGATATATCGCATTCGTGTTGTGTAATGAAACGCAACACAACACGAATGCGCTTAGCTTAAGCAGCTTACCTACTTATTTAAGCAATAACTCATTCTAGGTATTTAGGTAACTATCTTGCTTGTACTTTATGCCAATACAGGATGGGTAATAAAAGAACCAAGCCCACCAGCATACTTAAACTAAATAAGCCAGTATATCCTAATGCCTCAGCAATATAACCGCTGATGATATGCCCATTACCACTCAACATGGCTAACATACATACCTGAAAAGTAAAATCACTGCCAGCTTGCTTGTTTCTTGCATAATGCATGACGGTGCTAAGCATTGCGACCAACGCCATGGCAGCGGCAAGGTGTTCAATAGTATTGGCAAAGTAAATTACCCAATTATCAAGTTGCTTGACTGGCTCATACTTGCTTTTTTCATAAAAATAGGCACAAACTGCATAAAAGCCTGTTGTAATGGCTTGTAAAAAGTTAAAGCTAACCAAAGCTGTAGTACGGGGTATGTGCTTCATGATGATAGCGGCAAAAGCTGCACCAACTAAGGCAGCAGCAGAACCGAGCACGCTTCCCCAAAGTCCAATGTCTTTTAGGCTAATGCCCATATCCGTCATCATTGGTTTGACCATGCCACTGCTCAGCCCATCTGTAATTTTAAAAGTTAACAAAACCAACAACCAGGCACGCATTTCTTTATTGTGCCAAAAGTAGCCAAATTGTTCTTTAAACCAGCCATACGCTGTGTTTGATGCCTTTTTTGATGTATTACTTACAGGGTGTGTTTGGTGAGTTGAAAGTTGGTTTGACTGCCAGTTAGCCTCTTTATGGATAAAAATAGGTAAGGTGTTAAGCAAAATAAAACCTGACAACACCATAAAACTGGCTTGCCAGCTTAAGTAGTCCATAACCATTAAAAACACGCCACCGCCAAGTATCAACCCTGTACGATAGCCAATAACCTGTGCCGAACTGCCTGTGCTGTATGTCCCGTCTGATAAAATGCGAGTGGTAAAGGCATCTGTGGCAATGTCATGACTGGCTCCACATAAATTAAGAAAAAATAAAACAAAAAATAAGACTCTCAGCGTTTCAAAATCGGCAAGTTTTTCAGGGTTAAAAAAAGCAATAAAACAAAGCAATATTGCCGAAAAAAATTGCATCGGTAGTATCCAACTTCGGCTTTGCCCAATTTTTTGATGATAGACTCTGTCTACAATGGGTGCCCAAAGAAACTTTAATGCCCAAGGGGCAAGTAGCACGCCTGTCCAACCAATCATTTTTAGCGATACGTTATACTCACGCAATATGGCAGGTAAGGCTTGGGTAATAAAACCAAGGGGTAAGCCTTGTGCTAAATAAAGCGTGATGAGTAAGCCAAACGTTTTTTTGACATCCACACTTGTTGGTTGTGTGTGTGTTGTTTTGGCGGTGGTCAATGAAGATTCGGTCATGATTTTGGGTATTACGGCTTTGTCATAGTTGTTTTTATTTAAGTGATGTTTTTGCGATGATGCATAGACTATCATAAAAACAGCAGATTATATGCTTAATAAATAAGCAAATTTTTTTAGTATTTTATCTTATAATCTTAGATTAACGGTATATGGCATCAAATTGTATTTTTCAAAATTATTGATTTTACTGCTTTATTCTGCTGCTTTGATATGTTGATACTTATGTTGATGCTAGGGTCGTTACTAATTTAATCATCCAGTAATGATATTGTCATTTATCTGACATCTTTACTGGCTTTAATAGACTTACTTAAATAAAGATAAGATTAAAGATGGTTTGATAGAGAGAGAAAAAGATGAACAATATAAAAATGGCACTAGAACTAGAAACGGAAAACACAGAATGGGAACAAGAAGAATATGAAGATGCCATGGAAATGTAGGCTCAATAATTCTTTAAAATATAAAAAAGTAATCGGTTAAAACAAAAAGCCAAGCAACTGCTTGGCTTTCATATTGAGTGGCTATTTAACGGTTAGCCAAATCATCTTTAACCATATTACGCAAGTTACGTAGGGCGGCAACGGTGCTGTCCCAATCCAAGCAACCATCGGTAATAGACTTGCCGTATTCTAAATCTTCAAGGTCATCTGTTAAATTTTGGCGACCACCTTTTAAGTGGCTTTCAATCATTAACCCCATAATAGACTTGTTACCATTTTGGATTTGCTCTGCCACGTTTTGGATAACCATTGGCTGCAAGTATGGATCTTTACCTGAATTTGCATGGCTGGCGTCAATCATGATTTTGCCGTTAACCGTGCCTTTGGCTAAATCATTTTCTGCCTGTGCTACCGAGGTTGCATCATAGTTAGGACCAGCTGAACCACCACGCAATACAACGTGAGCGTATTGGTTGCCTTTTGATTTAATGATGCTTACTTTGCCATCAGATGATAGCCCTAAAAAGCTGTGACCAGACTGAACTGCCTTCATGGCATTAACCGCAACGGTCATTCCGCCGTCAGTACCATTTTTAAAACCAACTGGGCAAGATAGGCCAGAGCTCATTTCACGGTGTGTTTGGCTCTCGGTTGTACGTGCACCAATGGCAGACCAGCTAATTAAGTCTTGCATATATTGAGGTGTATTTGGATCGAGTGCCTCAGTTGCACAAGGCAGACCACGCTCGTTTAAATCTAATAATAACTTACGGGCAGTGTGCAAACCTTTTTCTATATCAAAGCTGTCATTCATATCTGGGTCATTGATTAAACCTTTCCAGCCTGTGGTTGTACGAGGTTTTTCAAAATACACACGCATCACAACAAAAATGGCATCATCAATTTCTTTAGCCAGTTCAACCAATTTATCGGCATATTCATTAGCCGCTTTAACATCATGTATTGAGCAAGGACCGACAACCACCAGTAAACGTTTGTCTTTGCCATCTAAAATATTTTGGATGGTTTCACGCCCATATTTAACAGTATCATGTGCAATGGGCGTCAGTGGTAAATCTGTTTTTAGCTCTTTTGGTGTTAACAAAGGGATGAACTTTTCAATATTCAAATCATCAATATCAGGGTTATGAGTGGGTAATTCTTCTAGCGGTTGGCTTGTCATAATTATCTTCCAGTTTTTTATAAGTTAGATTAAAACACGTTACCACAATTATGCTTGCCATAGTTTAGATTTACAAGTGATTTAAGGTGAATTATTGTCGAATAACTTTAATAGCAACTAAAAAAAATAGTTATGTAAATTTGCTAACATAAAATTATGCCGTTAACTTTATGTTAAAATTTAGCGTGATAACCAACTCTTATTATAAACCACTTGTAATGATGGATGAACTGATGAGCATCGATAAGCGAATACTAAAAAAGCTTGAAGGAAGAAACAAACCACTAACGATTGGTATTGTGGCAGGAGAAGCTTCAGGTGATGCATTAGGCAGTGATTTTATGCAAAAGCTAAATGCCATACATTCAGACATTAACTGGGTTGGCGTTGGTGGTACAACTATGCAAAGACAAGGGCTTAAAAGCTTGTTTCCTTTATCGCGTTTGGCCGTGATGGGACTGGTTGAAGTCATTAAACATTTGCCAGATTTATTTAAAGCACGAGATGAAATTTTGCAAGCCTTTGATAAGGCAAATATTGATATTTTTGTTGGTATCGATGCCCCAGATTTTAACTTACGGGTGGCAAAAAAACTTAAACCTAACGGTGTGTATTGTGTGCAATATGTTAGTCCATCGGTTTGGGCGTGGCGAGAGTCACGCATACATGGGATAAAAAAAGCAACCGATTTGGTACTGTGTTTATTTCCATTTGAATTGCCTGTTTATCAAAAACATAATCATCCAGCCAAGTGTGTTGGGCATTCATTGCTTCATTCAATAGACGATTACTTATTAAATACACCCAAACTTGATTTAAGGACTCAATTGGTATGGGATAACCAAGGGTTACAGCAGTTTTTTGTTAATCGTTATGATGAAGTAAGCCAACTGGTTTGTATGATGCCAGGATCTCGCCGAAGCGAGATAAATGCGATGCTACCATTGTTTTTAGATAGCGTCCATAGATTGCTATTAATTGATAAAAATTTGTGTTTTATTATTCCTACGATTGATGAAAACCACCAATACATAGTGCAAGAATTGTTGGAACAAAGACCAAAACACGTGCAAGAAGCGGTAACCGTGGTGTTTGATGCAAGTCAACCTAATTTTAGTCAGTTGGCAATGGCAGCCAGTGATTTGGTTGTACTTGCCTCGGGTACAGCAACATTAGAGGCGATGCTTTTAAGCACGCCAATGGTTGTGGTTTATCAACTAAACAATTTAACTTACCAAATTGCAAAACGTTTGGTTAAAACACCTTATGTTGCTTTACCCAATATTTTAGCTGGCAAGCAAATTGTGCCAGAGTTGATACAAGCAGAAGCAAATACTGATAACCTTTGCCGTTTGGTTAATCAAATGCTGCAACCAAATAGTGCAGATAAGCAGATTAATTATTTAATTGAACAAAGTAATCTATTAAGGCAGCAAAGTAATCAATCACCAGCAGATTGTGTCATTGAGCACTGGCTAGCTAATTAAATATCGACTATTAATTTTATTATTCTTTAGTTTTCACTTTTGCTTTGTTTATTCTCACATGCTACAAAACATGTCTTTAAAGTACCTTTTTATTTTTTATATAAATTAAGCCCACATTATGACAACAAAAAAAATTGTTTTATCTGATTTAATTCATCATTCTTATAATAACTTTGGGTTAGGAGAAAAACGCCAAGCTGTATTATTTGAGCCTGATACCATTAATGTAAACACGCATATTAATTGCAAGCAGTTAAGTAAACAGTTCGATAGCATGGTGGAATCAGATATTAGCAATGTATCAAAGGATAAATTACAAATAGGCATTGATGAGGCAGGTCGAGGTCCATTACTTGGTAGTGTGACGGTGAGTGCGGTTATGTTACCATCAGATTTATCTGGACTGTTTAGTGAGCTAGATTTATCAAACACGCCAATTAGCAGCATTAATGACTCAAAAAAAATTAGCGAAAAAAAACGAGAAGCACTGTTTGAAATTATCCCTAAAGTAGCCATTGGGTATAGTATTGTAGAAGTACCTGCCAGTGTCATTGATGAAATTAACATTTTGCAAGCCTCCCTTTTGGGGATGCGAATAGCAGGCGATGAGTTGCTTGCTGCATTAATGTCTGAGGTAAATAAAGCTGGTTTATCAACAAAAAACCAACCAATGCTTTTTTTATATGATGGTAATAAGGTGCCACAGGTTGATACAGAGTTTTATCAAACACTTGGATTGCATGCTAGTCAAACGACACAGCAAGCAGTGGTAAAAGGGGATGCAACCGATAGCAGTATTGCCGCTGCGAGTATATTGGCAAAGGTTAGCCGAGATGCCTTAATGTATGCGCTTGCAAAAAAACACCCTAACTATAAAATTGAGAACCACAAAGGTTATCCAACCAAAGCACATATAGAAGCAATACAAAAACATGGCGTATTGGCTGAACATCGCCGTAGCTTTGCGCCTGTAAAAAGGGCATTAGAAGGACAGGAATAGAGTAGCTATTACTAGCAAACAAAAAAATTTATCGTTTACTTGTACAGTTTACTTTTTAATGGGATGTGCTTTTAAATGTGTGTGCAAAATTTTGCGTAAAACGACCACTGTTTTTGGGTTGGTATGGATATCATGCCCACCTGAAATAATGGTCTCTGATTTTGCTCCCTCAAGATGTGAGCTTTTGTAAGGCACAATACCATCCGAACTTTGATTATCTTCAAATACTTCTAAGCGCGATACCAGTTCATCTTTCGCATTTCCCATAATGCTGTGGTAACTAACTCTTGAGTTAATCTTTACATTATTGGTGAGCTGCATAAAAGCAGATTTATCACTTAATTGGCTTGCACCGTTTCTTAACAGTAATGCACCTAAAGAGGTATTAGAAATTTTTTGTTCTTCATTACCAATATCAAGTCGTACAATCTCTGCGGGCAGCTTTATAATTTTACGTAAAGCTTTAGTAAACCATAAATCGGCAAACTTAGTCCCTCTGTGAGGAGACGAAATAAAAATAGCAGTATCTATTTGTGGTATGGCATTGAGTTTAAAACGCCCTGCTAATGATGGCTGATGGTAGGTGTTTAATAAAAAGTTGTTTAATTCATTATTTTGTATTGCTTCTGGGTCGTTGGGGCTGTTAACAAGGTCATTAAAATTTTTGGTTAAATCATTGTCTGACAGCATCATGCGAGAAATCACCCCTCCCATACTATGACCAATAATCACACTGTTTTTCCCAGCAGTCGTTGTATTGTCCGCATCTATCAATTTATAAGCTGCTAAAATCAACCGCTGCACTTGATAGCGTGTTTCTAACATAGGCATGTTGGTTGGGTAGAAAACCTGCCAAACTTGATAGCTTTCTTGTAATTTTGGGTCATTTAAAATATCGTTGGTTAGTCCTACCCAAGTTGTGGGGCTTGAAGCAAGCCCATGCATCATAATGATTATTCGTTTATTAGGGTTGTAGGGTTCCAGCATAAATAAACGAGGTAGGCTTTGATGCTGTTTTTGGTACAACATGTTTAAATAGCCAACTTGAGATAGTTGATTTTCTACCAGCCAGCTGGCATAACTTGCTGTAAAGTTTGCAGCTAATGGGTATTCATCACCCAATATGTTAACGGTTTTATCTTTAAATGGACTGTAAAGGTGTATGTTAAATGAATGCGTAGATAACACAGTATCTAAATTTTTACCTTTTGGTAGGATAACACTGGTTAAAAGCAAGTTTCCTGTTGGGTAGATACGAGTATGTGGGTCATCAGTTTCGTATTGTGTTTGGTTGTTATTAGAAGACTCCAACTCATTAAAGACACTGGTTTTTTGGCGACCATGCAGTTGGGCTAGATAGCTAGTGCCAAAGCCTGCTCTTTTACTGATGGTGTTTAAGCCAGAAAGCTTTAAGCTTGCTGTTGGGGTTAAGTGTTCAATATCTGCATATGATCCCGCTTTATTAAACGATGAGCTGGTGAGTTTTTGATCGTTGGGCACAAAAACGTTTAGTTGGTTATTGGCAATTGTACGGCTCATTAACCGATACTGTTGATTAGCGTTAATTTTTTTGTTGTCATGATTGATAGATGGCTGTTCATTGGCACTTTTATAAAGGCTTTCTATAATATTATTGCTAGCCGCATTATAAATATCTTGCGTTTGAAAATCTAAATCATTTGCCAGCTTTGCTTTTTTATAGTTTTGATTAGTTAATTGATCAAAAAACAAATAAGCATAACTATAGCGTATAGCACTCAATAAGTTGCTTTGGTAATCAATAATACAGGCTTGAGTTTGATTGACTGCCGGGGCAATAATTTGTCCGTTTTTATTAAAAAAGGTTTTACATTGCTTTTTTTTGGTAATTTTTAAAGCATGGTCGTAATGGAGTTCAGCCAAAATAGATAGTTGACGGGGGGTGTAAGCCGTCGAGTATTGACTGTCTTTAATTTGTGTTAGGCAATCATTAAAGTCACTAAAACAGCTTTGTTCATCCAGCCCTGCTGTATGTAAACTAGAATAAGTGTTTGAGCTGAGATTTTTTGAGGTAATGACGTTTTCACGTTGCTTGACTAACTGCTCGATCGGGTCTTGTGATTTGACAGAAATAGTACTACAGCCTGATAAACTGAGGACAACTGCACCCGTAATCGCCGTAAAAACGATTGTTTGTTTTAATACTGTTTGTGTTTTACGAGCGCCAAGCATGTTATATCTCTTAAAATTTGCTTTAAAATATAAACTAAAAAAATAAAACCCAACGGTTAGCTGGGTTTTATCTTAACATACAATCATAGAAAACAGAGAGTACAAAGCATGAATGCTTTATTGAGAATTAAAAATTAATAAATGTGTTTAACGTTAATGTTTGGTGCAGGAATATCCCAAATATAATATTTACCACTTTCTATGATGGCAATTTGCTGATCTAAAATAGGATCCACCGGGTGTTGTAATTTTAATTGTTTTAAACGTGATAAAGCGGAGCTTCGTCTATCTCTCATTAAATCTGTTTGTGCAGCGCTCTGAATGGCTTCTTTTGAGCCAAGTGCAATGGCACGATCGAGATATTTTTGCCCTTCTTTAAAGCCACCACCTTCGGCAAGTAAAAAACCATAAAGCGTGTTTGCTTCAGGCGTGCTTTTAAGTTTTAAGGCCTTTGCAACATAATTACTGGCTCTAACCGCATATTCTGAACCCATGTCTAAGTTGCGAGCCATACCGTTTAGCTCCGCAGCACGTATTAGCACATCGTAAGAGGCATTGGGTGCCATTGCATGCTCATCAATCCAATTAACATAATGTTTGATAGCGGTGCGTGTGTTGTAGCGTTGCTGTTTGTTTGGAAAATTTGGTGGGTAATGACGGGCATTTGGCGAGGCTTCGGCAATAAAAGCATCAACATTTGTTACATCTAATTGTTCGCCCATTAGGTTTTTTGCAATGCTAACGCTTGGCACAAACTCGATATCACTAATCGATACAGTCGGGGTGGGTGCTTTACCCGTAGCGTTAGAAATTGTTGTTGATGAGCTTCCCATACCAGAAAAAGGGTTGGAGCCATCTGTTACACAACCAGTTTGTGTTGTTAAAATAGATGCTGCAAGGACAGATCCAAGAAGTTGTGTTTTTTTCATAATTTTAAAACCTTGTTTTCGTTAGTTCCATGTGTCTATTTGTTTTGTATAGCCTAGCAAAAGTTATACAAATTACTCAGTAGTAAGATTGTTAAAAGTGTTGCTCAATTTTTTATAAAGTCTCAATGCCATTTTTTAAGTTTTGACATGATGCCTTGCTTTTACAACTAGTCGTGTGTTTGGATTGTTAGACTATTTTCATGTTTTTTTAGGTTGGTGTATAAAAAGAAACCATAAAATAAGTTTAAAATGCCAGTTACTAAAAATAGCTGAGGTAAGCTTAGTTTAACGACATTAAGCATAATAATAGCAAAAATTGCAGAAGTTACCATATATAACGCATTAAAAATATTATTTGCGCCAACTATTCTGGCACGGTGGCTTTCTGGTGAATATGCCTGCATGTAAGCATATAAAGGTACAATAAATAAACCGCCACTAAAACCAAGGAAAAACAAATCAAAAAATATTCGCCAGATACCGTCAACCATAAATATGCCAGTTAAGTCATAAAGGTGTTGGCTGTTAACATTTAAGCCAGAAAGAGAAAAGTATAAATCTACTGCAAAAAGGCTAAGCCCACCAATGCCAAAGGGTAGTAAACGCAAGCTGATTTGGTTTTTTGTTAAGGTTTTGCACAAAACAGAGCCAATTGATACGCCAACAGAAAATAGCATGAGCATAAAGATAACGACAGATTCATTACCATGTAAGATTTTTTTGCTAAACTCGGGCACTTGAGTTAAAAAGGTTGCGCCATAAAACCAAAACCAACTGTTGCCTAAAATAATGAAAAATAGTAAAGGAAGTGAATATAAGTAGCGTACGGTTTGCCAACTGGTTGTGATAATGTTCCAATTAATATTTAGTTTTGGTTGCATCGCTGGTGTGTTAGGTATTCGGGTAGAAGCCAAATATCCTAAAATAGCGACAAGCATAACGGTGCCACAAATCCAAACAGTTGGGTTGGTTTGTTGCGTTAAAATGCCGGCAATAATCATACCAAGCAAAATGGATAGAGAGGTTCCCATTTGGAACAAACCATTTGCACCAACCAGCTCATCGCTATGCATGGCTTGTGGTAAGTAAGAATACTTAATGGGACCAAAAAAGGTTGATTGTGTCCCTAATAAAAATAATGCTAAAAACAGTACCCAGTACCACTGCATAAAAAAACCAACGGTTGCTAAAATCATGATAATGATTTCAAGTATTTTTATATAGCGTGTTAGTTTTGATTTTTCGTATTTATCGGCTAATTGCCCCGCAACGGCTGAAAATAAAAAATAAGGCAAAATAAACAGCATGGCCGCAAGGTTATTTAAAATACTTATTTCTATCCCCATTTGACTAGCCGCAGAATAAGTAAGTACCAACAGTAGCGCTTGCTTAAACACATTATCGTTAAATGCCCCTAAAAACTGGGTAGCAAACATTGACCTAAACCTTTGTAAACCAAACAGCTGAAATTGGTTAGACATGGGGGATCCTTTAAATATATAGAATTTATTATTGTTTTGTGTCTATTGTGTCAAAAAAAATAACAAAATGAGATGATTTCTCACTAGGTTTTTTCATCTTTGCACGCTATCATAACAATAATTTAGGGTTAATGTGAATAAAACCATACATAACATAAATGAATAAATGGGATAAATGCAAATATTTAGATATCTAAATGACTTAGCAAGGATTTCTAAAGTCAGCGTGACAGTTCAACAGCCCCAGATTAATAGATTCAGATAAAGACGAAAAGAGTTATATTTTGAAATTACAAAAATTAAAAACAAATGCTCATATATCGGTGCTCTCAACTAAGAAAAGTTGTGTCAAGCATTTTGTGAGTCATGAAGTGCCTAATATTTCTCATATTGCAAAAATCAAAAAGTTATCTACTGCTATTTTTATTGCCCTCTCGTGCTATCCTGCTTTTGCGTTTGCAACAGAAACCCCAAAAAGTAATGAGGTGACTGATAACGAAGGTAGTAATTGGGTTGATTTATTAAATAAAGGTAAAAAAGTTAATGATAAAAAATTAACTGAACTGTCTGATACTGAAGTACAGCAAGCGTTGGAAATTGTACGTTTAAAACAAGCGGTTGAGGCTGGGTTAATTTCTGAAGTTGCACTTGAAACCTATGCACAGGATCTTGTACAAAAAAACTCAAATTTATTTAACCGAATTCATCAAAAAAATGAACTGAACAACAATAATACAGCAACCAGCTTTATTATAGGCAATGCAAAAGATGTATTGGCTGACCTTAATGGACAAAGTCAAAAATCAACCTATCAAATGCTAACAGAAAAAGAGTTGCAATCCCAATTAGATGAAACCAGTAGACAGGCAGAAAATAATGCACAATTTAATATGCCTGTTGCAAAGCTCGGGAGTACGACACAGCCAATAGGTTTAGATATTACCGCTGTGGATTCGATAGTCGAGCCAGCGCAAACAAAACCTACAGCGAACCTAACGAATGCGCTTGAGCCTATTATTTTACCTACTGACCAATCACCGGTGTTATCAGAAGACAATAATAGTTCAACCAATATCAGTTCAACTAATAATAGTGCTCCAACAAATAACTCATTCATCAATGACACTTTAAATAGCCTTGAAAGCAATCAAGATAAAGATGATGTAACGGAATCTTCGCAAAAAGGTAATTTATTTGAACAGGTATATGCAAACTTGTTTAATGATGGGCAATTGCCATTAGCACGTGTTAATTCTAATATTTATATTCGTTCTGCTACCCAAGCTAACGGAGAAAAAGGCAAATTAATTACGGTTGATACCGACAAGCAACCGGCAAAAAATATTAAAGCTGCGATAGATAACTTTCCTGTTGATATGGTAACCGACTTTATGGCGGCTTTGCCACTCATACGCACGGCTGCAAAAGATGCTGCTGAGGCGGTTGGTTACTATGATGTCAAGATGAAGTTTACCCAACCAGATAGTAAGCAGATAGATGTGGTTATCGAATCACTGGGTGAACCTGTGGTTGTAGAAAACCGAGTCGTTAAAGTAGGTGGCGAAGGTGAAAACTTTGAACCTTACCAAAATGTCCGTGATAAAGCCCGCTTGCAGGTGGGTGATGTGTTTAATCATCATCAATATAAGCAAACAAAAGGTGCGATTGAGGCAGTGAGTAGCCAATATGGCTATTTTGATGGTGACTGGCTAGAAAGATCGGTTGATATTATCTTACCAGATAATGTTGCTGATATGAGTTTGGTGTATGAGTCTGGAAACCGTTATGCATTTGATGATATTGTGTTTTTTACCCGTGATAAAAAAACAGGAGAGTTAACCAGTGATCCTGATAAATTACCAGTAAAAAAAGAGTTATTAGAGCAACTGGTCAGTTATCAAGTCAATGAAGGTTATGATAGCTCTAAAATTGTTGAACTAACAAATGACTTATTTGCTACTAGATATTTTGATGGTATCCATGTTGAAAGTATATTGCCAACAAAAAAATCAGCAAAAAATGCGGATGAATGGTTAGATTTTGAAGACTCTGCTGGTACAGAGCCTAGTGAGCAGCCAGATGAGAATGCTTTACTTGACGAGGATACAACTGAAGAAGAAATAGCACCACTTGAATTTAGTATTGATGAAACCACCACCCAAAAGCTGGAAGAAATTCAGGCAAAAG